>NZ_JABUEE010000004.1:0-475593 GCF_019836105.1 Rhodococcus sp. BP-316 | reverse complement strand
CACAGAGTTTCGGTGGCCATAGCGGAGGGGAAACGCCCGGACCCATTCCGAACCCGGAAGCTAAGCCCTCCAGCGCCGATGGTACTGCACCCGACAGGGTGTGGGAGAGTAGGACACCGCCGAACAACCCTTCCCAGAAAGCCCCCCGACCACCGGTCGGGGGGCTTTCTGCATTCACGGGTATCGGTGTCCGGACACAGTCCGATCAAGCAGAGTCCCGTCCTACGCGCGCCGGGATAGTCTCGTATCCACCATGCCGCAGAAACCACGACGCTCGATATCGCCTCTGGGCTCCCCGCTGCTCGGGCACACCGAGGAATCACCGCGTCGCCGGCGTATCCGGGTGCAGATTCTGCTCACCGTCTTCCTGCTGGGCGCCAACGCGATCGGCGCCGTCATCGTGGGTGCACTCATCAGCGTGGTCGTGCCGGGGCCGGACGTCGTCACGCCCCGTGAGTACTGGTGGGTGAACTTCATCCTCATCCCGTGCTACCTCGTGGTCGCGTTCCTCATCGGAGTGGGGTGGGGAACCAAGCGGACCGTCAAGGGACTGCGCTGGGCCATCGAGGACCGCGTGCCCACCCGCAAGGAACAGAAGCGCACGCTGGCGATGCCGTGGCGGCTCACCCGGTTGCAGATCGGCCTCTGGATCGGCGGGCTCGTCATCGTCACGACGGCCGACGGCATCATCGATCCCAACTCCATCCCCAAGGTCGCGTTCACCATCGCGTTCGGTGGTGCGACCGTCTGCGCGTTCAGCTACCTGCTGACGGAGTTCGCTCTGCGCCCGGCGGCGGCGCGTGCTCTCGAGGCCGGCGATCTCCGCCGTATCCGTATCGCCGGGGTGATGGGGCGCTCCATCCTCTCGTGGCTCCTGGGTACCGGCGTCCCCGTGGCGGGACTCATGGTCATCGCCATCGCCTCGTTCATCCGCGATGACACCACCGCCGACCAGTTCGCGGTCGCCATCCTCGCGCTCGGCGGCATCACGTTCCTGTTCGGCTTCGCGCTGACGCTGCTCGGCGGTCTGGCGACGACGGCGCCCATCGACAACGTGCGCTCGGCGATGGTCGAGATCGAACGCGGCAACCTCGACGCACGGGTGTCCGTCTACGACGGCACTGAGCTCGGCGAACTGCAGAGCGGCTTCAACCGCATGGCCGAGGGCCTCGCCGAGCGGGACAAGATCCGGGACCTGTTCGGTCGCCACGTCGGCATGGAGGTCGCCGAGGCCGCGTTGAAGAGCAATCCCGAGCTCGGCGGCGAGGAGCGCGACATCGCCGTCTTCTTCATCGACCTGATCGGATCCACGGAGCTGGCGGCCTCCCAACCCCCGGCGCAGGTGGTGGATCTGTTGAACCGCTTCTTCGACGTGGTGGTCGACGAGGTGGACAAGCATCACGGCTTCGTCAACAAGTTCGAGGGCGATGCGGCGCTGGCCATCTTCGGTGCTCCCGGCGATCTCGACGATCACTGCGGGGAGGCCCTCAGCGCGGCTCGCGCCATCATGCGGCGACTCGAGAACGAGGTCCCGGACTGCCAGGCAGCCATCGGTATCGCGTCCGGGCGAGCCGTCGCGGGCAACATCGGTGCGAAGCAGCGATTCGAGTACACGGTCATCGGTGATCCGGTGAACGAGGCGGCCCGGTTGTCCGAGCTCGCCAAGTCTGCGGATGGGCGTCTGGTGGCGTCGGCACGCACGGTGGAGCACGCCCACAATCAGTCGAGTGACGAGTGGTCGTTCGGCAAGAGCGTGACGTTACGGGGGCGGTCGGAGGAGACGCAGCTCGCGACCCCTGCCTGACGGCGGCCCACACGGTCGATAGGGTGGCCCGGTGCGTCTGGTCATTGCTCGGTGTCAGGTCGACTACGTCGGTCGGTTGACGGCCCATCTGCCGTGGGCGAAGCGTCTACTGCTCGTCAAGTCCGACGGATCGGTGAGCGTCCACGCGGACGATCGGGCGTACAAGCCGCTCAACTGGATGACGCCGCCGTGCTGGCTGGTCGAGAACCCTGCAGAGGCTCTCCCTGCCGACGGCGACGTCGTGCCCGCGGACCGACAGCTGTGGGTCGTGACCAACAAGGCCGGCGAGGAACTGCGCATCACGATCGAGGACATCGAACTCGACAGCAGCCACGAGCTGGGTGTCGATCCGGGTCTGACCAAGGACGGCGTCGAGTCCCATCTGCAGGAACTGCTCGCCGAGCACGTGCACACGCTCGGTGACGGGTACACCCTGGTACGCCGGGAGTACCCGACGGCGATCGGACCCGTGGACCTTCTGTGCCGCGCCGAGGACGGTGCGACGGTCGCGGTGGAGATCAAGCGTCGAGGAGACATCGACGGTGTCGAGCAGCTGACTCGCTATCTCGAACTCCTGAACCGTGATCCACTGCTGGCTCCGGTGCGGGGCGTGTTCGCGGCCCAGCAGATCAAGCCGCAGGCGAAGACGCTCGCGGAGGATCGCGGGATTCGTTGCCTCACACTGGACTACGACTCGCTCCGCGGAATCGAATCGTCCGCGTTCACGCTCTTCTGACGCGGTCGCCTACCATCGGTCGAGTGCCGAGACGCAACAACCAACGAGCCGGCCGGTCGGGCCGACCGGGGCGACCCGCGCCGACGTTCGGTGACGCCACGGCGCGAGTGGAGCGCGGCCCGTCCTTCGACGGCGACGAGGAGTACGTCGTGCGCCCGATTCCCGGCGCTCGTGCGACCAAGACCTATCGGTGCCCCGGCTGCGACCACGAGATCATGCCCGGTGTGGCGCACGTGGTCGTCTGGCCCGCCGAGAAACTCGGCGGACCCGACGACAGGCGGCACTGGCACACGGGTTGCTGGTCCGGCCGCGGTACCCGCGGGCTCACCCGCAGGTGGTCCTGACCCTCAGGACTGGGTCGAGCTCGACTGGCCGTTCGAGGAGCGCTCGCTCGACGTCTCGGCCGGTGCCTCGTCGAGGAGTGACTCGTCGATCTCGAGATCGTCCGGCGCCAACGGTGCGTCGAGCAGTTCGCTCTCCCGGTTGACCGAGGCGAGCATGGCCGGCACGGAATCGAGTTGGCCGCGGATGCCGAGCAGCTGAGCGAGCACCCGGCCACGCAGGACTCGCAGTTCCTCGGCGAGCTCCTTGGCGTGAGCGATGCGGCGCTCCGACTGCTCGGTGGCGGCCTGGAGCCGACGCTTGGCCTCGGCGGTGGCATCGGCGAGCCGACGATCCGCCTCGGCCTTGGAGTCGGCTTCGAGCTCGTCGACGGCGTTCATCACCTTGGTGCGGCGATCGGCCATCGTGATCTCGAAGTCCTCCTGCACCGCGGCGCGCTTCTTCTCGGCCTCGGCGGCGAGGCGATCACGCTCGGCCTGCGCCTCCTCGACGATGCGGGCGGCGGCTGTGCGCGCCTCGGCCATGGTCTGCTCGTGCTCGGTCTCGAGTGCGGACCGTCGGTCCTTCAGCTCGGCCACCAGGCCCTCGTACTCGCCGCGCATGCGGGTGGCGTCCTGCTCGGCCACGGACACGAGTTCGGCAGCGTCGGCCTCGGCCTTGGCGCGCACCTCGGACGCCTCGTCCGAGGCGAGTCGCAGCATGCGAGAGATGCGATCGCTCATGCCCTCGGCGGTGGTCGGGGGGACCGACAGCCGATCGATGTCCTTACGGAGATCGTCGATCTCGTCGCGGGCGTCCTCGAGCTGGACCGCGAGATCGCGGGCCTGCGCGGCCGCCGCGTCGCGATCGGTCGCGATGACGCGGAGCTCGGCATCGAACCGCTCGAAGTACCGCTGGACCTCGTCCTTGTCGTACCCCTTGCGGACCACGCTGAAGGGCAGGGAGCTGCTACCGCTGACGTTCTCTGGTGCCATGCGGACAACCTACCGTCACGCGCCCCGTTTCGGCCGTCGGGTGCTGATCACGACGGGTTCCGGGGAAGGGTCAGCTCGCGGCGGGCTCGACCAGCTCGACGAGGACACCGCCGGCGTCCTTGGGGTGCACGAAATTGATCCGGGAATCGGCGGTACCGCGGCGGGGAGCGTCGTACAGCAACCGGGCACCACGCTCGCGGAGGAACGCCGCGGTCTCCTCGACGTCGCGGACGCGGAAGGCGAGCTGCTGCAGGCCGGGACCGTTCCGGTCGAGGAACTTGGCGATGGTCGACGTCTCGTCGAGGGGAGCGAGGAGCTGGATCTGCGCGGCGCCGTCGGCGGCACCGGGAACGGAGATCATCGCCTCGACGACACCCTGGCTCTCGTTGACCTCGCGGTGGGTCACCGTCATCCCGAAGTGGTCCCGGTAGAACTCGAGGGCGACGTCGAGGTCGGCCACTGCGATCCCCACGTGGTCGATGGCCGTCACGAGGCCTGCCGTCACCGCGTCCGCGGTCGCCGTCGTGTGCTCGTCGGTGGTCGTCATACTTTGACGTTAGACCTTTTTTCCGGCAGTTCGGGCGTGGTCTGGGTCACAATCGATCGTCGGCATCGCTGGACGACCGCCAACTCTGTGTGGCCAAGGCGACGCCGCCGATGGTCGAGGACCGTTCACCGACTGCGGCAGAATGGACACATGGCCGACAACCAGCTCTCCAGCACCGCACCTGCCGCGTCCTCCACGGTCTCGCAGCCGCCGATCGTGCGGTGGTTCCGCGTCGTGGCGGTCGCGGAAGCCGTCACCTGGGTCGCGCTGCTCATCGGCATGGCCGTCAAGTACGTCCCCGACCCCAACATCGACAGTGGTGTCCGGATCCCGGGCATGCTGCACGGCGCGGTCTTCGTCCTGTACCTCGTGATCACCGTGCTGACCGCCCTCGCGTTGCGGTGGAGCAAGGGCGTCACGGTGCTCGCGCTCCTCGCGAGCATCCCGCCCTTCGGCACCATCGTCTTCGAGGTGTGGGCGTCGAGGACCGGACGTCTGGTTCGATCGGCCGGAGCCGCATCGCCGCGGGCCGCGGCGGAGTGACAAAATAACCTCGTGACTCGACCCGGATCTCGCCCACCAGTACGTCCGTCGGCCGCGGCAGCCGCCGCCATGTCCGGCGCGGTCGACCTCTCGGCGCTCAAGGCCAAGGCGCAGGCCGCGTCCGCGCCGCCGTCTCCCACCGCCGCCAACGGTCTCGCGGTCTCCGTCACGGTGACGGAGGTGGACTTCGAGGCCGAGGTGTTGGTGCGCTCGAGCCAGGTCCCCGTGATAGTCAATCTGCTGTCGCCGCGCTCCCCACAGTCGCTGCAGCTGACGCAGTCCCTCGAGGCCCTCGCGGTCGAGGGTGACGGCGCCTGGGTGCTCGCCAACGTCGACGTCGACGTCAATCCGCGCATCGCGCAGGCCTTCGGCGTGCAGGCTGTTCCCACGCTGGTCGCCGTCGCAGCAGGCCAGCCTCTCGCGGATCTGCAGGGCCTGCAGCCCGAGGAGAGCCTGCGTGAGTGGTTGGCGGCCATCGCCCGCGCCGTCGAGGGGAAGCTGACCGGTGTCCCGAACGCCGACGAACCGGCCCCCGAGCCCGAGGACCCGCGCTTCGACGCAGCCGAGGCCGCGCTCGCCGAGGGTGACCTCGCGGGTGCCGAGGCGGCCTTCCAGGAGATCGTCGACGCCGAGCCGGCCAACAAGCAGGCACTGAACGGCGTGCGTCAGGTCCGATTCCTGGCACGCGTCCAGGGGCTGCCGGACGACATCGTCGAGCAGGCCGACGCGGCGCCGGACGACGTCGATCTCGGTCTCCAGGCGGCCGACGCGTTGCTGTATCAGCAGCGGACCGAGGACTCGTTCGCTCGTGTCGTGGAGTTGGTCCGGCGCACGCGCGAGGACGACCGCGCCCGTGCTCGCGCCCGGTTGCTGGAATTGTTCGAGCTCTTCGACCCGGCGGATCCGCTGGTGGTCACCGCTCGACGCAAGCTGGCGTCCGCCCTCTACTAGGAGTAGCGGCCGTCGCACGCCTCCCGGCCGCCCAGCACGCCCCAGCGGAATGCGTCGACGCGCGCGAAGCCGCTGGGGACCGTGCGACCGTCCACGTCGCTCGCGGCGAGCCCGTCCGACAACAGACCCGACACCGCCTCGTCGAGGTCGCCCGGTGACAGTGTCACCGTCGACCTCTGCGCCGCGGCCGTGTCGGAGGGACTCAGCGCTGCGGTGACCACTCCCGACAGGCACGCCGACCGGAGCGCGGCTCGGGCGTCCGTCAGGCCCTGGCCGGCCTCGTTCTGCACGGCCAGCACGTACCGGGAGACGAAGAGGACATAGGCGCCGTAGTCACCGGTGACGTCGAGCGGCACGATGTCGTCCTCGCTCACCTCGGTGGGACGTCCGCGATCGGCCAGCGCGTCGACCGAGATACCGATCGTGTTCGTGGAGGGGCAGTAGGAGACCGGTTCGGTGGTGAGCGCGTCCGCGCACCCGGTGTCGGCGCCGGAGTAGTCGACCGTCGGGGGATCCGCGGTGGGCATCACCTGTTCGAACGTCGCGGCGAACTGCTCGAGCGAGTCCTGCGTGACGGGGAGCTCGCCGGTGTCGAGAGGGCTGTCGAACTGTTGGGGAAGGGTCGAGCGCCGCGACTCGACCTCCTTCTCGTCGATGCGCGTGCAGGCCCCGGCGCCGTCGGTGAAGCCGATCTGGGCGGCGGTGACTCGTTCGAACGCGGAGCCGTGCACCGAGTCGGGATCACCGGGGTCGACGTCGCGGACGGCCACGGTGGCCGCGAGGACGTCGTTCAACCCGTCCGAGGTGTCGAGCGTGAAGTGGGTCGAGTCGCCCTCGGCGACATGGCGCATGAAGGCGCCCGCGAAGCAGTCTGCTTGTTGCTCGGCGACGATGGTCGGGTCGTCGTCCCCGACGAGGCCGGACTGCGTCTGCACGGCGTGGCCGTACTCGTGGGCGAGCACCATGACCACTGACATGGGTCCGAACGCGTCGATCATGGCCGGCATGAGCAGCCCGCGGTCCCAGCCGATGCTGTCGTCGAGCGAGCAGTATCCGGCGTTGGCGAGTCCGTCCGTCGGTTCGCTGCAGAAGAGCGGACCCTCGCCGGCGGCGGCGGTGGCGTCCCAGGACACCAGGGACCGGACGGGCTGGAAGGACCCGCGGAACAGCGTCGAGTACGTGGTGCGCCAGAACTTCTGGATGTCGTCCACGGCGTCCGTCGCCAGCAGGTCGACGTCGGTTCCGGCGGCGCCGTCGACGTCGAGCTGGGCATGGGAGACACCGGGTCTGGGGCCGGACGGGCCGTCCGTGACGGGGAGACCGGCGACGGTGAAGGGATCGTCGTAGATGGAGACGGGGGAGCCCGTCACCACCGCGCCACATGATGTCAGCACGGTGGTGACGGCGAGTGCGAGGAGGCTCGCGGACCAGCCGAACCGGACGCGGGCCCCGCGCATCATCTCTCCAGTCTGAGCCAGATCGCTCCGTAGGGCGGAAGGGCGACCCGAGCGGATGCCGGACGACCGTGCCACGAGTGCTCGGTCGCGGTGACCTCACCGAGGTTGCCCACACCCGAACCGCCGTAGACCTCCGCGTCGGTGTTGAGGATCTCGACCCACCGGCCCGGCTCGGGTAATCCAACACGATAATCGCCGTGCGGGGAACCGGAGAAGTTGAACAGGCAGGCCGTGACGGAGCCGTCGTCGCCGAAGCGCAGGAAGCTCAGCACGTTGTTCGCGGTGTCGTTGGCGTCGATCCACGAGAAGCCGCTGGGCGAGCCGTCCTGTGTCCAGAACTCCGGGCCCGCGACGTACGTGCGGTTGAGGTCGCCGACCAGTTGCTGCACACCGCGGTGCAGCGAGCCGCTTCCCTCGTCGCCGATCTCCCACCAGTCGAGACCGCGCTCGTCGGACCACTCGGCCGTCTGGCCGAACTCCTGGCCCATGAACAGCAGTTGCTTGCCGGGATGCGCCCACATGTAGGCGAGCATGCCGCGCAGACCCGCGGCCTTCGCCCAGTCGTCACCCGGCATGCGGGACCAGAGCGTGCCCTTCCCGTGCACGACCTCGTCGTGGCTGATGGGCAGCACGAAGTTCTCGCTCCAGGCGTAGACCAGGGAGAACGTGACCTCGTGGTGGTGGTACGCGCGGTGGATCGGATCGCGCCCGATGTATCCGAGCGTGTCGTGCATCCAGCCCATGTTCCACTTCATGGAGAAGCCGAGGCCGCCCACGCTGGTGGGACGCGTGACGCCGGGCCACGAGGTCGACTCCTCGGCCACGGTGACGACGCCGCGGTGCAGCTTGTGCACGGTCGCGTTCATCTCCTGCAGGAACGCCACGGCCTCGAGATTCTCGCGACCGCCGTAGATGTTGGGGCTCCACCCACCCTCGGGGCGCGAGTAGTCCAGGTAGAGCATCGACGCGACCGCGTCGACGCGGAGCCCGTCGATGTGGAACTCCTCGATCCAGTACAGCGCGTTGGCGACGAGGAAGTTGCGCACCTCGGTACGACCGAAGTCGAAGACGTAGGTGCCCCAGTCCAACTGCTCGCCGCGCTGCGGGTCGCCGTGCTCGTAGAGCGGGGAGCCGTCGAACCGCGCGAGGGCCCAGTCGTCCTTGGGGAAGTGCGCCGGGACCCAGTCGACGATGACGCCGATGCCGTCACGGTGCAGGAGGTCGACGAAGGCGCGGAAGTCGTCGGGGGAGCCGAAGCGCGACGTCGGTGCGTAGTACGAGGTGACCTGGTATCCCCACGATCCACCGAAGGGGTGTTCGGCGACGGGCAGCAGCTCGACGTGGGTGAAGCCGGTCTCGCGTACGTGAGCCGAGAGCTGTTCCGCCAGTTCGCGATAGTTCAGTCCGGGGCGCCAGGAGGCGAGATGCACCTCGTACACGCTCATCGGCGCCCGGTGCGGTTCCAGCTCGGCGCGGGCGGTGATCCAGTCACTGTCCGACCACTCGTACGACGACTGGTTCACGACCGACGCCGTCGACGGCGGGACCTCGGTGGCGAAGGCCATCGGGTCGGCCTTGTCCTTCACCGAGCCGTCCTTGCCGTGCACCCGGAACTTGTACAGCGTGCCGGCGCCGATGTCGGGGACGAACAGCTCCCACACACCGGTGGTGCCGAGCACGCGCATCGGCCAGGTCTGTCCGCCCCAGCCGTCGAACTCGCCGACGACGGTGACGCCGACGGCGCCCGGGGCCCACACCGCGAACGAGGTGCCGTTCACAGGTCCGTCGGGCGTGGTGTAGCTCTGCAGATGCGCTCCGAGGATGTCCCAGAGTCGTTCGTGGCGCCCCTCTCCGAAGAGATGGAGATCGAGCTCGCCGAGGGTCGGCAGGAAGCGGTAGCCGTCGGCGACGGTCACCTGGTGACCGCCCGGGTACTCGACGCGGAGCCGGTAGTCCGCGAGGTCCTCCACCGGCACCAGGGCCGAGAACACGCCGTGCGCGACGTGTGTGAGCTCGTGGTCCTTCCCGCCGATGACCGCGGTGACGCTGAGAGCGTTGGGACGCAACGCCCGGATGGCGGTGCCGCCCGGCATCGGGTGCGCGCCGAGAACGGAGTGGGGGTCGTGGTGCTGCCCGCGGGCGAGCAGCGAGAGGTCGTGATCACCGGGAGCGGCGAGGGTGTCCGTGCTCGCGCCGGGGGTGGTGCGTTCCGTCATGAGATCTCCTTCCGGAAGGCGAGTTCGGTGCGGGCGGGGAACGGGACGGGCGGCAGCGCCAGGATGTGGGCGACCGACCGCCACGGCTCGAGCTTGACGTAGTTGGCCTGGCCCCACTGGAACTGCTGACCGCTCACCTCGTCGGTGACCGTCAGGTGCTCCTGCCAGTCGCGGCCGATCTGCGGCATGTCGAGCCAGACGGTGCCTTCCTCGGCGCCGAACGGGTTCAGGTTGATCACGACCAGCACCGCGTCACCGGTCACCGCGTCGAACTTCGAGTAGGCGATGATCGCGTCGTTGTCGACGTGGTGGAAGTGGATGTTGCGCAACTGCTGCAACGCCGGGTGCGCCTTGCGGACGGCGTTGAGCATGGTCAACCACGGCTCGAGCGATTCGCCGCGAGCCCGTGCGCCCTCGAAGTCGCGGGGGCGCAACTCGAATTTCTCTGTGTCGAGGTACTCCTCGCTGCCCTCGCGCACCGGAACGTGTTCGTAGAGTTCGTATCCCGAGTACACGCCCCACGTGGGGGACAGGGTGGCGGCGAGAGCGGCACGCAGCGCGAACATGCCGGGGCCGCCCTTCTGCAGGCTCTCGTGGAGGATGTCCGGCGTGTTGACGAACAGGTTGGGTCGACCCAGATCGGCCTTGGCGGCGATCTCCTGTCCGAACTCCGTGAGCTCCCACTTGGCCGTGCGCCACGTGAAGTACGTGTAGGACTGCGTGAAACCGCGTCGCGCAAGACCGTAGAGCCGCGCGGGACGCGTGAACGCCTCGGCGAGGAAGAGCACGTCGGGGTGCGTCTTCTTGACCTCGGCGATGAGCCACTCCCAGAAGTCCGGTGGCTTGGTGTGCGGATTGTCGACCCGGAAGATCTTGACTCCCTGGCTGATCCAGAAATTGACGACGCGCAGCACCTCCGCGTAGATGCCCTTGCGATCGTTGTCGAAGTTGACCGGGTAGATGTCCTGGTACTTCTTGGGCGGGTTCTCCGCGTAGGCGATGGTGCCGTCGGGGAGCACGGTGAACCAGTCGGGATGTGCGGCGGCCCAGGGGTGGTCCGGGGCGCACTGCAGGGCGAGGTCCAGGGCGATCTCGAGGCCGAGCTTGCGCGCGGCCGTGACGAGTGCGCGGAACTCCTTGACCGTCCCCAGCTCGGGATGCACCGCGTCGTGGCCGCCCTCGGACGAGCCGATGGCCCACGGCGAGCCCACGTCGGTGGGTCCCGGAGTCAGAGTGTTGTTGCGGCCCTTGCGATTCACCTTGCCGATCGGATGGATCGGCGGGAAGTAGACGACGTCGAAGCCCATGGCCGCCACGCGGGGGAGCGCGCCGATGGTGGTCTCGAACGTGCCGTGGCGAGGAGTGCCGTCCTCGTTCCAGCCGCCCGTGGAGCGGGGGAAGAGCTCGTACCACGATCCGACGAGTGCCTCGCGGCGGTCGACCCAGACGTTGATCGCCTCGCCGCGCGTCACCAGCTCGCGCAGCGGCGTCTCGTGCAGGATCTCGCGCACCTCGGGCGTGAACGCCGGTGCGACGCGTGACGGCAGCGGTGCGTCGCTCCGCAGCGCCGTCACGACGTTCTCGAGCAGTGGCTTCTCCGAGCGACCGACGTTCTTCGCGGCGCGTTCGAACAGGCGTGCGCCGGTCTCGAGATCGTTGGCCAGTTCGGCCGGCCCCTGGCCCACGCCGAGTTTCGCCTCGACCGCATGCATCCAGGTGGCGATCGGATCACCCCAGCCCTCGATGCGGGCGATCCAGAAGCCTTCGGCGTCGGGAGTGAACACACCGTGGAAGATGTCCGGCTGCTCGCCGGGGACCATCGGGATGTGGACCGACTTGCCCTGGCCGGGCCCGCGAACCGCCAACGTCGCGTTGACGGCGTCGTGCCCCTCGCGCCACACCGCGGCCGTGATCGGGAATGTCTCTCCCACAACGGCCTTGGCGGGATACTTACCGGACGATGTGTTGGGTAGTACGTCGTCGATGCCGATACGGCCTGTCACCGAAGCCCCTTTTCTGCTGGTTGTCGCAGTTCTGTCGATGTCGGGTTGTCGGGCTGAGCTCGAAGTCAACCGTAGACGAGATGCCCCGGTCTTTCTCGAAACCGACCGAGAGCACCGACGCGACCTGCGGACGAGGCACGCGGCAGTCTCGGACGCCACCGGGAGAAGTACCCGAACGGCTCCTCGGCAAACGCGGAACCACGGTGCGCGGCGGTCGCCCGCAGTAGTCTTCGGAATCGTGAAAGCACTCCGCAGATTCACCGTCCGCGCGCAGCTCCCGGCCCGACTCTCCGGACTCGCCGAACTGTCCGTCAACCTGCGATGGTCGTGGCATCCGCCGACCCTGGAGCTGTTCGAGAGCATCGATCCGGACCTGTGGGTCAGTGGTGACCGCGATCCGGTGCGCATCCTCGGCGAGGTGCGCTCGTCCCGCCTCGAGGACCTGGCGAACGACGACGCGTTCGTGCAGCGCGTGGATGATCTCGTCGCCGATCTGCACCTCTACCTGGCGCAACCCCGATGGTTCCAGCAGCAGGTCGACTCCGGTGCGGATCTGCCGGTGGGCATCGCGTACTTCTCGATGGAGTTCGGCGTCTCCGAGGTGCTGCCCAACTACTCCGGCGGTCTCGGCATCCTCGCCGGCGATCACCTCAAGGCCGCGTCCGATCTGGGGTTGCCCCTCATCGGCGTGGGCCTGCTGTACCGCTCCGGGTACTTTCGCCAGTCGCTGACGGCCGACGGCTGGCAGGCCGAGCGGTATCCGTCCCTCGACCCGCAGGGTCTGCCGCTGCGACTGCTCACCGACGAGTCCGATTCCCCGGTGCTCGTCCACGTCGCGATGCCGGGCGACCGCGTGCTGCGCGCGCGTATCTGGATCGCCCAGGTCGGACGCATCCCGCTGCTGCTGCTGGACTCCGACATCGCCGACAACGATCCCGAGCTGCGCGGCGTGACCGATCGCCTCTACGGCGGCGATCAGGACCACCGGGTGAAGCAGGAGATCCTGGCCGGGGTCGGCGGCGTCCGCGCCGTGCGCGCCTACACCGAGTACCACTCGCTTCCCGCGCCCAGCGTCTTCCACATGAACGAGGGCCACGCCGGCTTCCTCGGTCTCGAGCGCATCCGTGAACTGCACGCGGGCGGGCTGGACTTCGATTCCGCGCTCGCCGCGGTGCGAGCGTCCACCGTCTTCACGACGCACACTCCCGTGCCCGCCGGTATCGACCGCTTCCCCGCGGATCTGGTGCGCCTCTACTTCGGCGACGGCACGGCGGAGTCGTCGCTGCTGCCCGGCATCGAGATGGAACGCATCCTCGAACTCGGCCGCGAGAGCGACCCCGCGGTGTTCAACATGGCCCACATGGGGCTGCGGTCGGCGCAGCGCGCGAACGGAGTCTCCAAGCTCCACGGCATCGTCAGTCGCGGCATGTTCGACGAACTCTGGCCCGGATTCGACGCGTCCGACGTCCCCATCGGCTCGGTCACCAACGGCGTGCACGCACCGACGTGGGCGTCGCAGCGGTGGCTCGACCTCGCGGCGCGCACGGTGGGAACCCGCACGATGGAGGAGGCGCAGGGCTGGGAGCAGCTGGCCGAGGTCTCCGCATCGGACCTGTGGGAGACGCGTTCGGCGCTGCGGTCCGATCTGGTCGCGGAAGTGCGCCGCCGCGTGCGCCACTCGGCCCTCGAGCGCGGGTCCACCGACGCCGAACTCGCGTGGACGGACGACGTGTTCGACCCGTCGGTGCTCACGGTCGGATTCGCGCGCCGTGTCCCCACCTACAAGCGACTGACGTTGATGCTGCGGCAACCGGAGCGCCTGCGCGCCATGCTGCTCGATCCGGTCCGCCCGGTACAGCTGGTGGTGGCCGGCAAGTCGCACCCCGCCGACGACGGTGGCAAGGCCCTGATCCAGCAGATCGTGCGATTCGCCGATCAGCACGACGTTCGGCACCGTATCGTCTTCCTGCCCGACTACGACATGTCGATGGCCCGCTACCTCTACTGGGGATGCGACGTCTGGCTCAACAACCCGTTGCGGCCGCTCGAGGCGTGCGGCACCTCGGGCATGAAGTCCGCTCTCAACGGTGGACTGAACCTCTCCATCCGGGACGGATGGTGGGACGAGATGTACGACGGGGAGAACGGCTGGGCCATCCCCACCGCCGACGGCGTCGTCGACGAGAACCGCCGCGACGATCTCGAGGCCGCGGCGCTGTACGAGTTGCTCGAGAAGTCGGTGCTCCCCAAATTCTACGACCGGGGCGACGACGGGTTGCCGGCGCGCTGGGTCGAGATGGTGCGGCACACCCTCACGGTCACGGGCCCGAAGGTGTTGGCGTCCAGGATGGTTCGCGACTACACGCAGCAGTACTACGGTCCCGCCACCCGGGCGGGTGCGGCGGCGATCTCCGACGACTACGCCGGTGCGAAGGCCATGGCCGACTATCGGCGCCGCGTCGATGCGGCGTGGCCCGCGGTCACGGTGACCGACGTCGAGGCGGACGGGCTGCCGGACACCCCGGTGTTGGGTTCGACACTCACCCTGTCCGCGACGGTGGGGCTCGGCGGACTCGGCCCGTCGGACGTGTCCGTGCAGGCCGTGTTCGGCCACGTCGATCAGGACGAGCAGCTCGGCGACGTCGTGACGGTCCCGATGCTGCACCAGGGATCGGCCGCGGGCGGCGAGCGGTTCCTCGCCGACACGACGCTGCCGCTCTCCGGGTCGGTCGGATACACGGTGCGGGTCCTGCCGCACCATCCGCTGCTCGCGGGAGACGCCGAGCTCGGTCGGGTGGCGGGCCCGTCCCCGATGTAGGTCCCTGCGGGTCCAGGTTCAGGTCTGGGTGGCGGTGAGGCGCGTCAGCGCCTTGCGCACGATCTCCGGGTCCGTCGTCTCCCAGAACGGTGGGAGCGACGCCCGGAGGTAGCCGCCGTATCGCGCCGTGGCCAGTCGGGAGTCGAGCACGGCGACGACGCCCTTGTCGTCGACGCTGCGGAGCAGTCGGCCGACACCCTGGGCCAGCAGTAGCGCCGCGTGGTTCGCGGCGACGGCGAGGAACCCGTTGCCTCCGCGCGACTCGACGGCGCGCTGCCGCGCCACCAGCAGCGGATCGTCGGGTCGCGGGAACGGGATGCGGTCGACGATCACGAGGGTCAGTGACCGACCGGGGACGTCGACGCCCTGCCACAGGGAGAGCGTGCCGAACAGTGACGTGGCCTCGTCCTGCGCGAAGCGGTCGACCAGGGCGCCGGTGGCATCGTCGCCCTGGCACAGCACGGGGGTGTCCAGCCGTTCGCGCATCTCGGCCGCCGCGGCCTTCGCCGCCCGCATCGACGAGAACAGGCCCAGAGTGCGGCCACCCGCGGCGCGCACGAGCCCCGCTATCTCGTCGAGCTGACTCGGCGACGTACCGTCGCGCCCCGGTGCGGTGAGGTGCTTGGCGATGTAGAGGATGCCGGCCCTGCCGTGGTCGAACGGCGATCCCACGTCGAGCGAGTTCCACCGGAACGTGTCCGCGTCGGACGGTGCCTCGGTGCCGGTCGCGAGGGCCGCGTCGACGCGGGTGGGGTTGGCGGCCGGCAGACCCCAGTTGACGGCGAGACCGTCGAACGAGCCGCCCACGGTGAGCGTCGCGGAGGTGAGGACCACGGTCGACTCCGCGAACAGCCGGGTCCGGAGCAGTCCGCCGACGGACAGCGGTGCCACCCGGACCACCCGCTTCACGACGCCGCGGAACTCGTCGACGGCCAACCACACCACGTCCCGCCGCTTCGCGGGATCGCTCTCCTCGTACGTCTCGAGAATGCGCACCGCGGTGTCGTGCACGTCGTCGATGGCGGCGAGAGCCGCGGTCCGCGCGGCCGCCGCGTCGGGGTCCGCGGCGGCGCCGCCCTGCTTGGCCGGCCCGATGGCCGTGCGCACGGCCCACGCGGCGTCGCGGATGCTCGCGATCGTCTGGGACGCGCCGGGGGGCAACTCCTCCCAGCGTCCGCCCTCGAGTTCGTCGAGCAACGCGGCGAAACCCTCTGCGGCGCCGGCCAGTCGGTCGAGGATCTCGTCCTCCACGAGCTTCCCGCAGCGACGCATGGCGGCGCCGACCGCGGTCGCGGACATCTCCGCCGTCGCCGCGGACGTCACCCGGTCCACGAGCTCGTGCGCCTCGTCCACCACGACGACGTCGTGTTCGGGCAGCACCGAGATGCCGGTGATGGCGTCGATGGCGAGCATCGCGTGATTGGTGACCACGACGTCGGCGCGCGCCGCATCCACCCGGGCGAGCTCGGCGAAGCAGTCCTCGCCGTAGGGGCAGCGCGACTTCCCCAGACACTCGCGGGAGGTCACGCTCATCTGCCGCCAGGCCTGATCGGACACGCCCGGGTTCAGCTCGTCGCGGTCACCGGTCTCGGTGTCCGAGGACCACTCGGTGATGCGCTTGACCTCACGGCCGAGCCGCGACACGGCGAAGGCGTCGAACAGTTCCTCCTCCGGGGCGTCGGACGGTGCGCCGTGCAGTTTGTTGAGGCACAGGTAGTTGCCACGGCCCTTGAGGATCGCGAATGTCGGTTCGTGCGCGAGGGCCGTGGTGAGAGCCTTCGACAGACGCGGCAGGTCGCGGTCGACCAGCTGACGCTGCAGCGCGATGGTCGCCGTGGACACGACGACGGTCTTCCCCGACGTCACGGCGTGCCGCAGCGACGGAACCAGGTACGCGAGCGACTTGCCGGTGCCGGTGCCCGCCTGCACCGCGAGGTGCTCGCCGGTGTCGATGCTGTGCGCGACGGCCGAGGCCATGGTGAGCTGGGCCGTGCGCTCGGTGCCGCCGAGCGCCGTCACCGCGGTGCTGAGCAGACTCGGAACGGTGGGCAACTCGGACTTCGACTTCGGCGGCACCGTGCGAGGTTACGCCGGTGTGCCGACGCGTCGGGCTCTCGGTCAGCGGTCGGCGTGTACACCCTCGTCGGCGAGTTCGGCGAGAACTGCCGGCACCGTCGTGGGGCTCACCGCGGCGCAGTAGTCCAGCAGCACCGTCGTCTCGAAGCCGGCGCGCGCGGCGTCGCGGGCCGTGGCGCGGACGCAGTGATCGGTGGCCAGGCCGACGACGTGGACGGCGTCGATGTTCCGAGCGCGGAGCCACTCCGCGAGGCCTGTGCCGGACTCGTCGGCACCCTCGAAACCGGAGTAGGCCGCGTCGTACTCGCCCTTCGAGAAGACTGCCTCGATCGGGGTGAGGTCGAGATCGGGGTGGAAGTCGCAGCCGGGTGTGCCGACGACGCAGTGCCGCGGCCAGCTGTCGACGTAGTCCGGGGTCTCGGAGAAGTGGGCGCCGGGGTCGATGTGGTGATCACGTGTCGCGACGACGGCGTCGTAGCTCGCGCCGGCGACGAGCGTGCTGACGGCGGCGGCGACTCGCGCCCCGCCTTCGACGGCCAGCGAGCCGCCCTCACAGAAATCGTTCTGGACGTCGACGACGACGAGTGCGGTGGCCACGGTCAGGAGAATACCGTCGGCACGGCCGGATCTCCCTGGGACAGACCGAGTCCCTCCCAGGGCAGTGATCGCAGGCCCTCCGCGACCAGCGTGCGTGCGTCCTCGACCGTGGCGGTGTGCACGATCTCGCCGCCGCGCACCATGGGTACGGACAGCTCCCGCACCGTGTACGGATCGGTCGCGGGCAACGGCGCGCCGGCCTTCGTCACCAGCTCCTCGACGACGGTGCCCGTGCTGCGGGCCAGGCGGACGGCGCGCTTGCGTCCACCGCGCGACTCCTTGTGCGAACTGCGCTTGGCCACGGGGATGCCGTCGACCTCGACCAGTTTGTAGACCATGCCGGCGGTCGGTGCGCCCGATCCCGTGACGACGGACGTGCCGACGCCGTAGGTGTCCACGGGCTCGGCCCGCAGCGAGGCGATGGCGTACTCGTCCAGATCGCCCGAGACGACGATGCGGGTGCGCGTGGCGCCGAGGTCGTCGAGCTGCCGACGGACCTGCCGCGCCAGGACACCGAGATCGCCCGAGTCGATGCGCACGCCGCCGAGCTCGGGCCCGGCCACCTCGATGGCCGTCGCGACGCCGGCGGTGATGTCGTAGGTGTCCACCAACAGCGTGGTGCCCACACCGAGGGCGGCGATCTGCGAGCGGAACGCCACGGCCTCGTCCGGCCCGTCGACGCCCGTGTGCAGCAGCGTGAAGGCGTGCGCACTGGTTCCGGCGCCCGGAATGCCGTGGCGGCGGACCGCTTCGAGGTTGGACGTGGCCGCGAAACCGCAGATGTACGCGACGCGCGACGAGGCCACCGCCGCTTCCTCGTGGGCGCGTCGAGAACCCATCTCGATGAGCGGCCGGCCGTCGGACGCGGAGACCATGCGGGTGGCCGCGGCGGCGATGGCGCTGTCGTGGTTGTAGATCGACAGTGCGAGCGTCTCGAGGATCACGCACTCGGCGAAGGTGCCGCGCACGGACAGAACGGGGGAGCCGGGGAAGAACAATTCGCCCTCGCGGTAACCGTCGATGTCTCCGCCGAACCGGTAGCTCCGGAGCCAGTCGAGGGTGTCCGCCTCGAGGAACGACAACGACGCGAGTTCGTCCTCGCCGAAGCGGAAGTCGCGCAGAGCATCGAGGAAGCGGCCCGTGCCTGCGACGACGCCGTACCGCCGCCCGTCGGGAAGCCGCCGGGCGAACACCTCGAAGGTGCAGGCGCGATGCGCCGAACCGTCGCGGAGGGCGGCCGACAGCATGGTCAGCTCGTACTGATCGGTGAACAGCGCAGTGGAGGTCACCACTGCACCCTAGAGCGGTCACCGTGTCACGGGGCGACCGATGTACGCCGTATCCTGGGCGGCATGGCTTCGGATCTCACCGCGACACTTCCGCAGGCCACGCCCGACGAGGCTGTGGAGGTGTCCGAGGACACCGCGACGGACACACCCTGGGTCACCATCGTCTGGGACGACCCGGTCAACCTGATGCACTACGTCACCTACGTCTTCCAGAAGCTGTTCGGCTACAGCAAGGACAAGGCGACGGAGCTGATGATGCAGGTGCACTCGGAAGGCAAGGCGGTCGTCTCGAGCGGGCCCCGCGACAAGATGGAGATCGACGTGCAGAAGCTGCACGCGGCGGGCCTGTGGGCCACCATGCAGCACGACGTCTGACTCTCGAACACTCGTCTCACCCACTCTGGAAGGACCGTCGTCGTGCGCATGTGGACCCGGAAGAACGCGCTGGGCGGCGTCAAGTTCAAGTCGGAGATGGACGGCCGCGAGGTGGCCGTCCTGCGGTCGCTCGTCGAGTCGGTGGTGGGGCTGCTGGAGCGACGGGGCGCCGAGGCGCCGACCGACGACCTGGCCGAGCTCACCGGCATGCGATCCGGCAACACCTCCGCTCCCGAGGACCCCACGCTCGCGCGGTTGCTTCCCGATTTCCACCGGCCCGAGGGCGCAGACACGGCGGAGTCCGACGCGCTCGCCGAGCAGGCCGACCTCAACGGCGCCCTCCGCAGCCTGTACGAGCCGGACATCATCGACATCAAGCGCGCCGCAGGCGCGACCATCCTGTCGACGCTGCCGAACGGCGGCGGCAAGATCGTTCTCACCCGCGAGCAGGCCGACTCCTGGCTGACCGGGCTGAACGACGTCCGGCTGGCCCTCGGCACCACCCTCGGCATCGATGCGGACACCCCCGACCAACTCGAGGAGGACGATCCGCGAGCACCGCACCTGGACGTCTACCACTGGCTCACCTGGATGCAGGACTCGCTGGTCCAGGTACTCATGCCGTGATGCGCGACCTGCTGTCGGACGTCGCCGGACTGACCGTCGGACACCACCACGTGCTGGATCCCGAGGTCACGCTGTCCGACGAGCACCACGACGGCGTCGGACGCGCGACCGGCTGCACCGTCGTCATGACGGACGCGCCGGTCACCGCGGCCGTCGATGTCCGCGGCGGCGGGCCCGGTACCCGCGAGACCGACCTGCTGGATCCGTCCCACGCCGTGCAGCAGATCGACGCGGTGCTGCTGACAGGCGGTTCCGCCTACGGTCTCGCGGCGGCGGACGGAGTCATGCGCCACCTCGAGGAGCATCGGCGCGGCGTGCGGATGGGCCGAGACGACCGTGTCGTCCCGATCGTGCCGGGCGCCGTGATCTTCGATCTACCTATGGGGGACTGGTCCGTGCGACCGGACGCGGAGTTCGGACGAGCAGCTGCGGCAACCGCGTCCGCCGACTTCGCGCTCGGATGCGTCGGCGCGGGGACGGGCGCGCGCGCCGGGCTCCTGAAAGGCGGCGTCGGCAGCGCGTCGACACGGATCGAGACCGGCGCCGCGGCGGGTCTGGTGGTCAGCGCGTTGATGGTCGTCAATCCCGTCGGATCGGTCTTCGACCCCGCGACGGGTGTCCTGTGGAGTGCGTCGTCCGTCCCGGAGGTGGGCCTGCGAATCCCGAGTGCGGACGACGTGCGGGCGGCCGCCGAGCTCGCGCCGAAGGACACCTCCCTCAACACGACCATCGGCGTCGTCGCCACGGACGCGCAGCTCACCGAGTCGGAGTGCCGGCGGGTGGCCGTCGCCGCACACGACGGGCTCGCACGCGCGATCCGACCGGCCCACTCGCCGCTGGACGGCGACACGATCTTCGCCATCGCGACGGGACGGGCGGCCGCCCGCCCCGCCGAGGTGGACATGCCGATGATGATGCCCGATCTGGCCGTGCTCGACGGAGTGTGCGCGGCGGTCGCCCCGGTGGTCGAGCGCGCCATCGCGCGGGCGATCCTCGCCGCGACGGCGGTGGCCGGGGTTCCCGCCTATCGGGACGTGTTCCCGAGTTCCGGCGCGTGAGCCCGACCCGCACTCTCGAGTATCGTCGAAACCGGACATCACCTCTCGCCTCACGATCGGGAACGCCATGACCCTCGGAACCTCCGGCGCGCAGCCGGCCACGCAGCCGCGACGCTCGCGCTGGGCGAGCGCCGCCATGGTGATCGGTGGCTTCGTCGCCGTTCTGTACGTCATCGAGGCGGTGGACGTGGCGTCCGGTCTCGCCCTCGACCGGCACGGCATCGGCCCCCGATCGGTCGACGGTCTCCAGGGCGTCGCCTTCGCCCCTCTGCTCCACCACGGGTGGGACCACCTGTTCGCCAACACCGTTCCGCTGCTGGTGTTGGGATTCGTGCTGATGCTCTCGGGCATCGCGCGCGGTCTGGCCGTCACCGCGGTGGTGTGGATCGTGGGTGGGCTGGGCACCTGGCTGACGGGCGAGACCGCGTCCCTGCACGTCGGCGCCTCGATCATCGTGTTCGGGTGGTTGTCCTACCTCATCGTGCGCGGCGTCTTCGCCCGCGATCTCGGGCAGTTGCTCGTCGGGGTCCTGGTGCTGCTCGTCTACGGCAGCGCGTTGTGGGGGGTGCTCCCGACGCAGGAGGACGTGTCGTGGCAGGGCCACCTGTTCGGCGCACTCGCGGGAGTACTGGCGGCCTGGATGTTCGCCGGTGCCGCACGTCGGCAACGCGCCGCGCGCACGCTCCCGCCGTCGCCCACCCTGCACCGGTGACAGGAGCCGTGCGCACCCTTCGGACATCTCACGACACGGTGTGTCGCCGAACTCTCTCGGACCTCTCACCGCGCGTGGCAGCATGACACCCATGCGTCTCACGGTTCTGGGTTGTTCGGGCAGTGTCTCGGGTCCGGACTCGCCGGCATCGGGATATCTCATCGAGGCGCCCGACACCGCTCCGCTCGTCATGGACTTCGGGCCCGGTGTTCTCGGTGCCCTGCAGAAGTACGTGAACCCCGCCGACGTGCACGTGCTGCTGTCGCACCTGCACGCCGATCACTGCCTCGACGTCCCCGGACTGCTGGTCTGGCGCCGGTACGGCCCCACTGCGGTGGAGGGCCGTGCCGTGGTCCTCGGGCCGTCGGACATGGCGTTCCGTCTGGGCGTGGCGTCCGCGGAGAGCGGTGGCCGGATCGACGACATGTCGGACACCCTCGATCTGCGGTACCTCCGAGACGGTTCCGTGGTGACGTTCGGTGCGCTGACCATCGAGCCGCGACGCGTGTACCACCCGCCGGAGTCCTACGGCATGCGCATCACCACCGAGAGTGGAACCGTCCTGGCTTACACCGGGGACACCGGAATGTGCGACGCGGTGGTCGAACTGTCGACCGGGGCCGACGTGCTCCTGGCCGAGGCGTCGTGGACACACGCCGCGGATCGCCCTCAGGGCGTACACCTCTCGGGTACCGAGGCCGGCCGGCTGGCGGCCATGGCGGAGGTCTCGGAACTGCTGCTCACCCACATCCCGCCGTGGACGTCACGCGAGGACGTCGTCGCGGAGGCGAAGGCCGAGTTCGGTGGTCCGGTGCATGCCGTCTCACCCGGCTACGTCGTCGAGGTCTGACCGCTCGCACGTCCCTCGGGGCGCGGCAGTCCGTCCCCGGGCCGTGTCGGCGACCCGACTAGGGTGGCAGGCGTGTCCACACGTGAAGACGGCAGAGCAGACGACGAACTCCGCACCATCACCATCACCCGCGGTTTCACCTCGCACCCGGCAGGATCGGTGCTGGTCGAGTTCGGCAACACCCGGGTGATGTGCACCGCCAGCGTGGAGGAGGGGGTGCCGCGGTGGCGCAAGGGATCCGGGCTCGGCTGGCTCACCGCCGAGTACGCCATGCTTCCCGGCGCGACGCACACCCGCAACAGCCGCGAATCGGTGAAGGGCAAGGTCAGCGGACGCACGTCCGAGATCAGCCGACTCATCGGGCGCTCGCTGCGGGCCTGCATCGATCTCGCCGCTCTCGGTGAGAACACCATCGCCCTCGACTGCGACGTGCTGCAGGCCGACGGCGGGACGCGCACCGCGGCGATCACGGGTGCCTTCGTGGCACTGTCCGATGCAGTCACCTATCTCGCGGCTCACGGCAAGCTCGCCGATCCGCAGCCCATCTCCTGCGCCATCGCTGCCGTGTCGGTCGGCGTGGTGGACGGCCGCGTCCGGTTGGACCTGCCGTACGAGGAGGACTCCCGCGCCGAGGTGGACATGAACGTCGTGGCCACCGACACCGGAACACTCGTCGAGATCCAGGGCACCGGCGAGGGCGCGACCTTCCCGCGGTCCACCCTCGACGCCATGCTCGACAATGCCCTCGCCGGCTGCGAGCGCATCTTCGCGATCCAGAAGGAGGCTCTCGCGGCCCCTTACCCCGGTGAGCTGCCCGGTGCCTGACGTACGGCTCCTCGTCGCCAGCCGCAACGCGAAGAAGCTCGCCGAACTGCGGCGGGTGCTCGATGCCGCGCAGGTCGGCGGCGTGGAACTGGTGGGGCTCGACGAGGTCGCCGAGTACCCGGAGACTCCCGAGACCGGGGCGACCTTCGAGGAGAACGCTCTGATCAAGGCTCGGGACGGCGCTGCCGCGACCGGGATGCCTTGTGTGGCAGATGATTCGGGGATCGCGATCGACGCACTGAACGATATGCCCGGAGTGCTGTCGGCGCGATGGTCGGGGCAGCACGGGCAGGACGAGGCGAACACCGCGCTGGTGCTGGCGCAACTGGCCGACGTGCCGGACGAGCGGCGCGGTGCGGCGTTCGTCTCCGCCTGCGCGCTGGTGCTGCCGGACGGACGTGAGCACGTGGTCCGCGGCGAGTGGCGGGGGAGTGTGTCGAGAACCCGTGCCGGAAGCGGTGGATTCGGTTACGACCCGATCTTCGTTCCGGACGGTGCCGGGCAGTCCGCTGCCGAGATGACGCCTGCGGAGAAGGACGCGTCGTCCCATCGCGGCGTCGCGCTGCGCCGGTTGCTCCCGGAGATCACCGCGCTCACGCAGTAGGTCGGACGGCGAAGTCCCGCTTCACCTGCTGGGTGCGGCGGTGCTCGATGACGAACGACAGGAACGGCACGGTGCCGGCGAGGAGCGTGCCGATGGTGCGGCCGACGGGCCAGCGCACCTTCACGGCGAGGTCGAGCGTGACGATCAGGTACGCGAAGTAGACCCAGCCGTGCACGATCGCGATCCACCCGGGCAGGTTCTCGACGCCGAAGACGTACTTGGCCACCATCTCCGCGGTCAGCACCAGCAGCCATACACCGGTGGCGTAGGCGAGAACGCGATAGCGCAGAAGCGCGGGCTCGATCCGCCGGTCGGTCGGCCGACCCCCGGTGCTTCGAGCGGCGGGACGAGGTTCTGCGGTGCTCACGAAGTGCTCCTGTCGTTCTCGCGGCCGGCGTCCAACTCCGCGAGATAGCTGTTGTACTCCCGCAGTTGACGAGTCTCCTCGTCGTCGGCAGTGTCGTCGGGCAGGCGGGTCGTCCGAGCTGTCGGGCGCTGCGGGAGGAGATCGGTGGGGATCTCGGTGATCACCGTGGACTCCACCGGTTCGTCCACGGTGTCCTCGAGTTGGACGAACCGTCGGTAGGCGAACACGACGAAGGCGGCGAAGAGGGGCCACTGGAAGGCGTAGCCGAGATTCTGACCCGTGCCGGACGACGATTCGAATCGTTCCCACTGCCAGTACCCGAGCGCCAGGCATCCGCAGGCAGCGACGATGACCAGCACGATGAGTGCTGGTCGGCGCGTCCTGGAGGTGGTGTCCCGGCTCTGATCCACACCACGACGGTACCGGACCGCGCACGGTCAACGACACCGCGTCGTAGGGGTCGTGGTGGGACTCACCTGCTCGTGCGCGAGGGGGGACTTGAACCCCCACGTCCTGAGACACCAGGACCTAAACCTGGCGCGTCTGCCAATTCCGCCACTCGCGCGTGCAGGTGAGTCTAGACGACCTCGGCCGGCACCTCGCGGGTCCGCGGCCTGCGGACGAGCGAACGCTGGTAGCGCCACACCGCGTGCCGCAGCGTCGCGCGGT
Organism: Rhodococcus sp. BP-316; assembly: GCF_019836105.1. Classification (NCBI taxonomy): domain Bacteria; kingdom Bacillati; phylum Actinomycetota; class Actinomycetes; order Mycobacteriales; family Nocardiaceae; genus Rhodococcus; species Rhodococcus sp. BP-316. The sequence goes on along the minus strand of NZ_JABUEE010000004.1, from coordinate 451,153 downwards.
CGGTGTCGAGGTCACCTGCGACCGCGTCCAGGACGGCGTTCCGGTCCTCGACTCCGTCGACGGTCACGGCGAGTGTCACGCGCAGGAAGTCGTCGACCCCGGCGTCGCTCAGCGGTGACGCGACGCCGAGGGCGCCGAGAAAGCACTCCCATGACAGCTCGCCGACACCTGCGACGGAGACGAACGCGTCGTGTTGCGTCTCGGAACCGTCCACGTCCGTCGCCCTGGTCACCCCGACTGCGAGCAGTGCGGCGGCGACGGCCCGCGCGGCGTCGGCCTTGGTCGAGTGATTCCCCGGAACCCGCTGCCGGTTGTCCACGACGTCGGCATCGAGCGTGGTGAGAGCGCGGAGATCGTCCACCGCGCCGCATCGCGAGCGCCGCCACGCGGCGATCACCCGGCGCACTCCCGTGGTGGGACCGCCGTACGTCGCTCTCGACGAGAACACGGCGTCGAGGAGAGCGGCCTCGACGTCCCCGGCCCACCCCGGAAACCAGAACGGCGAGGTCTCTCGCGGAATCACCGCGTCGACGGCGGTAGCGGTGGCAGTCCGCGTCGAACGGTCGACGAGCGCTGCGATGGTGTCGGTCATGTGAGTCCCCCCGGTCTCGGTGCACGACGTGTGCGATCAGGAAGGTAGGCGGACGGTCCGACAGGAACCGCCCGTCCGCTCGTATAACGAATTGGTAACGATGAACACGAGGAATCCCTCAGGTTCCGCGCCCGCAGAAACCGCCCTGGTCTGCAGCGATCGACCCTACTTTCGGGTCAGTTGAGCCGCCGTTCCTGGCCACGATCACGACGTACCCGCGGGTAGCACTAGGACGTCAAACAGAACGTGAGGAATTCCTCATGATTCCGTGTCATCCTTGAGCCCACGAGATGCGAGTGGTCCGTCGATGACGACTGCCCACCGTCTCGGGCTCCCGGAGTCTCGTCCGCCGGTGGCCCAGCAACGTCGAACAACCCAGCCACGTCGAACGAGCCCAGCGTCAGAAGTACCCAGCACCTCGCGATCCGAGGTAGGAGAGGACACGCACGCGTGACCATCAACGAGAGCACTCCCCCCAACCGCCAGCGCTCCACCGATCGGGCGGAGTCGCTCGCGGAGCGGTTCGTCGCGGGCGAGCCCTACGCGTTCGCCTTCGGTGGCCAGGGTGCGCCCTGGTTGCCCACCCTCGACGAGCTGACCCGGGACTGTGCACTCGAGCCGCAGATCACCGATCTCGTCAACACCGCGGCCGACATCCTCACGCCCGTGGCGCAGGAGCTCCTGGTCGTGCGGCCCCTCGGCTTCGATCCCATCGCCTGGATGCTGGAGCAGGAGCTCGCCGACGATCCGTCGGCCGGTCCGTCCACCGCAGCCCTCGCCTCCGCGGCCGTCTCCGTCCCCGGCGTCCTCCTCACCCAGATCGCCGCACTGCGCGCGCTGTCGGTGCAGGGACTGGACTGGACCGCCACTCCGCCCTCCGCCGTCATCGGCCACTCGCAGGGTGTCCTCGCCGAGGCGGCAGTCGCCGATCTCGGACGCAGTGACGCCGAACTGCTGGCCGTCGCGCAGCTCATCGGTGCCGCAGCCGGTCTCGTCGGCCGCCGCCGTGCCCTCATCGGCTCGGGCGAGCGGGCTCCCATGATCGCCGTCTCCGCCGTCGACCCCGTCCGTCTGCAGGCCATCGTCGACGAGGTCGCGGGCGACGACGCCACGACGTCCGCCGTCGTCGCCATCCGCAACGGTCGCCGCCGCGTCGTCCTCAGCGGTCCGTACACCAAGCTCGTCCGCGTGCAGCAGCGCTGCGAGGAGATCTCGGCCACCGAGACCCGCGAGCGTGACGCCAAGAAGCGTGGCGGCGCGATCTTCGCTCCCGTCTTCGAACCCCTCGACATCGAGGTCGGCTTCCACCACCCGCAGATGGGTGAGGCCGTCGACGTCGTCGGCCAGTGGGCCGAGCGCTGTGGCGTCGACGTCTCCCGTGCCCGCGCACTCGCGCAGGCCATCCTGGTCGATCCGGTCGACTGGGTCGCCGCGACCGAGTCCGTGGTCACCGCCGGCGCCTCGTGGATCCTCGACCTCGGTCCCGGTGACGCCCTCACCCGCCTGACCGCATCGAACATCAGTGGCCACGGCGTGGGCGTCGTCGCCGCGTCGACCCGCACCGGGCACCGCAACCTCCTCACTCCCGGCGCCGCACCCGAGGTGGACCGGCCGTGGAGCGACTTCGCCCCGTCCGTGGTCACCCTCCCGAACGGATACACCGCCGTCGAGACGTCCTTCACCAAGCTGACGGGTCGGTCGCCGATCCTGCTCGCGGGCATGACCCCGACCACCGTCGACCCGAAGATCGTCGCCGCCGCGACCAACGCCGGCCACTGGGCCGAGCTCGCCGGTGGCGGACAGGTCACCGAGGAGATCTTCGCCGGCCACGTCGCCGAGCTGCAGGAGCTCCTCGAGCCGGGCCGGTCCGTGCAGTTCAACTCGCTCTTCCTCGACCCCTACCTGTGGAAGCTGCAGCTCGGCGGCAAGCGCCTCGTGCAGAAGGCCCGCACGGCGGGTGCGCCGTTCGACGGCGTCGTCGTCACCGCGGGCATCCCCGAGCTCGACGAGGCCGTCGCGCTCATCGAGGAGCTGACCGAGGTCGGCATCAGCCACGTCTGCTTCAAGCCGGGCACGGTGGCGCAGATCCGCGCCGTGATCCGCATCGCCAACGAGGTTCCGGACTACCCGGTCATCGTCCACATCGAAGGTGGCCGCGCCGGTGGCCACCATTCGTGGGAGGACCTCGACGACCTGCTGGTAGCCACCTACGCGGAGCTGCGGTCGCACGACAACATCGTCATCTGCGTCGGCGGCGGCATCGGAACTCCCGAGCGCGCAGCCGACTACCTCACCGGACGCTGGTCGGAGGCCGCCGGCTTCCCGGCCATGCCGCTCGACGGCATCCTCGTCGGCACCGCCGCGATGGCCACGCTCGAGGCGACAACGTCCCCCGAGGTCAAGCAGCTCCTCGTCGACACCCCCGGAACGCCCGACTGGGTCGGTGCCGGCACCGCGATCGGTGGCATGGCCTCCGGCCGCAGCCAGCTCGGCGCGGACATCCACGAGATCGACAACGCCGCCTCGCGGACCGGTCGTCTGCTCGACGAGGTCGCCGGCGACGACGAAGCCGTGGCCGCCCGCCGCGACGAGATCATCGCCGCTCTCGACGCCACCGCGAAGCCGTACTTCGGCGACGTCGCGTCCATGACGTACCTGCGCTGGCTCGAGCGTTACCTCGAGCTCGCCGTCGGGCACGACATCGACACCGACACTCCGTGGCTCGACGTCACGTGGCGCGTCCGCTTCCGCGACATGCTCCAGCGCGCCGAGGCCCGCCTGCACCCCGTCGACCGTGGCCCCGTTCCCACCCTCTTCGCCGAGGACGACATCCTCGATCGCCCCGCCGATGCCCTGCGGGCACTCGTCGCGGCCTACCCCGACGCCTCGACGGTCGAGCTGCACCCGGCCGACGTGCCGTTCTTCATCTCGCTGTGCCGCATCCCCGGCAAGCCGGTCAACTTCGTTCCCGTCGTGGACAAGGACGTCCGCCGCTGGTGGCGCAGTGACTCGCTGTGGCAGGCCCACGACGCGCGGTACTCGGCAGACCAGGTCTGCGTCATCCCCGGCACCGTGGCAGTCGCCGGCATCGACCGGCTGAACGAGCCGGTCGGCGATCTGCTGAACCGCTTCGAGAAGGCCACCGCGGATCGCCTGCTCGGCTCCGGCGCGGACTCCGTCGCCGTCGCCACCCGCCGTCATCCCGACATCGCGGGCGGTCTCGTGGGCATGGTGCTCGCCGCTCCGGACATCACCTGGGCATCGCGCCTCGCGCCCAACCCCGTTCGTCGACTCGGTGCACTGTCCGAGTGGGACGTCGTGTCCGACGAGGCCGCCACCCACGCCCGTACCGGCGCCACGCTGACCGTCGCCGGCTCGGACCAGGTGCTCCTCTCGGTCCCGCTCTCGCCCGGCAAGAGCGTCGACATCCGCATCACCGTCCCCGCCTCGGCGGTCGACGGCGGAGCGCCGCTCGTCACCGACGCGGACGCCGAGTCGTCGATGTCCGCACTGCTCGGAGTCGCTGCGGGACAGGAACTCCCGACGGTCAAGGGCGGCGCTGCTCGCCTCAACATCGCCTGGTCGCCCGACCTCGTCGCCGACCATGCGGGTGTCACCGGCTCCGGCCTCCCCGCGGACTACGGCGTCGGCCACTCGGCCGTGCCCGACGTCCTCGTCGGAGCGTGCTGGCCCGCCGTGTTCGCCGTGCTCGGCTCGGCGCGTACCGCCGACGCCGGCTCCGTCATCGAGGGCATGCTCGACCTGGTGCACCTCGACCACCGCATCGATCTCATGGGCACGCTGCCGGACCACCACAGCATCCTGGTGGTGAAGGCGCAGTCGGGCGAGGTCGTCGACACCGATCTCGGCCGCGTGGTCGAGGTCTCCGTCGAGATCGGCGCCATGCTGGGCGAGGGCCTCGACGCTCCCGTCGTCGCCACCCTCGTCGAGCGGTTCGCCATCCGTGGCCGCACCGGCACCGGCACGCTGTCGGATCCGCCGCGCGCCGGCGGGTCGGTCACCGACGCGCTGGTCGAGACCCCGCGCCGCCGTCGCCGCGACACCACCATCACGGCTCCGCGTCACATGGGTGCGTTCGCTCAGGTCTCCGGCGACCACAACCCGATCCACACCTCGGACGCCGCAGCACGTCTCGCCGGTCTCGGCGATCCCATCGTGCACGGCATGTGGCTCTCGGCTGCCGCGCAGCAGGTGGTCACCGCCGTCGATCCGGCCGCGACGACTCCGCCGCGTCGCCTCACGGCGTGGACCACGCGCTTCCTCGGCATGGTGCGTCCCGGCGCCTCGATCGACGTCCGCGTCGATCGCGTCGGCTACGAGGCCGGTTCCGAGATCGTCGAGGTCTCCTGCAAGGTCGACGGCGACATGGTCATGATGGCCACCGGCCGCATCGCCGCACCGAAGACGGTCTACGCGTTCCCGGGCCAGGGCATCCAGCAGCCCGGCATGGGACTCGACGCACGGGCTCGCTCGAAGGCCGCCCGTGAGATCTGGGAGCGTGCGGACAAGCACACCCGCGCTGCCCTCGGCTTCTCCATTCTCGCTGTCGTGCGGGACAACCCGACCGAGCTTCGGGCCAGGGGAGTGACCCACCGTCATCCCGACGGCGTCCTGCACCTGACCCAGTTCACTCAGGTCGCGATGGCCGTGCTCGGTGTCGCCCAGGTGGCTGAGCTCCGCGAGTCCGGCGCGTTCGTCGAGGACTCGTTCCTCGCCGGGCACTCCGTCGGTGAGTACAACGCTCTCGCCGCCGTCGCCGGGGTCCTGCCGCTCGAGGCCGTCCTCGAAGTGGTCTTCCAGCGCGGCTCCGCCATGCACCAGCTGGTCCCGCGTGATGCGAAGGGCCGCAGCCAGTACCGCATGGCCGCCATCCGTCCGTCCCAGGTCGGCCTCGCCGACGACGACGTCATCGGATTCGTCGAGTCCATCGGTGAGCGCACCGGCGAGTTCCTGCAGGTGGTCAATCTCAACCTGCGCGGCTCCCAGTACGCCATCGCCGGCACCGTCGCGGGTCTCGAGGAGCTCGAGCGCGAGATCGACCGTCGCCGTGCCGAGTTCGGCGGCAAGCGGGCCTTCATCCTGGTCCCCGGCATCGACGTCCCGTTCCACTCCACCGTTCTTCGCGGCGGTGTGGACGACTTCCGGGCTCGTCTCCTCGAGCTGCTCCCGGAGACGATCGACCCGTCGATCCTCGTCGGCCGCTACATCCCCAACCTGGTTCCGCGTCTGTTCACGCTCGATCGTGACTTCGTGCAGGAGATCGCCGACCTGGTGCCGTCCGAGCCGCTGGCCGACGTCCTGAGTCGGTGGGACGACTGGGCCGCCCGCCCGGCCGATCTGTGCCGCGTGATCCTGACCGAGCTGCTGGCATGGCAGTTCGCCAGCCCGGTCCGGTGGATCGAGACGCAGGACCTGCTGTTCGCCGACGAGTCGGACGGCGGACTGGGCATCGAGCGTTTCGTCGAGGTGGGTCTGGGATCCGTTCCCACGGTGGCCAACCTCGCGACCAACACGCTCAAGCTTCCCGGTCGCATCGGCCACCCCGTCGAGGTGCTCAACATCGAGCGCGACGCGGCCGTCGTCTTCTCCACGGACACCGACCCGGAGATGGTGGACGAGCCCGAGTCCGAGACTCCCGCTGCCGATCCGGCGGCTGCCCCGGCAGCCGTCGCCGCCCCGGTCGCTGCTCCCGCGGCCCCGGCCGGTGGACCGCGTCCCGACGACATCGCGTTCACGGCGTCGGACGCCACGACCGTGCTGATCGCCCTGTGGACCAAGCTCCGCATCGATCAGATCGGCCCCGCCGACACCATCGAGGCACTGTGCGACGGCGTCTCGTCCCGGCGTAACCAGCTGCTCGTCGATCTCGGTTCCGAGCTGTCGCTCGGCGCGATCGACGGCGCGGCCGACGCCGACATGGGTGCCCTCGCCGGCACCGTCAACAAGCTGGCACGTACCTACCGTCCGTTCGGGCCGGTGCTCAGCGACTCGGTGAACGATCACCTGCGCAAGGTGTTCGGACCGTCGGGACGTCGCCCCGGCTCCATCGCGGAGCGCGTCGCCAAGGTGTGGCAGCTCGGTGACGGGTGGGCCCACCACGTCACCGCCGAGGTCGCCCTCGGCACCAGGGACGGCGCATCGATCCGCGGCGGCGACCTCGGTGGTCTCGCGGACGGTGCCGTCGCCGACGGTGCCGCGGTCGACGCGGTCATCGACGCAGCCGTGACTGCGGTCGGTCAGCGACGCGGCATCCAGGTGTCCATGCCCTCCAGTGGGGGCAGCGGCGGCGGTGGCACCGTCGACGCGGCCGCCCTGGGTGAGTTCACCGAGAACATCACCGGGCGCAGCGGAGTGCTGGCCTCGGCGGCCCGACTGGTCCTCGAACAGCTCGGATTCGCCGAGAACCTCACCCTGCCCGAGGCGGACGCGAGCGAGGCCGAGCTGGTCGACCTGGTGTCCACCGAGCTCGGCACCGACTGGCCGCGTCTGGTCGCTCCATCGTTCGACGCCCGCAAGGCGGTGCTGATCGACGACCGCTGGGCCAGTGCGCGTGAGGATCTCGCCCGGCTGTGGCTGGGGGACGAGAAGGCTCAGGCACTCGCTGTCGACACCTTCGCCGGAACCGGCACGGCTGTCGCGTCCCAGGCGAGCTGGTGGCAGCAGAAGGCTGACGCCCAGGGGCGCGGCGACCTGGCGGCCACCTACGGCGCCATCGCGTCGGCTGCGGCGCAGTCGACCGAGGCATCGACCCGCTGGACCGGACAGGTCGCGGTCGTCACCGGCGCCAGCAAGAACTCGATCGCCGCTGCGGTGACCGGGGAACTGCTCGCCGGCGGTGCGACCGTCTTCCTCACCACCTCGCGTCTCGACGAGAGCCGAGTCGGGTTCTACCGTGAGCTCTACCGCACGAATGCCACTGCGGGAGCAGCCCTCTGGGTGGTCCCGGCGAACATGGCCTCGTACGCCGACGTCGATGCCCTGATCGAGTGGATCGGCAGCGACCAGATCGATTCGGCCGGTGGCGCGAAGAAGCTGGTCAAGCCCGCCGTCACCCCGACGATGCTGTTCCCCTTCGCGGCACCGCGGGTCGCCGGCGAGCTGTCCGACGCCGGTGCCCGCGCCGAGATGGAGATGCGCGTCCTGCTCTGGTCGGTCGAGCGTCTCATCGGTGGTCTGTCGAAGATCGGTCACGACCGCGACGTCGACACCCGTCTGCACGTGACACTTCCCGGTTCGCCGAACCGTGGACTGTTCGGTGGCGACGGTGCCTACGGCGAGTCCAAGGCAGCGCTCGACGCCGTGGTGAACCGCTGGAAGGCGGAGCGCACCTGGGCCGAGCGAGTCACGTTGGTGCACGCCCGTATCGGTTGGGTCCGCGGCACCGGCCTCATGGGTCACAACGACCCGGTGGCCAACGCTGCCGAGGCAGCCGGTGTGCGCACCTGGTCCACGGCGGAGATGGCCGAGCAGCTGCTCGCCACCTGCGACGAGGAGTCCCGGACCGCCGCCGCGCAGGCACCGCTCGAGGTCGATCTCACCGGCGGCCTCGCCGAGGCGGGCCTCGATCTGGCCGCACTCGCCAAGCAGGCGGCCGACGAGGCCGTCGCGGACGACGCCGTCGCCGAGGCACTCGCCACCGTCGACGCGCTTCCCGCGCCGCCGCGGCTCGACGAGCAGCCCGCAGCACCCGCGTGGACCGCTCTGGACATCGAGCCGTCCGAGATGGTCGTCATCGTCGGAACGGGCGAGCTCGGGCCGTACGGCAGCGCACGCACCCGCTTCGAGATGGAGGTCGACGAGAAGCTCTCGGCGGCAGGCGTTCTCGAACTCGCGTGGAACACCGGTCTGGTGGTCTGGGAGAACGATCCCAAGCCGGGGTGGTACGACGCCGAGTCGGGCGATCTGGTGCCCGAGGCGGAGATCGCCGACCGGTACCACGACACGGTCGTCGAACGCTGCGGTATCCGGCAGTACGAGGACGACGGCGCGATGGTGAACAACACCGCGCCGCTGCTCACCTCGGTGTTCCTGGACAACGATCTGACGTTCGTCGTCGGCAGCGAGGCGGAGGCACGCGCCTTCGTCGGTGCCGATCCCGAGCGGACGGTCGTGAACCAGAACGCGGAGGGTGACTGGCAGGTCACGCGCAAGGCGGGCACCGAGATCCGCGTACCGCGTCAGATGAAGCTGACGCGCACGGTCGGTGGTCAGATCCCCACGGGATTCGACGCCACCAAGTGGGGCATCTCGCCGGACATGGCGAGCTCCATCGACCGGGTCGCGCTGTGGAACATCGTCTGCACGGTCGACGCGTTCATCACCAGCGGCTTCACCCCGTCCGAGCTCATGCGCTGGACGCACCCCTCGCTGGTCGCCAATACGCAGGGCACCGGTATGGGCGGCATGGAGTCGATGCGCTCGCTGTACATCGACACCCTTCTGGGTGACGCTCGTGCGAACGACATCCTGCAGGAAGCGCTGCCGAACGTCGTTGCGGCGCACGTGGTGCAGTCGTACGTCGGGTCCTACGGCGCGATGATCCACCCGGTCGCGGCCTGCGCCACGGCGGCGGTCTCGGTCGAGGAGGGCGTGGACAAGATCCGGCTCGGCAAGGCGACGTTCGTCGTGGCCGGCGGGTTCGACGACCTCAGCACCGAGGGCATCATCGGCTTCGGCGACATGTCGGCGACGGCGGAGGCCTCGGCGATGCACGCCAAGGGCATCTCGGATCGCCGGTTCTCCCGAGCCAACGACCGTCGACGCGGCGGCTTCGTCGAGTCGCACGGCGGCGGAACGATTCTGCTGGCTCGCGGTGACCTCGCTCTGGAGATGGGCCTCCCCGTCCTCGGTGTCGTCGGATGGGCGCAGTCCTTCGGTGACGGCGTGCACACGTCGATCCCGGCTCCCGGTCTCGGCGCCCTCGGCGCTGCCCGCGGCGGTCAGGACTCGGCGATGGCGTTGTCGCTCAGCGCACTCGGCGTCTCTGCGGACGACATCGCGATCGTCTCCAAGCACGACACGTCGACCAACGCGAACGATCCCAACGAGGCGGAGATGCACACGCGTCTGGCCCGAGCACTGGGCCGCACGGAGGGCAACCCCCTCTTCGTGGTCTCGCAGAAGTCGCTGACCGGACACAGCAAGGGCGGCGCTGCCGCCTTCCAGCTGATCGGTCTCTGCCAGGTGCTGGCCGAGGGCGTCGTGCCGCCGAACCGCAGTCTCGACTGCGTCGACGACACGATGACCGAGTTCGAGAACCTGGTCTGGGTACGCGAACCGCTGCGCTTCGGGGAGCGGCTGCCGTTCAAGGCCGGTCTGCTGACCAGCCTCGGCTTCGGCCATGTGTCCGGCATCATCGCCGTGGTGCACCCGCAGGCGTTCCTCGAGGCGGTTCCGGCCGCGCAGCGCGAGGAGTACACGGCGAAGGCGCAGGCACGTGTGGTGGCAGGCAAGCGGCGGCTGATGGAGGCGATGTGCGGCGGATCCTCGCTGTACGAGCGTCCGGAGGATCGCCGACTGGGCCACGACGGCACGTCGAGCGATGCGAAGCACGAGCTCGAGATCGATCTGCTGCTGAGCGAAGATTCTCGCCTCGGCGCGGACGACGTCTACCGTACGGTGGCCGAGTGAGCATCCTGGGAGTCGGTCTGGATCTGGTGTCGGTCTCGGAGTTCGCCGAGCAGATGGAGAAGGTCGGGACCACCATGGTCCGCGACAGCTTCACTGCCGGCGAGCGTCGCCACGCCGCCACGCGCAGTGCGGATCCCGCGCGGCACTACGCCGCGCGGTGGGCCGCCAAGGAAGCGGTGCTGAAGGCTTGGGCCGCATCACGTTTCGCTCGTGCGCCCCAGATCGGCGACAACCCGTACCCGCTGATCGAGGTCGTCAACGACGCGTGGGGACGTCCGTCGATCAAGCTGCACGGCATGGCCGCGGAGTTCCTGCCGACGGTCAAGATCCACCTGTCGCTGACCCACGACGGCGACATGGCGGGAGCGGTGGCGATCCTCGAGGAGTGATCGTCAGACGAATGACGGAGAAGAGGAGAGCCGACGCGATCAGCGTCGGCTCTCCTTTTCTGCCACCAACAGGTAGGCGCCCATCAGGCGCTTCAGCTCGGCGACGGCGTCGGCGTGACTCTGACCGTCCTGCACCGAGAAGTTGAGCATGGAGTAGACGACGTGCACGAGCACCTCGGCCATGAGGTTGCGGCGGGCACGTGGGGTGCGGGGTGTGAGCGGTGCGAGCACCCGCTCCACCTGGGCGGCGAACGCCTTCTCGTGGATCATGCCGGTGGCGCGTGTGGCCGGGGTGGACTGCATCGCCAACCACACCTCGCGTCGGGACGGATCCGACGTCCACAGGCTGGAGAGATGGTCCAGGAAGTCGTCGAGGAAGCGTAGCCAGTCGAGTGACGGAACCTCCCCGTCGAAATCGGCGAACTCCTGGCGCACGCCTGCGAGATCCTGGCGACCCAGTTCGCACACGATGACGTACTTGTTGGCGAAGAACTGGTACAGCGTGCCGATGGGCAGCCCGGCGCGGGCCGCGACCTCCTCGCACGTGAACGACTCGAACCCCACGTCGGTCAACAGTTCGCGCGACGCCGTCAACAACGCGTCGAACTTCCGTTTGCTGCGCTCCTGGGTGGGGCGGCGGCGGGGGAGCAGCTCGACGGGCTCGTTCTCGTCCGCGTTCTCGCTGGTGTCGGCCCCGTCGCGGACATCGGTCTCGTCGTGAAGGCCCTGTTCGTGCGCTGTCTCCTCGGTGATCGGGGTGCTGCGCCCCGGTGCTCCGTCGGTCGACTCCACGTCACCAACAGTATCGGTCGACCCACCGTTCTCGAACAGTGAGCTACCGTTCGGCTGCATTCAATATGAACTTACGGTATGTTTAGAGACTGTTACAAGACGCATCGTTCACTGACGGAGCAAGTAGTCGATCGTTCAGGCCGGTCTCGGGGGAGTCACGACGGCTGTGTCGGCTTCCGGTTCGTCTTCGAGAAGAGGAGGCACATCATGAACGACACCCCCCGCAACAGCAGCGCACCCGAGACCCGTGGTGACACCACCGTGGTCTCCGCCGTTCTGCTGTATCACCTGGACGGGTCCACGGTGACGGCGTCCCTGCTGTCTCCCATCGACGGGTCGGACCTCGGCGTCGCCGAGTCGATCGACCTCGAGGACTTCTCGCCCGAGCAGATCGGGCTGACGGTGCCGATGCTGTGGGACCTGGTGGACGTCGCCGACGCCTGTGTCATGTCCGTCGTGACCTCGGGCGCTGCCGCTGACATCGACGTGGCTCCGCCCATCCTCGAACTCGCGTTCGGTGTTCCCGTCTTCGACTCTCCCACCCCGGTCGTCGCGGACACGCCCGCCGCCGGCGCGACACTCGACGACGACGCCACTCCTCCTGCCGACGATGTCGCGCCCTGGCAGCGGACCACACCCTCCGCTGTCGCCGCCGCCGCAGCGGCAGCCCGCCCACCTCTGCGCCCGACGCGTCCCGTCCCGGCCAAGCCGGTACGCCGGTCTGCGACCGGTGCGGGGAAGTCCGGCGTCGTGAAGTCGGGCGCGTCCGCGTCGCCGATCTCGAAGTCCGCAGCGGCACGTGCCGGTGTGGCAGGTGCCGCCGCCGCGGCTGCTCGACCCCGAGTCGCGTCCGCCGACGAGGTCACGCCCGTCGACAAGGCCGTTCCTCCCACGACGTCGTCCGACACCGACACCGAGGTGTTCCCCGCCGTCGTGGCGCCTGCTGTCGTCGATCCGATCGACGATGCTCGGACCGAGGCCATCCCGGTGGTGACGGCCGCGTCCGTCGCTCCCACCGGTCGCCGCTCGCGCCGTTTCGTCGGGTTCGCCGGCGCTGCTGCAGCAGCAGCGCTGGTCGCGGCGGGCATCGGTACCGCTGCCGTGATGTCCGGTGGATCGGACAGCGTGCCCCAGAACACCGCCGCTGAGCAGCAGGCCCCGAACGGTGGCTCCGCGTCCCCGGTGGCAGATGCTCCCGCAGCCGCGGTACCGGTGGTTCCCGCTGCTCCGGCCGCGTCGCCGGCCCCCGCTGCTCCGGCAGCGCCGGTTCCGACAGAGGACGCCGCAGCAGACGCCGCGGCCTCCGACTGGACCGCGCCGTCGGCAGCACCCTGGTCGCCGACCGCCGCTGCGCCGGCGCCCACGCCGTGGACCACCACGCCGCCACAGCAGCAGTCGTCCTCTCCCAGTGCGGTACCCGCTCCGCAGTTCACCGTCCCGGTGCCCGAGCAGGATCCGAACAAGTCCCCGCAGCAGCTGCAGGACGAGGCGTGGGCGAAGCACTGGCAGCAGACCGGGCAGTGGCTGAACCAGGAGTTCCCGCAGTAGGTCGACGCGTCGAGGTGCCAGACTGTTTTCCATGACCTCTGGTACCGATGCGCAGTTGTCCGAGCTCCGAGACCGCGTGCGTGCGAGCATGCCGCGAGTGCGCGCCGAACTGGCCGACCTCGTCGCCTTTCGCTCCATCGCCGATCCCGAGCAGGCGCCGCCGTCCGAGTGCCGCTCCGCTGCGGAGTGGGTACGAGACGCGTTCCGCGACGCCGGCGTGACGGGCACGGAGTTGCACGAGACGTCCGACGGATCGGCGGCCGTCATCGGTCGGCGCCGCGCTGCGGACGGTGCTCCGACGGTCCTGCTGTACTCGCACTACGACGTCCAGCCTGCGGGCGACGAGTCTCTCTGGAAGAGCGCGCCTTTCGAGTTGACCGATCGGGACGGTCGCTGGTTCGGCCGCGGTTCGGCCGATTGCAAGGGCAACGTGCTGATGCACCTCGCGGCGCTCCGTGCGCTCGGCTCCGACTCGGAGGTGGGCATCGTGGTGGTGTGCGAGGGCTCGGAGGAGACCGGGACCGGTGGCCTCGAGGACCTGGTGCACGATCGTCCCGAACTGTTCGCGGCCGATGTGATCGTCATCGGCGACACGGGCAACATCGCCGTCGGAACGCCGACGCTGACGACGTCGCTGCGCGGCATGGCGATCGTGCGGGTCGACGTCGAGACACTCCGCGGCGCAGTGCATTCCGGCATGTACGGCGGTCCTGCGCCCGACGCACTGGTGGCCCTCGTGGCAATGCTCGCCACACTGCACGACGTCAACGGAGACACCACCATCGACGGGGTGGACGGTTCCGGCGTGTGGGACGGTGCCGAGTATCCGGTCGAGCGTTTCCGGACGGATGCGGGCGTGCTGGACGGTGTGGAGCTCACCGGGAGCGGGTCCATCGCGGACCATCTCTGGGCCCGGCCGTCCGTCACCGTCATGGGCATCGACTGCCCACCCGTGGTGGGAAGCGCCGCCGCCGTGGTGCCTCGCGCGTCCGCGCGCATCGGACTGCGCGTACCGCCCGGCATGGACGCCGAGAAGACGCGTGATCTGCTCGTCACTCACCTGACGAATGCGGCGCCGTGGTCCGCGCGGGTGACGGTCACGCCGGATGCCGTCGGATCACCCTTCGCCGCCCGTACGGACGGCCCCGCGTACGGCACGCTGATGACCGCGCTGAGCGACGCCTACGGCGAGCCCGTGCAGTTCGCCGGGCAGGGTGGTTCCATTCCGCTGTGCACCGCGCTGCAGCGCGCGGTTCCGGACGCGGAGATCGTCCTCATGGGCGTCGAGGAGCCGCTGTCGACCATTCACGCACCGAACGAGAGCGTCGACCCCAGCGAGATCGAGACCATCGCGGTGGCCGAAGCAGCGTTCCTGAGCCGCCTGCCCGAGCAGTGGCGGCTCAGAGCTTCAGATCGCGGATGAGCTTGGCGACGTGGCCGGTGGCCTTCACGTTGTACTGAGCCACCTCGACCTTGCCGTCGGCGTCGATGACGAACGTCGAGCGGATGACGCCCGTGACGGTTTTGCCGTACATCGACTTCTCGCCGAACGCGCCCCACGCCTGCAGGGTCGACTTCTCCGGATCGGAGAGCAGCGGGAACGTGAGGCCCTCGTCGTCGCGGAACTTCGTCAGCTTGGCGGGCTTGTCCGGCGACACCCCGATCACCTCGAGGCCCGCATCGTTGAGCTGCGCCAGGCTGTCGCGGAAGTCGCACGCCTGCTTCGTGCACCCCGGCGTCGCCGCGGCGGGGTAGAAGTAGACGACCACGCGTCGGCCGGCGTAGTCCGCCAGCGACACGGTGTTGCCGTCGGCGTCGGGGAGGGACAGGGCGGGAGCAGCGTCGCCTGCGGACAGTCTCGAGGTCGTGGTCACGATGCCAAACTTAGCCGACTCGTCCGAGCCGGGCAGGCGCGCCGGGCGTCGTGCTCTAGGCTCTGAGGCGACCGCAGAAGTTCTGCATCTTCGTCCAGCCGGGAGGGCTTTCGTGGCACGCAACACCGACAACATCGAGCGCGACATCGAGGCCGCACGCGACCAGCTCGCGTCGACGCTGGACGAGCTCAGCGTGCGCGCCAACCCGAAGCGGCTGGTCGAGAACACCAAGCGCAGCGTCGTGGGCACCCTCAACGAGCCCGCCGTGAAGTTCTCGCTCATCGGCGTCGGCGCCGTCGTCGCCATCCTGGTGATCCGCAAGATCGTCAGCTGAGCATCTGCGCAGGTCAGTGACTCGATTTCACTCCCTGCGCGCCAGGTGTTAATGTCTTTCACGCACCGAGGAGCGCGAGCCGCTCCGACCATGCGCCTATAGCTCAGTTGGTAGAGCAAGTGACTCTTAATCACTGGGTCCGGGGTTCGAGTCCCTGTGGGCGCACCACAAAGAGCCCCTGATCAGCAGTTATGCTGATCAGGGGCTCTTCTGGTTCCGGTGCCACCCACTACTTATTCATGACTTTCAGCTCGAAACTCACGCGTTCGGGCTCTCCGGGCAGAGTCTGGCGCTGCATTACTGCTGGTCAGGGCGTCGCCATCTTGTCTGCACTGGGTCCAATAGACCGTTGGATTAAGAGTCGTGTAGCCATGGCCGTCCACCACCGTTCGAGATTGCGACCGCCGAAGGTCTGAGTACGGGGGCTTGAAGTCATGGCCCGGTACGCCGGCGAGCACTCTGTCCCGTCCGTCGTCGCTTCGTTTTCGAGTGGGCAGGGCGCAGCACGAGCTGAATAGAAGTCGGTGTCGGGGTGCTGCCCGACACTGCCCTCGTCTGCTGCCCCGCGCGCGCTCGGGAGTTGCTGTACCTCACGCGGCCGCGGCGGGCGTCGACGTATTCTCGTCCGCAACGCCAGATCCGACCGCCTTCATGCGCGAAAAGTTCGACAGTCGTGGAGTCGCATTTCCGGGGCACCGCGGCGCCGTTCGACAGCAGGTGCCGCGATCAGAGTCATGCAGTGAGGGATTGAGTGTCATGAGGCCGTGACACCGTCCGAACGCTCGTCATTCGAGTTCGAGTGCCTCTCGCAGCCAGGCGCGTTCGGCTCGGCTCGTGGCTCGCGCGATGGTGAGAAGTCCCCGTCGATAGTTGTCGGTGACGTCCTCGGCACGCAGGGGGCGGTCGCCGTCGTAGAAGAAGCTGACGGGCAGTTCGAGGAAGGCGAGGCGCCGACGCAGGACTGCACGCCGCTGATCAGGCTCGTCCAGCAGAGACAAAAACGTCAGGACGACGGCGAAGCGGGTGAAGTCGGTGATGTCCTGCTCCGCCGGCTCACCGAGCCTCCTGCGGAGTTCGCGTCGGCCGTCGTCGGTGATGGTCAGGACGTAGCGGGACGGGCCTGTGCCCGCGTGCTCGACTCGATCGACGAGGCCGGCGCGGTGCATTCTCGTGATGGCGGGGTAGAGGGTGCCGTCGCTGACGGGGCGTGCGTGGCCGGTCAATTCGACGACTCGTTTTTTCAACTCGTAGCCGTGCAGGGGGCCTTCGAAGAGGAAGCCGAGGATCGTCAGCGCGAGCACATCTCGAGTATGACAGCTACCTCGTTTCGAGGTAGGGTCGCGGTCGACGTAGGAGCGTCCTCGTCCGACGACGACTCGGGAGTTCCCATGATCGCTGCGTGGTACGAGGAGCAGGGGCCCTCGCGGGTGTTGATCCTGGGGGAGATGCCGACGTCGGAACCGGCGGCCGGCGAGGTGCGCGTCAGGGTCTCGTTGTCCTCCGTCAATCCGGGCGACACGAAGAAGAGACGCGGTTGGCAAGGATCCGGCATGCCGTACCCCCGGGTCGTTCCGCACAGTGACGGGGCCGGTGTCGTCGATGAGGTGGGGCCGGGTGTCGACCCCTCCCGTGTCGGGGAGCGGGTCTGGGTCTTCGGCGCGCAGTCCTATCGCGCTCTGGGCACGGCGGCGCAGTACGTCGTCGTTCCCGAGTGGCAGGCCGTCGGCGCGCCGAACGGTGTCGAGGACGCCCTCGTTGCGTGTCTGGGCATTCCGGGTATCACTGCCCATCGTGCCGTCTTCGGGGACGGCTCAGTGGAAGGTAAAACTGTTCTGGTGCAGGGAGTGTTGGGTGCGGTGGGATCGCTGGCTGCTCAACTCGCCCGCTGGAACGGTGCGACCGTGATCGGCACGGTGCGCACCGTCGGCGATGTGGACGCCGCCCGCGAGCGGGGACACGACAGTGTCGTCGCACTCGGTGATGTCGATGTCGCGGATCAGATCCGCGCGTTCGCGTCGGGGCCGGTCGACCGCATCGTGGAAGTGGCTCTGTCGGAGAACGTCGAACTCGACACCGCGGTGGCGGGCAACGGAACGGTCGTCGCTGCCTACGGGACGCGGTCGGACCGTCCGGTGCTGCCGTTCTGGCCGATGTTGTTCAGCAACATGACACTTCGACTACTCGGGAGCGACGACTTCCCTCGAGAGGCGAAGGAGAGCGCCGCTGCCGATCTGACAGCAGCGGCCGGGTCCGGTGCACTGTCATTTCCGGTTGCGCCACCGATGCCGTTGGCAGACATCGCGACTGCTCACGACCGGGTCGACCACGGAAGCAGGGAGCGCGTCACGCTCGCCATACCGTGACGGCTCCCGGGTGCTTATGTGCGGCGTCCCACCGGGCGCTTGATCAGAGCCTCCAGTACCTGACGCGGAACCCTTCGGCGCGTGTCGAGGCGGTGCCGAGCGGGGTGGGTTGTGCTGTCATCAGGTCGTCTCTCGACGGGGTGGAGAGGCAGTCGACCGTCAGGAAAGAGTGACGGTTCCGTCGGCAGCGATCTCGACGACCGAGCCGGTGCTGACGGCCTCGAGGAACTCGTTCCCCAGTTGGTCGATTGCAATGATGCGGTTGTCGTTCCAGATGTCGGCCAACAGAATTCCGGCTGCCGAGATGGAGTCGATGTGGTCGGCGAAGAGCATCGCGGCCGGAGCGATGCCCTGCTGGGCGGCGCACTGCAAGATCATTCCGCCGGTCGTGGATCCGACGGCCTGGTTGAGACACAGGATGCTGCCGGCCAGAATGCGCCCATAGAGGTCGGGGTTGGTGCGGTCGTGGGAGGTGGGGTCGGCGCGGGCGATTCCGTGGAAGTACGAGGCGAGGATGTTGAACCCGCGGCGTGTGACCAGGCAGTCGCCCCGGACAGTTCCCGGGTTGACGACACGCCCCACGAAGGTGGTCATGAGATGGATCCGGTTGCGTGTGTCGTGGTTCCGTGCACGATGTGGTCGAGCACGTCGCCGTCTCGGAAGAATGAGCTGGTGGTGTACGTGCGTAGTTTCTGGGAGTTGGTGATGACAGTCTTCGCAGCGGCGGACGGGCAATTCATGTGCAGCGCTGGGCAGAACGCGGAGATCGAGATGCCGGCGGACAGGCACCGGTCGTACATGTCGGGCCGGTCCGTTCGGAAAGCTCTGGCCGCAGTGGGGGCGGTGCTGAGGATCGTTCTGGTCGAGACCGTGGTGCGTCGTACTGCAGCGAGGGCGTCGAGAATGGTGCGGGCTGCGGTGACGAGTTGTTCCTTGGACAGGTGGGGGCACCCGATCAAGACCGTCGGGGCGTCCGAGTCCGTGTGTTCGACGCGGTCGAGGCGGGGACTGGTCGCGAGTGCGTGGTCGTCGACAGCAGTGTCGTCGACCACGACGGTCTGCGCGTCGCGAACACACAAAGCCGGGCCCAGGCGTCGCGCTTCAGGGGTGATCCCGTGGATGTGAAACAGGCCCACGGCCCCTGCTGCGGCGGCTGCCGCGCCGAAGTCTTTGAGATAGTCCCGTCGGGCTTCGGGCCCGAGCGCTGTGAGCTCGCCGTCGAGGCCTCTGATATACGGCACACCGTCGGTGATCCGCGCCCCGATCACGGCTCCCAGGAGCGTGGGGGAGGGCAATGCGGTGGTGCGGATCTCGATGTTCCAGGTCGCTCTGCGACCGGAATCGAGGAGGAGACCGAACTCCGGTGCGTAACCGGCGATCGCGCCCATCAACTCGATCAGGCCGGAGTTGCGATTGGTCCGCGCGCCCAGGACGGAGTTCGCGTAGATGACTGCCGAAGATTCCGCCCAAGAGAGGATCTGCCCCTCCCGCGGGGTGTTACCTGTCTCCGGCAGGTAGGCGGTGCAGGAGTAGGCGTCGTCGTCCTTGAGTCCGAGTGCCCGAAGTTGATTCTCATAGCGGTCCTGATGGGGGTAGAGCGCTCGGAGCTCGTGGAGTTCGGTGTTGGTGTAGTCGACATTGTCCAAGTCGTACGGGCGGGGGTCGACGGTGAATGGTTGGACGGTTCTCACGCCGGCGGCCACCAGGGTGTCGAGGAGGTCGAAAGCAGCATCTAGTCCGGCCATACCCATCGAGGTGACCACATGCGTGGGTCCGTCCAGAGCTACCAATCGGCGGGCGCCGAAGACGGCTCCGTAGCGAACCAGGGTGTGCATCACTTTGCGCATCGCCCCGCCCTCGGCGCCGGCGAGTACGGAGCGTTGATGCCCGGTCAGCGTCATCGATGACGGAACGTCGTCGTGGCCTGTATTCGTACTCATGAAGCGAGCATGGCGGCCCGCAGCTATTGCGTCCAACGATGATTATCGATCGAACTGATCGAGAATTACGATGCGACGATGGACTCGCGTCTGCTCGACACCTTTCTGGCGGTCGTCGAGACCGGTACCTTCGCAGCCGCCGCGGCGCACATGCACACGGTGCAATCGACGGTCAGCGCGTCGATCAAAGCACTTGAGCACGATCTTCGGGTGCAGTTGTTCGACAGGTCGGCTCGAACTGCGAGGCTCACCCCCGCGGGGCAGGCTCTGGTTCCGCGGGCGCGCGCCATTCTCGATGAGCTCGAACTGACGCGAACGTCGTTGCAAGACATCGCGTCCGGACTGAACGGCGTTCTCAGAGTGGGTGCGATCGGGTCGACGGAGCCGATCGGCCTGCCTGCGGCACTCAAGCGGTTCGGCGACGCGAACCCTCATGTGACACTGCATGTGCTCTCCGATGCGGTGGGAACAGCAGGTTTGGTCGAACGGCTCCTACGGTCCGAGGTCGACGTCGCGTTCCTCGCAGGCCGATTCCCGGGAGCAGTGCCTGCTGATGCCCACAGAAAGATCATCCTGGAGATTCTCGCCGAGGGGCCGTTGGTGATCATTGCGGCACCGGACCATCCCTTGGCCGGCCGTTCGGGACTCGACCTGTCGGACGTGGCGTCGGAAACGTGGATCGAGTCGCCGACCGGCCAGACCAATCGGATGGTCACCGACGAGGTCTTCACCGCAAGGGGTCTGCACCGGGTGGTCAATCTGGAAGTGGCGGAGCCGACTCAGGTCCCGAACTACGTCGCTGCAGGCATCGGCATCGCCGTGGTGCCCGACTTCATCGCCGCGCATCGGCGGGACGTGCAGATACTCGACATCGTCGGACCTCCTCTGAGGTGGTCGATCGCCATCGCCCGTCACCACAGCCGCACCTCTCTGCTGCTGGAAGCGTTCTGGGACGAGTTCGTCCCTCAACCAACCGCTGCAAATTGAACTTCTAGAGTTCCAGATGCCTGGTCCTGGCGTTCAAGCCTCGCGAGCACCGGGTATCACCGAGGCTGTCTCCAGGAGAAATGCGAAAATGTTTTCTGGAGGCCGAGCTCGCTCTTCCCATATTGCGAATCAACTGGCATGCTAGTTGCAGTGACCCCGATCACCCGACGTGGCCGTTTGTGGCCCCGGGGTCTCTCGACGTCGAGAAGGTGCCATGCAGAATTCACAGTTGCCCGAACCGATCTTCCGCCCGTTCCCCTCCGACGGCAGCGGCTACGACACCGATGTCGTGGTGGTGGGCCTCGGCCCAGCGGGAGGTGTGGCCGCGTTGGCGTTGGCCAGCTACGGCGTGCGTGTCCACGCGGTGTCGATCTTCCCGTGGGTGGCCAATTCACCGCGGGCGCACATCACCAATCAGCGTGCGGCGGAAGTGCTTCGGGACCTCGGAGTGGAGGACGAGGCGCGTCGTTACGCCACGCCGTGGGACCAGATGGGCGACACCTTGTTCACCACGAGCTTGGCGGGGGAGGAGATCGTTCGGTTGCAGACCTGGGGCACCGGCGACCCACGCTTCGGTGACTACCTCGCCGGCAGCCCGTGCTCGATGCTCGACATTCCGCAGCCGCTGATGGAGCCGGTGTTGATCAAGAACGCCGCCGAGCGCGGAGCGATCATCAGCTTTCATACCGAGTACCTCGACCACACCCAGGACGACGACTGCGTCACCGTCCGTTTCCGTGATGTCCGTTCCGGGTCGGTGTTCACCCAACGGGCTCGGTACCTGCTGGGGTTCGACGGTGCGCGCTCCAAGATCGCCGAACAGCTGCAGCTCCCGTTCCAAGGCGAACTGGCCCGCGCGGGAACCGCCTACATCCGGTTCGACGCGGATCTGAGCAAGTACGTCGCGCATCGGCCGAGCATCTTGCACTGGATCATGAACTCCAAAGCCGGATTCGGCGAGATCGGCATGGGGCTTCTGCGCGCGATCCGCCCGTGGGATCAGTGGATCGCCGGCTGGGGGTTCGACATGGCCGCCGGTGAGCCGGACGTCTCCGACGCCACCGTCATCGAGCGCATCCGCACCCTGGTCGGCGACCCCGAGCTGGAGCTCGACATCGTCTCCCGATCGTTCTGGTACGTCAATCAGCAGTACGCCGAGCACTATCAGGACCGTCGAGTGTTCTGCGGTGGTGACGCCGTGCATCGCCACCCACCGAGCAGTGGCCTGGGCTCGAACACCTCGATGCAGGACGCGTTCAATCTCGCGTGGAAGGTGGCGTTCGTCGTCAAGGGGCACGCCGGTACGGCTCTGCTGGACAGTTACTCACCCGAGCGCGTTCCGGTCGGTCGGCAGATCGTGGCCCGCGCGAACCAGTCGAGGAAAGACTATGCAGGACTGCGGGAATGGTTCGACACCGACAGCGACGACCCCGTGGCGGCTGGTCTGAGCAAGCTGAAGGAGGGCACGCCCGAGGGGGTGGCGCTCCGCGATCGTCTGTACGAGGCGCTGGAGCTGAAGAACACGGAGTTCAACGCCCACGGCGTCGAGCTGAACCAACGCTACGAATCCGGCGCCGTCGTCGACGCCGACGAACCCGAGCACTGGGCCCGCGACAAGCAGCTCTACCTCCAGGCCACCACCCGACCCGGCGCGAAGCTGCCCCATGCCTGGTTGGTCGGACGGGACGGCGTCAGAACGTCGACGCTCGACGTGACAGGGAAGGGCATGATGACCCTGCTCACCGGACTGGGCGGGCAGGCGTGGAAGAACGCCGCCGAAAACCTGGACCTGCCGTACCTGCGCACCGTGGTGATCGGAGAACCCGGAGCGGCGGATCCGTACGGGTACTGGCGCGCGGTCAGCGAGATCCACGAGGCCGGAGCCATTCTGGTGCGTCCGGACGGATACGTCGCCTGGCGCCACCAGGGTCCGGTCTGGGACGACGCCGAGGCGTCGTCCGCACTCGATGCGGCCCTCGACGCAGTGCTGGCCGTGTCCACTGCACGCACCGCGTCCGGCGAGGACGCCGGGGCCCCGCAGTTCAGCACGGCGCAGGTGCCGATCACCGTTCCCCAAGCGGCACCCGACACCGAGCCTGCGCTCGCCGGAGTCGAGACCGGAAGGAACCAGTCGTGACCGTAGCGCTGCTCGCCATGAGCCACAGCCCCCTCCTCGAACACGCCGAGCTGCCCGCGGAGGTGACCGCCGAACTCGAGACCGCCTTCGGTCAGGCTCGACGTTTCGTCCACGAGTACGACCCCGACGTGGTCGTCAACATCGCGCCCGATCACTACAACGGCTTCTTCTACAACCTGATGCCGCCGTTCTGCGTCGGGTACGCCGCGGAGAGCATCGGCGATTACGGCAGCCAGGCCGGCCGGCTCGACGTCCCGGAAGATCTCGCGCGTGAGCTCACCGAGTATGTGATCGACCAAGGCATCGACCTGGCCGTGTCGCTGGAGATGCAGGTCGACCACGGCGCCGTGCAACCGATGGAACTGCTCTACGACGATATCGCCGCCAAACCGGTGATCCCGATCTTCGTCAACTCCGTCGCGCCGCCGTTCACTCCGGTGCAGCGCGTCCGCCTCCTCGGTGAGGCGATCGGACGATACGTCTCCACGCTCGACCGCAAAGTGCTGGTCATTGCTTCCGGGGGGCTATCGCACGACCCGCCGGTCCCTCGGTTGGCCACCGCCACCGCCGAGCAACGGCGCGCCCTGCTCGGTCAAGGCGGTCCCATCACGGCGGAGGCCCGCGCCGCCCGGCAGCAACGCGTGATCGACGCCGCCCGCGACTTCGCCGCGGGAACAGCGAACATCCAGGATCTGGCCCCCGAGTGGGACCGCACCTTGATGTCGATCCTCGCCTCCGGCGATCTCACCGAACTGGATCAGTGGTCACCGAGCGAGATGACCAGAGTCGCCGGCAACTCCTCCCACGAGGTCCGTACCTGGATCGCCGGGTACGCCGCCATGTCCGCATGCGGCGGGTTCGACGTCACCTACAGCTACTACCGGCCGATTCGCGAACTCATCGCCGGGTTCGGGTTGACCACGGTCGTGGGAGCCTGAGGGCCGCGGGTGCCGCATCGATTCGTTCTCCGCGGCACCCATGCCCTGCCGCACCGGGTTCTCGCAGTCCGGACGATGCCAGCCTGCGTCCGAAGTTCTAGAATTGCCGCCCGGCGACGAGGAGTGAGTGGATGAGCGAGCCCGACGGATCGAGACGCCCGGCAGGGCCGGGCCTGGCCCGAGTGGTGCTCGACCGACTCAAGGAGCGGATCCTCGACGGCCGGATCACGTCGGGATCGCGCATCTCGATCGACGAGGTGCGGGTGGAGTTCGGGGTGAGCAAACAACCGGTGATGGACGCGATGCGCAGGCTCGAGGCCACGGGAATCGTGGAGATCGTTCCGCAGAGTGGGTGCCGGGTCCAGTCCTACACCGCTGTGGAGGTCGAGGATTTCTTCCGGCTGTTCGGCAGTTTCGAGTCCGAGATCGCTGCCGCCGCCGCGGTCCGGCGCACGGACGCTCAAGTGGGCGAACTCGACGCCGCCTGGACGGCCATCGAGGGTGTGCACGCGATCGCCGACGATACCGAGCGGGCGAGACGGTATCGCCAGCTCAACCGCGAGTTTCACCTGGTGATCCACCGGATGGCGCACTCGCGGATCATGGCCGAGCAGAGTGAGCGGATGTGGGACCTGTCGGACTTCCTCATCAGCACGACCGGGGGTGCGTCCACCACCTCGGGGGTGATCGTCGACCGTAACCACGACCACGACGTCATCCGGGCGGCGATCCGTCAACGACGTGTCGAGGTCGCGCGAGCGGCGATGGTCGGCCACATCACGGCGTCGGTCGAGCCTGAGCGGTCGCATCGGTCGGGCATCGACGGTGGCTATCGCAGAGGCGGTAGTTCGATGCCGCCCGCAGTGCCCGCTCCCGCCACCGACCTCACCCGGTGAGCGAATCGGGCTCCTCGGTGCCGATCACTGCCACCGTGTCGACGATGTGTTGTTCCATCGTCACCCGGGCCAGACGTGCGTCACCGATGCGGATGGCATCGGTGATGCTGCGGTGATCGTGTTGGCGCTCCACCAGCGCGCTCGACAGCGGGTCGTCCGCTCCGGCGGTGTTGATGAGGAAGTCCGAGAGGTCCCACATCCGGTGGGAGGTCTCGGCCATGATCCGCGAGTGCGCCATGTCGTGGATGACGGCGTGAAATTCGCGGTTGCGAGCCCGGTAGCCGCGGGAACGTTCGGCACCGTCGTGCGAGTCGATCAACTCGTCGACCGCCTCGGACACCGCGTCGAGTGCACGCAGCTGCTCGTCGGTGCGGCGTAGCGCAGCCACCCCGGCGATGGTTCCCTCGAATCCGCCGAACAAGGTGAAGAAGTCCTCCACCTCGCGGCGGGTGTAGGAGACGACCTGAATGCCGACCTGCGGGACGATGGACACCAGTCCGTCGCTCGAGAGTCGACGCAGCGCATCCATCACCGGTTGCTTGCTCACCCCGAACTCGTGGCGGACCGACTCGACGACGATCTTCTCGCCGGCTCGGTATCGGCCGTCGAGGAGTCGGCCTTTGAGTGTGTCGTAGAGGACCGTGGACAGCCTCGCACCGGACAGGTGAGCGTTGGTGGACACAGCATTTCCTTCCTGCGCGGGGGCTCGACCCACGGATCTCGATTCGTGTGTCGGTGCCGCACTGGTCGTCTCGCCGTGACCGTCCGCGTCACCTGACGGTGGCACCGGCCACAGCTACGAAGGCTAGCATTCCAGCGCTGCCGGCCGTCGGTGTCGACACCCGCGCTGTCTGCACCACATCACCCACGCTCCCGGGAAGACTTCCGCCGCTCCCCGGTGGTCCCGAGCATGCCACCCGGAGAGAAGGCTTGTGGTCCACGTCACCATCAGTTACCGTGATCTGGAACGCTAGCATTCCAGTCCTGTTCGTCTGGTCACTCCGATCGAGGGTTGACCGATGGTCGAGCAGGCTCCGTCGGTCGACCGCGACCGCCTCACTCAGGAGACCTCCTATGGAGCTCGACCCCCGCACCACCGCTCTCGTCGTCGTCCACTGCCAGGGCGACGTCATCGGACCCGACGGAGCGTTCGCCGACTTCTTTCACGCCCAGGTCGTCGAACGCGATGTCGTCGCGAAGATCGCCGCGTTGGCCGATACCGTCCGCGGCGCCGGCGGCACCGTGATCTTCACGCGAGTGGCCTGGAAGCCTGACCTGTCCGACCTGACGGTCAACTCGCCGATCCTGGGCATCGTCCAGCAGTCCGGTTGCCTGCAGGACGGGTCGCCGCTGGCCGACATCGTCCCCGAGCTCACCCCTCACGACGGAGACACCGTCGTCACCCACCAGCGCGTCGGCGGCTTCCAGGACAGCGCCCTCGCCTCGGTCCTGGACGCTGCGAACGCCACCACCGTCGCCTTCGCCGGGGTGGCCACGAATTTCTCCGTCGAAGGAACGGCACGTACCGCCAGCGACCTCGGATACCGCACCGTCGTGGTCGAGGACGCCTGCTCCGCAGCGTCGCAGGAGGCGCACGCCGCGAGCATCGACTCGCTCGGACTGCTCGCCGAGATCACCACCATCGACGAGTTCGCCGCAGCACTGACCGCCGCCGCCGCGCCCAGCGCCTGAGCGCACACCTCGACCCGATCACCCGCACTGCGCAACGGCGCAGTCATCACACATCAGGAGCCACCGCCATGACCGACACCATGCTCGCCGCTCGCCTCCACGAGATCGACCAGCCGATGCAGCTCGAACAGCTGCCGATCCCCACCCCCCGCGCGACCGACGTCGTGGTGCAAGTCAAGGCCTGCAACATCGTTCCCAACCTCCGCAACGTTCTCGCCACCTACGCCGAATGGTTCCCCTACCTGCCCCTCCCACAGCTGCCGGCGGTGTTCGGTCTCGACTCCTCCGGTGTCGTGACCG
Source organism: Rhodococcus sp. BP-316 (assembly GCF_019836105.1). Classification (NCBI taxonomy): domain Bacteria; kingdom Bacillati; phylum Actinomycetota; class Actinomycetes; order Mycobacteriales; family Nocardiaceae; genus Rhodococcus; species Rhodococcus sp. BP-316. The sequence goes on along the minus strand of NZ_JABUEE010000004.1, from coordinate 424,720 downwards.
CCGTGGGGGAACAGGTCACCGACGTCGCGGTGGGCGATCGCGTCTACGTCAACCCGGGACTGTCCTGTGGGGCGTGCCGCGCCTGCCGCAACGGCATCGACCAGAACTGCGACAAGTACACCTTCATGGGCTACTTCGCTTTCGGCCCCGAAGGCCAGAAGTTGTTCGACGCCTACCCCTACGGCGGACTGAGCGAGTACCTCACCGCTCCGCAGCGCAACCTGGTCAAGATCGCCGACTCGGTCAGCTTCGAGGAAGCGGCCCGGTTCGGCTACCTCGGCACCGCGTTCTCCGCGCTCCGCAAGGCCGGCGCCGGACCCGGCACCACCGTTCTCATCGACGGAATCTCCGGCACCCTCGGACTGGGCGCCTGCCTCAACGCGCTCGCCCTGGGGGTCGGCAAGATCTACGGCACCGGCCGCAACGCCGAACTCCTCGAGGACGTCCGCGCCATCGCACCCGACCGCATCGAGGTGCACGCCCTCGGCGACGGTGAGGTGAACGAGTGGCTGCGCGGACGCACCGGCGGTGACGGCGTCGACATCGTCATCAGCTCCGTCGGACCCGGAGCGCCGGCGGAATCGATCATCGACGCCCTGGCGACGCTGCGCCGAGGCGGCACGGCCGTCGACATCGGAGGCATGATGGAACGCCCCGCGCTGGACCTGTTCTCGATGATGTGCTCCCAGATCTCCGTCCTCGGCAGCTTGTGGTTCTCCACCGCCGAAGCACAGGACATGGCCGACCTCGCCGCCGCAGGCGTGCTCGACCTGTCCGTCCTCGAACACCACACCTTCCCGCTGGAGAAGATCAACGAGGCACTCGACAGCCTCCCCGCCCGCCACGGCGGCTTCACCAATTTCATCAGCGTTCCCTGACCTGCCGTGCGGGACCACCGGTCCCGCACGCCGTTCCCTAGCGTTCTAGACGTTCAATGATTGGATACTCATGATCGCCGACCCTGCGGCGTCCCCCGAGGCGCGGCCGAAGAGCTCCCCGTTGCGGGTGGCGATGGCCAGTTTCATCGGGACCACCGTCGAGTACTACGACTTCTTCATCTACGGCACCGCCGCCGCCCTGGTGTTCCCCAGACTCTTCTTCCCCGACGCCTCACCCCTGATGGGGGTGCTGCTGTCCTTCGCCACGTTCGGAGTCGGCTTCCTCGCCCGCCCACTCGGCGGAGTGGTCTTCGGTCACTACGGTGATCGCCTGGGCCGCAAGAAGATGCTCGTGCTCTCCCTCGTCGGCATGGGAGTGGCCACCTTCCTGATGGGCCTGCTCCCCAGCTACGCCAGCATCGGCATCGCCGCACCGATCCTGCTGACCCTGCTGCGGCTGCTGCAGGGCTTCGCCGTCGGCGGCGAATGGGGCGGCGCCACCCTCATGGCCGTCGAACACGCACCGAAGAACCGCAAGGGCTTCTACGGGTCCTTCTCCCAGATGGGCGCCCCCGCCGGCGTCAGCCTCGCCACCCTCGCCTTCTTCGCGGTCTCCCAACTGCCCGACGAGCAATTCCTCTCCTGGGGCTGGCGCATCCCGTTCCTCGTCAGCTCCGTGCTCATCGTCGTCGGACTCGTCATCCGACTCACCCTCGAGGAAAGCCCCGACTTCGCCAAGGTCGTCGACGAGAAGGCGGTGACGAAGATGCCGATCGTCGAAGCCTTCCGCAAGCACCGCCGCGAGATCCTTCTCATCGCCGGTACCTATCTCAGCCAGGGCGTCTTCGCCTACATCTGCATGGCCTACCTGGTGTCCTACGCGACGTCGGTGGCGGAGATCAGCCGCACTCAGGCGCTGGCCGGAGTGTTCGTCGCCGGACTGGTCGCTGTCGTCCTGTACCCGGTGTTCGGGTCCATGTCCGACACCTTCGGCCGAAAGACGCTCTACCTGGCCGGCGCCGCGGCGATGGGCATCGTCATCGGACCCGCCTTCGCCCTCATCAACACCGGCAACCCCTGGCTGTTCATGGTGGCGCTGGTACTGGTGTTCGGTATCGCGATGGCACCGGCGGCCGGCGTGACGGGCTCACTGTTCTCGATGGTCTTCGACGCCGACGTCCGCTACTCCGGAGTCTCCATCGGCTACACCCTCTCTCAGGTCGTCGGCTCCGCCTTCGCGCCGACCATCGCCACCGCCCTCTACGCAGCAACCGACTCGAGCGTGTCGATCGTGATCTACCTGATCGTGGTCTCGATCATCTCCGTGGTGTCGGTGATCCTGCTGCCCGGCGGCTGGGGCCGCAAGGGCGCCTCGCTGCAGCTCGCGGTAGACAGCGGACGCTCGGCCACCGTGCCGGCCGAGCGGACGGGACTGGTCAGCAAGTGATCCGATCTGCGGCCCTCATGTGCGCGGCGAGGTCACTCGTCGCGCCCGTGGGGGTCCGCACGGTTGAGCACACGGCCCAACGCCAACGCCGCCGTCCGCACGGCCGGCGCGAGCAGCTGCGGCTCGAACAGCTCAGCGGGCACCGACACCGACAGCGCAGCAACGGGTTTGCCGAGAGAGATCACAGGCGACGCGAGGCAGCACCCCCCGAGAGCGGCCTCCTCGCGCTCGGTGGCCACCCCGGTGCGCCGCACCCCGTCGAGTTCGCGGGCGAGCACGTCGGCGTCGGTGATCGAGTGCGCGGTGTATCGACGCAGGGGACCGGCCAGGATGCGGGCGCGAACGTCCGGATCCTCGGGGGCCAGCAGCGCCTTTCCCACGGCCGTGCACGTGAGCGGCATCCGGCCCCCGATCTGAGAGGGGAAGGGCAACGCGGCATGCCCGTGAATCTTCTCCGCGTACACCGCGTCGGCACCGTCCCTGACCGCGAGATGCACAGTCTGCCCGGTCACCGCGAAGAGATCCTGCATGAACGGCAACGCGGCACTGCGCAGGCGATGCTTCAGACCCACCCGCTCACCCAACTCGAACAAGGTCAACCCGAGCTCGAAAGTGTTGTCGCGGCGCGTCAACCAGCCCAGATTCGTCAGATCGACCAACAACCGGTGAGCGGTGGAGCGAGGCAGTCCGGTGCGGGTGGCGACCTCCGCCAGCGTCAGTGCCGCACCCCCCGGAAACGAGTCGAGCACCCACGCGGCTCGCTGCAACACCGACACCACATCCCGCGACATGGGACAGATCCTAGTGCAGGCCCCGGCGCGTCGATAGCGTTCCTCTCATGACTTCCGTTCCCCCCGTGACCTCGGTGCCGAACCCAATCGTCGCCGCCGCCGACCGTCTCGCCGAGGCGTCGACGGCGAAGACGCCGTGCGCCCCCGTCCGCGACCTCGTCGCCAGCGACGACGTCGACACCGCGTACCTCATCGCATCGCGAAACGTGCAGGCGCGCATCGCCACGGGTCGCCGCATCGTCGGCCGCAAGATCGGCCTGACATCTCCGGCGGTGCAGAAGCAACTGGGCGTCGATCGCCCCGACTTCGGAGTCCTGTTCGACGACTTCGACGTCTCCGCCGACGATCAGATCGATTCCACCCGGCTGCTGCAGCCACGGATCGAAGCCGAGATCGCCTTCATCCTCGCCAGCACCATCGACCGAGAGATCACCATTGACGACGCCCCCGACTACGTCGACACGGTCGCCGCAGCCTTCGAGATCGTCGACAGCCGAATCGCCGGCTGGGACATCACCCTCGCCGACACCGTCGCCGACAACGCCTCCTCAGGCCTCTACGTCCTCGGCGACACCGTCACCCGCACCGCCGCACCAGAACTCGCCGACGTCGGCATGACCATGACCGCCGACGGCGACCAGGTGTCCACCGGCCGGGGATCGGACTGCCTGGGCAGCCCGTGGAACGCACTGGTGTGGCTGGCCAACACCAGCCTGGCCTACCGATCGCCCCTGCAGGCAGGCGAAGTCATCCTCTCCGGCGCACTCGGACCCATGGTTCCGGTCACCGCCGGATCGACCTACGAAGCAACCATCTCCGGCATCGGCACGGTCACCGCCACCTTCACCGCCTGAGCAGCACATCCCACCCGACACCAGAACCACGACGAAACGAGACACCATGGCGCCCACCAAAGCCGCTGTCATCGGTTCCGGCAACATCGGAACCGACCTTGTCATCAAACTGAAGAGAGTCGCGAAGAACGTCGAGATCGCCGTTCTGGTCGGCATCGACCCGAACTCCGACGGTCTGGCCCGCGCACGCCGAATGGGCATCAGCACAGTCGATTCCGGTGTCCAGGGCCTGATCGACCACCCCGAGTTCGCGGACATCGACATCATCTTCGACTCCACCTCGGCCAAGGCGCATGTCGCGAACGCAGAGGCACTGCGACCCCACGGGAAGCGGTTGATCGACCTGACCCCCGCCGCGCTGGGCCCGTACGTCGTACCGGCCGTCAATCTCGACGAGCACCTCGACGCTCCCGACGTCAACATGGTGACCTGCGGCGGACAAGCCACGATTCCCATCGTGGCAGCGATCTCCCGCGTCACCGCGGTGCACTACGCCGAGATCGTCGCCTCGATCGCCTCGAAGTCCGCGGGACCCGGCACCCGCGCGAACATCGACGAGTTCACCGAGACGACCGCAGAGGCGATCGAGAAGGTCGGGGGAGCAGCCCACGGCAAGGCCATCATCGTCCTCAACCCCGCCGAACCGCCGCTCATCATGCGCGACACCGTGCTCGCCCTCGTCACCGATCCCGACCAGGACGCCGTCCGACGGTCGATTCACGACATGGTCGCCGACGTCTCCGCCTACGTTCCCGGCTACCGCCTCAAGCAGGACGTCCAGTTCACCGCCCTCGACGACGCCGAATCCGTCGCCACCCTCACCGGCGGTGTCGAGAAGGGACCGGGCCTGTGGAAGGTGTCGGTGTTCCTCGAGGTCGAGGGCGCCGCGCACTACCTGCCCGCCTACGCCGGCAATCTCGACATCATGACCTCCGCCGCCCTGCAGGTCGCGGAGAAGATGGCCACCGACGCAGCACTGGAGACAGCCCGATGACCGAGACCACCACGCGCGCCTTCGCCGCCGACGGCGCCGCCCTCTACATCCAGGACGTCACCCTCCGAGACGGCATGCACGCCATGCGACATCGCATCGATCCCGCCACCGTCGCCCGCGTCGCCGGCGCCCTCGACGCCGCCGGTGTCGACGCCATCGAGGTCACCCACGGCGACGGCCTCGCCGGCCACAGCCTGACCTACGGGCCCGGAAGCAACACCGACTGGGAATGGATCGAAGCCGCGGCCTCGGCCGTGCACCGCGCCAAGCTCACCACCCTCCTCCTGCCCGGCGTCGGCACGGTGGCCGAGCTGACCAAGGCCCACGACCTGGGCGTCACCTCCGTCCGCGTGGCCACGCACTGCACCGAAGCCGACGTCTCCGCCCAGCACATCGACAAAGCCCGTGAACTCGGTATGGACGTCTCCGGGTTCCTGATGATGTCGCATCTGGCGGAACCGGCGCAGCTCGCCGAGCAGGCGCGCCTCATGGAATCGTATGGCGCACACTGTGTGTACGTCACCGACTCCGGTGGACGTCTGACGATGAACGGTGTCCGAGAGCGTGTGCGGGCGTACCGCGACGTCCTCGACCCGAACACGCAGATCGGCATCCACGCCCACCAGAACCTGTCCTTGTCCGTCGCGAACTCCGTCGTCGCCGTCGAGGAAGGCGTCACCCGCGTCGACGCCTCACTTGCAGGTCACGGCGCCGGCGCCGGCAACTGCCCGATCGAGCCGTTCGTCGCCGTGGCCGACTTGAACGGGTGGAAGCATGGATGCGATCTCTTCGGCCTCCAGGACGCCGCGGACGACATCGTGCGCCCCCTGCAGGACCGCCCCGTCCAGGTCGACCGAGAGACCCTGACCCTCGGCTACGCAGGGGTCTACTCGAGCTTCCTCCGGCACGCCGAAACCGCTGCGCGGCAGTACGGACTCGACACCCGCGCCATCCTGCTCGCCGTGGGTGAACGCGGCCTGGTCGGTGGCCAGGAAGACCTGATCACCGACATCGCGCTCGACCTCGTCGCCGCACGGGCTTGACTCGCCTCGGCAGCGCACCGAACCGACCCTCTCGACCGACACAGGAGATCCCCATGAGTGCCCCCGTCGACGTTCCCTCGTACACCACCGACGCCTTCTTCGGCCTCGAAGACAAGTGGTTACCCACCGCCCCGGGCGAACTCACTCACTACCACGAACTCGGAGAAGGCACACCGATCCTGTTCCTGCACGGATCGGGCACCGGCGTGACGGCCGCCGCGAACTGGTGGCTCAATCTCCCGCAGCTCGCCGAGCACGGTCGCTGCATCGCCATAGACTCCATCGGCTACGGCCAGAGCGTCGTCGCCGAGGGCACCGAGTACGGCATTCGCGAATGGGTTCGCCACGCAGTACGTGTCCTCGATGCACTGGGCATCGAGAAGACCTGGATCGTCGGGAACTCACTCGGCGGATGGTTGGCGTTCCAATTCGCCATCGACTTCCCCGAGCGTCTCCTCGGAATCGTCTCCATGGGCACGGGCGGCGCAAAGCTGACCGGAGCACTCAAAGGGCACTCGAACCCTCAACTCAGCGAGGAGGGCATCCGCCAAACCCTCGAGCAGTTTGTCGTCGACACCTCACTGGTCACCGACGAGCTCGTGACACTGCGCTACCAGTCTGCCCTGAACGACACCGCGTCCGACAGACTCGCGGACGTCGTCGCCGCCCGCGACCGGGACCGCACCGAACTGCCCCTCGACTTCGACGTTCTCGGCAAGCTCGAGATCCCGGTACTCCTGATCCACGGGGTGCAGGACGTGGTCATCCCGGTGTCGCGAACGTGGGAGCTGCTCAACGTGATTCCGCACGCGGACGCCCACATCTTCAGCCAGTGCGGACACTGGTCGCAGGTCGAGCGCGCCGACGAGTTCAACCAGATCGTCAGCGCGTATCTCACGCGTCGCCTCGTGTAAGGCTGACTGTCGGTCGTCGCGGGGAGGTGGCTTGACAGCACGGCGTGACCACTCGTCGTGACGTTCGCCGAGCAGTCAGGACCTGCCCTCCCCGGTGTCTTCGACGTGCAACGAGAACCGGAGGCTCGCCGACACGACGCCCAACTCTTTGGTGCGGCTCGCGCCGACCAGCGCTGGCTGCACGCCGCTGAGGAATGACTGGGCGAGTGCAACTCACACTCTGTCGTTCGCGAGGTCGATGTTCGCCGCCTCCACGAGCTCTGCGAATTGATGGTCGGTCTGGCGCTGCAACCTCTTCTCTGCCCAGAAGTCACCGTCGAAAGGGACATGGGTCGATGCGATACCTGCACCGCCTTCCGCGAGATACCAGCCGATCTCCGTGATCAGCCGTCTGGTGTTGGATTTAGATGTCACGTAATTACCCCCGGAGCGTTCGATGCAGTGGTTCGGTGAATCGATGGTGAGCCGGCGCGACCACGACGCGTGAATGCACGCATCGACGACACCGCCATGTCGGCGGTGTCGTCGATGCGAACGATCTACCGGTCGACTCGACTTGAGTTCAGTTGCTGCGCTGCGTGTTCCAATCGTGCCGACGTGCCTCGCGGACAGCCGGCACATCCGGGCCTCGAACGACGGTGTTGCGAATCGTCCCGAGGGTCGCCACCGTCATCTCGACCACGTCGCCGGGCTGGAGTGGCGCAGGGGTGCGAGTACCGGAGCGACCCCACAGTTCACCGAGACATCCGCCGTTACCGAAAGTTCCGGATCCCAGGACGTCCCCGGCCTTGACCCATGTCCCGCGTGACGCTTGGGCCACGAGTTCGTTGAACGACCAGCTCATGTTGCGCAGGTTGTCCCGGCCGGTGACTGTGCCGTTCACCGAGACCGTGCCGTCGATATCCAGGAGGCCGTCGGAGGTCAGGTGAGGATCGAGTTCGTCGGCCGTCACGAGGAAGGGCCCGAGTGTGGTGGCGAAGTCCTTGCCCTTGGTCGGCCCGAGGCCGACTTTCATCTCTGCGAGTTGGGTGTCACGAGCCGACCAGTCGTTGAAGATCGTGTATCCGAAGATGTGGTCGCGAGCCTTGTCCGGGGCGATGGACATTCCATCCCGGGATACGACGGCTGCGATCTCGAGTTCGTAGTCCAGGACCTGGCATGCCGGGGGCACGGCCACGTCGTCGTGGGCACCGATCATCGCGTAGGGATTACTGAAGTAGAAGACCGGTCTCTTGTACCACTCGGGCTCGACTTCGTGGGCTGCTGCCATCGATCGGCCGGCCCCGTCCATGTGTTCCTCGAATGCTGCGAAGTCGCGCACCGTGGGGGGGTCCAACGGTGGCAGCAGGCGTACGTCGGCAAGTTGGACGGGACGATGACCCAGTGCCTCGGAACCGGCCTCGAGGGCGGCGGGGAGTCCGGCGCGAACGACTTCGAGGATGGATCCCTGCCGTTCGAACGCGTGCAGTCCGTCGTCGCTGACGACGCCGGAGGTGGTTCGACCAGCGTGAACCCACGTGGCGAAACGCATGGCGAAGCTCCTGTCGTTGTGGTGGGGGCTCAGCCGCCCCCATGAGGTGGCTGCGATGAGGGCGGCCGATGCACGGGCGGCGCCGGTCCGGAGCCTCAGCAGAGTGATCGGTGGACGTTGTGATCGGTCGGGGTGCTAGCCGGTCGGTTGCGAGACCACCGCCGCGAAGGTGTCGGAGACCCAATCAGCGATGTCGGTGCCGACTCGGGGCAGGTCATCGATCCCGATGTGCTCCGCACCGCCCTGCTCAGCGGTGAAGATACGAAGCTCGCGAGAAGGCGCGTTCACCGCTTGGTCGTAGGACCGGTGCGCATACTCCAAGGGAATCTGTCGATCGTTCTCTCCGTGCACGATGAGGAACGGCACCGTGATCTTCTCCACGACTCCATCGAGGTGGATCGAGTCGGCGAAGTCGATGAACTCGTCGAGATCGTCGTGGCCCCAGACCCACAAGACGTGGTCCCAGTAGTGCGGAACCGGGTGCTCGCCCTCCCGGTCGAGCCGCCGACGCTGCACCGCACCCCAGTTGTGGTTCGCTCCCCAGGCGACGCACAGGGCGAAGCGCTTCTCGAAAGCCGCGACCCGAGGCGAGTAGTAGCCACCCAGCGACCAGCCCACGACTCCCATTCGGGCGGTGTCGACGTCCTCTCGTGCAGTCAGCCAGTCGACGACCCAGCCGGCCCAGGTCTCGGATTCGCGACGTGCCGTCAGACCTTGCAGACGAAGTGCCTCCCCTGAGCCGGGTTGGTCGAGCATCAGACACGAGATGCCCCGATCTGCCAACTCGGCCCAGAATCCCGAGATGTACATGTGCTCTTTGGTCGAGTCCAGGCCGTTGATGAGCATGATGACCGGAGCCGGCCCGTCCGCCGTCGCCGGAGCCGCCGAGAAATAGCCGGGCAGAGTCGTGTCCTCGAAGGGGATGGCAACCCGAGTGATGCGGTGGTCGCGAAGGTCGAAACCCTTCTGGGCCAGCTCCATCACCCGGCGGTAGATGGACGCGCGGTCGGGGTGGCTCGCGGAGAGCATCCGCTCAGCGGTGCACAGATAGTTCGTGGCACGGGCATAGATCCCGCCGGCGGTCAGATCGTGGCCCGCCTTCTCCGCGGTCCGAGCCGACTCCACCAGCGAATCCGTGAGGCCGGTCCAGACCTTCAAGAACTCGCCCGTGCCGGCATCGCTACCGCCTTTCGCGGCCTCGAGCAGCGGGCGGCACGCACGATCGACCTCGTCGATGCGTCCGCCGGAGTTCATGGCACCTACCACGGACATGTTCCAGACGTAGTTGCCCGGAAAGTATTCGAACATCAGGCTCTCTCTGTTGCGTGAAATGAAGGTGCGGAACGAGGGTGCTCAGGCACCCGGCATCGTGGCGAGAAGTTCGGGGATGCTGATCAGTGCCCGATTCAGGGATCCCGAATCCGCCAGCACGGTCTGCCCGGTCATGACCGTGTTGTGTCGAGACGCCAGGAATGCGTAGAGCGGGCCGTACTCCTCGGGCGTCGGCATGTGCTGAAGCGGAGCCAGCCATTCGAACTGCTGTCGGTACACGTCGGCCGGAATGTCGGACTGCAGAGAGTTCTCGAGATCGAGTGCAGCCGGCCCGCGCAGCTGACTGTTGGCGATTCCGGTCGGTGCCACGGCGTTGACACGGATCCGCGGCGCGAACTCGAATGACATCTGATTGACCAGAGCGCGAATGGCGCCCTTGCTTGCGGTGTAGGCCACTCCGCCGCCGTCCGCGGCGAACGCCGCCTGCGAACAGGTCCATACGACGGCACCCTTTTCGGCCTCGAGCAGGTCGAGGAAGATCCGCGCGGTCAGGACATAGCCCTTGACGTTGATGCTGAAGACTTCGTCGAGGAGAGTGTCGACACGCTCCACCGGTGTGTCGGCCAGCCGAACGTTGCCGTCCCAAATTCCCTGCGCGCCAACTATGCTCGTCAACCGTCCGAATCGAGCAACGATCTCGTCGCGGCAACGGGTCAGGTCGGCGATGCTGCGGACGTCTCCCTGTACCACCAGTGCGTCGCTGCCGAACTCTTCCCGAAGCGTCGCGAACTTCTTGTCGTCGTATTCGAACAATGCCAGCGTCGCGCCCTCGTCACGGAAGTGTCGGGCGATGCCGAGTCCGAGACCGGACCCCGAACCGGTGATGAGGACGACGTGGTCATCGAGAAGTTGCATGGCTGTAGTCCTTCGAGAGAGGTGACTGGCGTGAAATGGGGGAGTGGATCGACTGTGGCGACACCGATCAACGGGCAACTGACCGTGCCTGATCGGAGTTCGCCGCGTGTGCGAGAGCGAGGGCCTCGTCCCAGGTGCCGCCACGAGCGAGTAGCTTCTTGTACCCGCGCAGTGACCGAGAGAGCCCACTGGCGAACACGGAGTGGAACTCACCGCCCTGGCCGAACAGGACCAGGAATTCGTCGGTGAACAACGACCCCTCTGCAACGAAGATCTCGTCACCGGGGGCCCGTCGACCGTAGCTGTGGAACCGATGCCCGAACTGATCACTCCAGAAGTAGGGCACGCCGCCGAAGGGCTCGCCGGAGCCGCGGGCGATGTTGAGCCCGACGTGCCTGCCCTTCTCGACGGCGTGTGTCCAGTGCTCGATGCGCATCGGCTCGCGGAACATCGGGTGAGCGGATCGGGCGACGTCGCCGGCCGCCCACACGCCGCGGATGTTGGTTCGACCGGCTGTGTCGGTGAGTACGCCTCTGTCGAGGGCGACACCCGAGCCCAGAAGCCACTCCACGTCGGGGTCGACTCCGATGCCGGCGATCACGTAGGAGGTCCGATGCGTCGAGCCGTCCGCCAGGTGCAGCGTGTATGCGCCCAGTCCACCCGTCACGGACGTGACTGCGCTCGACATCTTCAGTCGCACACCGTGCTTGGTGTGCAGGTCGGCGAGGACCTGGCCGAGTTCGGGGCCGACGATGGCCTCCAGAGGTCGCTCTGTGTCGTGCAGAACTGTGATCGACACACCATGGGCCGTGAGTCCGGCAGCGATCTCGAGCCCGATCAGACCGGCGCCGACGACGGTCACGTCCCCGTGGCGGGCGGCTGCCCGCCGGAGGGCACCGAGATCCTCCGGGGTCCGGAGGACCGGAAGCGGTTCGCCCTCGACCGTGGTGAGTACCCGTGGGCGACCACCGCACGCCAGGACAACGGCGTCCCACGGCAGCGTTTCACCGTGATCGGTGATCACGTACCCGCGATCCACGTCGAGTCCCACTGCTCGGTGACCGAGCATGAGCGAAATACGGTTCTCGCTGAGTCTCTCTGTGGAGCGGATCTCGAGAAGCTCCGGTTCGCCACGGCCGAGAAGCAACCCTTTCGACAGCGTCGGACGGTCGTAGGGATGGTGCAATTCGGAACCCAGGACGGTTATCCGACCTTCGAACCCGCCCTCACGGAGCCCATCTGCTGCGGCAAGGCCCGCCGCGGACGCCCCGACCACGACGACGTTGTCCGTGCCCGACAAGGCGCCCATCACGACGGCCCGGGACCTTGAAGAATGGCCTGTGCAGGGCACGCCCTTACTGCCTCTGCGAGGTCGTCGACATCGTCAGGATCGACCTCGTGACGTAGCAGGACCGCAGCCGGGGCGTCTGCCGGAAGATCGAAGACATCGGGCAGAATGCTCGTGCAGATGCCGTAGGAACGACACCGGGCGGCGTCCAGACGGACGACGGTCTGGTCACTCATCGAGAAGATCCTTTGCTCACAGAAACAGTCCGAGGTTGGGAGTGGCGATCGCGACTTCGGTCAGGAGAATCTCCCTGCGCAGGAGTCGCGGCCCGTCCGCGGTGAGTCGAAGCTCGTCGTTGCGCCGGTAGGGGAGGAGATCGAAGTGCGGATCGATTCCTCTCTGGCGGTACAGCAGTACGGCGCTCGAGACCGAGATGACGCCGTCACGGTCGGTCGGTCGAGCCAGGACCGACCCGACGAGACGCATGGTGCGCGAGGGCGGGATCTCCGAGTACGCCTGAGAAGTAGCCAGTCGATCGATGCGCAGACGTACGTGCGCCAAGGTGTCGCGGACCCGATACGCGGAGCGATCGACTTCGTCCGACCGCCTCTCGGTCGCCTGTCTGATCGGGATCGTGTACAGCAGTTCGGGATCGAGGAGCAGGAACCATTCTTCCTCGTCGGCCTCGTCCAACAACTTTGCTTCGAGGGCCAGGAACCGAGTCGCAGTGTTCTGCAGATCGAGGTCTGTCAGGGGGCTCGGGTGAACAGCAGTGGGTGCGAGGTCGGAGATGTCGACGGTGGTCATCACGCGGACCGCCCGTCAATCGTCTCGGAAGACAGGTTGCCACGCATGGTGGCGAGCCAGTGCTTGTAGAACGCCAGCTGAGCGAATTCGCCGAAACCGGTGCGCCGCTTGATCCCCGGGCCGTGATAGTCGGGGTCGGGTGCGGTGTCGACCGTGGTTCTACCGGCCTGCTCGAAGTTGAAGCTCAAGTCTTCGCGTTGCATCCATGCGCTCTTCGCCGCGCGGGCTGAACCCTCCCAGGCGACGGTGTCGTCCGTTTCGAAGGTTCCGGCGGATCCGAAGAGCAACTGGCCCGTCACGTAGGCATCGAGCTGCTCCTGCTCACTCTGGCACTCGTAGACGAACTGCCAGTTCCACAGCTCCATCTTGCCCGGGGCGATGGGCTGCCACACCCGGAAGGTCGTGACGACCGCTGGAGGGCCACCGGGAACCGTGGGGGCGAAGGCGCGCAGGTAACTGAAATTCGGGAAGATGTTGCCAATCGTCGGCGGGTTGGTCTCGAGGACATACCGCTGAGCGTCGTCGAAGGCCGAAAGGTCGAATTTGGCAACGGTTTCCGGTGAATAGCCCCACAAGGGCAGTCCGAGTTGCGGCCACGGCAGACCGAGCGTCCCGTGGCCGCCATCGAAAACGTACGAATTGATCATCTCGGCGTTGGCACCCAGGCCTTGGACCATTCCCACCTCTTCGTTGCTCCAGTGCAAGGTGTCGACGTGGTAGGCGTCACCGGAAAAGTTTTCGGCGCCGGCCTTCCAGTCCGCGTTGATCTGGTATCTCTCGGGTGGGCCGGCGATCTTCATACCGCCGGGTGCCAGCTTCACCAGGACGTCCAGCATCCAGCCGGCCCCGCCTAGGTACTCCTCCAACGAGGGACCCTCCGCTGCCAGCGACGCGAAGATGAAGCCCGAGCGGACGTCGACCCGTGGTGCCCTCTTGAGACCCCACTCCTTCGGATCCATTCGCGTGCCGTAGGCCGCGCGCATGTGTGGTGTGCCGATCAGGTCGCCGTTGTTGGAATAAGTCCAGCCGTGATACGGGCATTTGAAGAATCGAGAGTTTCCGGTGTCCGTCTGGCAGACCTGGGTGCCGCGGTGGCGGCAGTAATTGGACAAGACGTTGATGCCGCTTGAACCATCGCGCGTGACGATCACGGGGTCGAGTCCGATGCGGCGCTGCACGAAGTCGCCGGCGTTGGGGATCTCGCTTTCGTGCGCGACGAAGACCCAGCACGTACCGAACACCTGGTCCATTTCGGCGCGAAAGACCGCGTCGTTGTTCCAGATCTCCGCCGGTACTCGATTGTTCTCGAGTTCCGTCTCGACGCGGTCGAGGATCGGCGTGACATCCGAAGCGATGGTGGGCGTGATGACTGTCATGTAGCTCCCTTGCAAGCACCGAGTCGATCAGGGTGAAGCTCTGATGGTGAAGTCATAGTATGACCGCCATCACAACGCCGGAAGGTGAAAAATTCGATGCCGATAAATCGATGAGATCGATGGATTCGACAGGCGAAACGGGAGCGGAGAGCCCCCTGGTGTGCACCTGTTATCGATGTGGTCGATGCTCTCGCATCGACACGAATCGTTTCTGCGGCTCATCGACGCGGCCTAGCCTGATGTTCGCGCCGCAGCCCTTGCCGCGCATCCGTTGCTCGCGGACTACCCGGACCGAACTAGGTGACCTCAATGATTCGACTCGAACACAGTCAGCACGGCGGTGGCAGACGCGGTGCAGTGTCGGCGCAAGCTCGCGATCGCCGAATGTCCGCCTCGTGACGCTCTTGCTGGACGACCGGACCGTCCGTGCATCGTTCGGCTGGGCGCAGGCAATCGAGGCACTCCGTGCCGCGTACGCCGGCGATGTCGGAGACTCCCGTTACCCGGAACGCTCGATGGCTCGCGGTGACGCCAGCTGGCTTCGGACCCTCACCGGGGTATCGGCCGGCGGTGTCATGGGCGCCAAGCATATTGCCGCATCCATGACGGCCCGTCAGGTGTCCTACCTCATTCCCCTGTTCGACGAGCACACTGCCGAGCTCGTGGCGTTGATGGATGGCCAGTCGATCACGGGTTTCCGGACTGCCGCCACCTCGGCGCTCGCCGCTCAGCTCCTGGCGGGCCCCGGCGATCTCGACGTCGCCGTCATCGGCTCCGGTTTCGAAGCGGTTAAGCACCTGAGTGCTCTCGCCTCGGCAAGCACCCCGTCCTCGGTCAGCGTGTGGAGCCCCCGGGAAGAGAGTCGACTTCGGTTCGTCGCAGATTTCCAGGACACGGATGTACGCGTGACCGCCGCCGACGATGCCGAGAGTGCGGTTGCGGGAGCAAACCTGGTGATTTGCGCGGCCCGTTCGCGCGATGAGTCACCCACCGTTCGCGGTGCCTGGCTCCGCCCCGGAACCACGGTTGTCTCTGTCGGATCGACCCTCCCCGAACAACACGAGGTCGATGTCGAACTGATGGATCGCGCCGATCTCATCGTCGCGGACATGGTGGACGAGGTCCTGCACGACACCGGAGATGCTCTCGCTGCCACGGCAGCAGGCATCGATCTCGGGAAGAAAACCATCTCGCTGGCAGACCTCGCGGCGAACAGACATCCGGGCCGAACCGACGACGACCAGATCCTGTTGTACAAGTCGGTCGGCTCAGCGGTGCAGGACATCGCCGTTGCGGCTATGTGCCTGGCCGAGGCCCGCCGCCTGGGACTCGGAGTCCCACTGCCCATCTCGATCCCGCCAGTCCGGAAATGAAGGTGCACCGATGACTACTTCACTCGACGCCGAACACAGATCCGGCCACGGTCTCGCCGACCTGGCACTGTCCAGGTCATCTTCCTACGTCGACGGGCAATGGCTCACGCGAGACGGTGGCGAACGTCTGATTGTGCACAACCCCTCCACCGGTGAACCCATCGCCGACCTGCCTTCGTCCGGCGCGAAGGAAACCGAGCTCGCCGTCACCGCTGCCTACCGCGCCCTGCCCGCATGGCGTGGACTGTCCGGCAAGGAACGCGCGAACATCTTGCGTCGGTGGTTCGAGCTGGTCCGGGACAACACCGAGGACTTGGCGCGGCTCATCGTTCTCGAAGAAGGTAAGCCCTTGGCCGAGGCGGTCGGCGAGATGAACTATGCAGCGTCCTTCATCGAGTGGTTCGGTGAGGAGGCCAAGCGTGTTCGCGGCGATATCTTCCCCGCTCCCGAATCGTCTCGACGAGTCGTGGTGTTGCGGGAGGCGATCGGCGTCTGCGCAGCCATCACGCCATGGAATTTTCCCGCCGCGATGATCACTCGCAAGGCAGCTCCCGCACTCGCCGCCGGGTGCACGATGGTGGTGAAGCCCGCCGAACAGACGCCACTGACTGCGCTGGCTCTGGCCGAGCTCGCCGAACGAGCCGGCGTTCCGGCGGGGGTGCTGAACATCGTGGTCGGCGACGCGCGGGAGATCGGACCGGTGCTGACCGGTAGTCCCATCGTCCGCAAGGTCAGCTTCACGGGGTCGACCGAGATCGGCCGACTACTGCTGGCCCAAGCAGCGCTCACGGTCAAGAAGACCTCCATGGAACTAGGTGGCAATGCGCCGGTCCTGGTCTTCGACGACGCCGATCTCGACGAGGCAGTAGACGGCGTTATCGCCACGAAGTACCGCAACACGGGCCAGGCGTGCATCAGTGCCAACCGGGTCTATGTGCAGTCCGGTATCTACGAGCGTTTTGCCGCAGCGCTGACCCGGAAGGTCGAGGGCCTCGTCGTCGGTGACGGATTCGACCCCGGCGTCCAGCAGGGACCGCTCATCGACGTCGACGCGGTCACGAAAATTCAGGAGCATGTGTCCGACGCAGTGGGTCGAGGTGCCCGTGTGCTCTGCGGCGGTCGGCGTCACGATCTCGGCGGCTTGTTCTACGAACCCACTGTGCTCGCCGATGTCGATTCCACGATGCGCATCACACGCGATGAAACGTTCGGACCCGTTACCCCGTTGATCCGATTCGAAGCGGAGGGCGATGCGATCCGTATGGCCAACGATACCGAATTCGGCCTGGCCGCTTATCTTTTCACGCGCGACGCGGAGCGCACGTGGCGGGTCAGCGCAGCCGTCGAGGCGGGAATGATCGGCATCAACACCGGTCTGATCTCCAACGAGATCGCGCCCTTCGGCGGCGTCAAGCAGTCAGGTCTGGGTCGAGAGGGTTCGGTGTACGGCATCGACGAATACATGGAGATGAAATATCTCGCCTGGGAGGGTGCCGGCGCGTCGTGACAATCGCCTCACAATGAAAAACCCGAATTTCGAGTACAACTCCCGAGAGGAAACATAATGGCTGTCTACACCCGTACCGAGGCTCGCGAATGGGCTCGTGAGAAGCTTGTCGGCGCTGTGAATTGCACGATCCCGTCGTTCACCGGCGATCTGAAGTCCATCAATGAGGCAGGCATACGCCACGACATTCGTCGAGCGAAAGAACACGGATTTCTCGGGACGCTCGGGGTGTCTGAGGTCAACATCACCCTGCCGGAGTACTTGGACTTCCTTCGCATTGCCCGCGATGAGGCCGACAAGGACTTCGTCGTCGTACACCACGGCAGTTGGAGCACACTCGCCGACAACATCGAAGCCGTTCGCGGGGCCGAGGAGGCGGGCGCCGATATCGTGCTGTGTTCGTACCCGCCGAACTTCTATCCGGAGTCGGAAGAGGAGATCTACCAGTACACGAAGGCGGTGTGTGACGCCACCGATCTCGCCGTCATCGTCTTCCCGATGTACCTGTGGGGTTTCAGTCCGCGAATCCATCCTTCGGACATTCCCACCCGCCTGATCCGTCGCCTGCTCGACGATTGCCCGAACATCGCCGTCATCAAGGCTGAAGGCGGGTTCCCCTACATCCAGGGAATCATCGACTGCCACCGCCTCTTCGGTGATGAAGTCGTCATCTCCGTACCCATCGAGGCCGATCTGATCCCCTTGTCACAGGTGATGCCCATTCAGCTCTCGGCAACCAGTGACCACGAGTTCTACGGGCCCATCATCCCGCAGGTGATGAGCCTGGTCGCCGACGGCAAGCTCGACGACGCTTCGGAACTGTTCTGGCAGACGCATCCTGCGCGCAAGGCCAAGGCGGCCCTGGGGCAGGCGCTCAATGGTGGTGCGTTCATCAACCGCCAGTCCTGGAAGTTCCAGGGATGGCTGCAGGGATACAACGGTGGCCCACTGCGTCAGCCGACCCAGCGAATCCACGACGGCCAGATGCTCGCTCTCCGCAAGGGCCTCATCGACTCCGGCTTCGAACCTTCCATGGACCCGCTCCGCGAGTTCTTCGTCGGCCGTAACCCGGCCTGACAACGTCGGTCAGCGAGTCGGGGTGGCGACGAGCTTGGCCGCCTGCGCGCGCAGGCGGCCTCGGAACCATGCCTGAGCAGGATCCCGGTCGAGCCGGCGAAGCCAGATGAGCGTCTCGGTGATCGGCTCCAACTGCATGGGTGGATCGATGAGCTGCAGATTGGCGGCTTCCGCCACTCGGGTCGCGAGGGTCCTGGGGATCAGTGTCACCAATGGGCTGTTGCGCAACATGAACGGGGCCACTGTGGCACTGGTGCTGACTTCGACTCTGCGCGGAATGCCGAGCACATCGAGGTTCGCGTCACCCAGAGAGGGCCGTGACCCGTTGCCGAAGGTCGCCGCGAGGTAGGGCATTGCGCTGAACTCCTCGACCGTCATCGCCGGACGGACAGCTCCGTTGGCGGCGTCCGCTGCCAGAACGTAGCGGTCACGGTAGAGCACCTCGCGGCGGACGTTGTCCCTCCACAATGCGGGGAACGACGAGATGGACTCTCTCGGCAGCACGATCACGTCGACGCGCCCGCGGAGCATTTCGTCGGGAATGTCGTAGGAGACAGTCCTCATCTCCAGCCGGATGTTCGGGTACTTCGACGATATTTCCACCAGGAGGGGGTGTAGAAGCGCCGCCGCCGCGAAATCGCTCGCAATCACCGAGAAGGAATGCTCGTCGACTTCGGGGTCGAACGATCCGAGGGACGACAACGTCACCTGGAGCTCGGCCAACGCGTCGCTGACCGGACCGGTCAACGCGTTCGCGAGTGGAGTCGCGATCATCACTCGGCCCTGCCGAACAAGGATCGGATCCTTGAGGAGTTTGCGTAAGCGAGCCAGGGTCGAGCTCATCGCAGGTTGCCCCACCCTCAGGCGGGCAGCCGCACCGGTGACGCTTCGTTCGGACATCAACGCCTCGAACGCGATCAGCAGATTCAAGTCGATACGGCTGAGCTGCTCGAGCACGTGATGGGGCAGATGGCCGGTGCCGGACTCCCTTCTCTCGCTCATCGTGCGGTTCCTGCTGCCCCGGGCCACGTTCGTTGCGAGGCAATGTCGGCCAGCCGCTCCCGCAACCAACGGTGGCTGGGGTCGTCGTGGTTTCGACCAGCCCAGACCATGACCTCGGTGATCGGTTCCAGCGGCATGGGTGGCGTGAGCAACTTCAACCGCGCGCCCTCGGCGACCGTCGACGCCAGACTGGCGGGAATGACGGAGACGAAGGGCGTGTCGCGCAGCAGGAATGGCGCAATGCCGAAGCCTGTGGTCACGTCCAGTCTCCGCGGAATTCCGAGTCGGTCCAACTGTGTCTCGACGATGGTGGGGGCGTTGCCGTCGTTACTTGCGAGGTAGGGCAGCGACGAGAACTGCTCCAGTGTGATGCCATCCGAGACGAGTGGGTTGTCCGCGTCCACGGCAATGACATACGGGTCGGTGTAGAGCGTCTGGAATTCGAACGAATCGGTGATCGTGTCGGCGGCTGCCAGTGGAACGATCGTCAGATCGACATTGTCGGCCGTCAGATCGTCGAGAAAGCTCGCAGAAACCGGTTGAATGCGTAGCTCCACGTGCGGCGCCTCGGTCGGTAGCGCGACGAGTAGCGGCTGGAGCACCGCCATGGAGGCGTAATCACTCGCCATCACTGTGAAGCTTCGGTGATCCTGCGCCGGCTCGAACGAGGGTGGTTCGGTCAGAACCGAATTGAACTTGGTCAGCGCCTCCCGCACGGGGCCCACGAGCGACTGAGCCAGAGGAGTCGGGAACATGGTCCGGCCCCTGCGCTCGAGGACCGGATCGTCCAGCAATGCTCGCAACCTCGACAACGTCGAACTCATGGCCGACTGCCCCACGGACAGTCGGCGCGCAGCCGCAGTCACGTTCTGCTCGGACATGAGGACGTCGAATGCCACCAGAAGGTTCAGGTCGACCTGCCGAAAATCCATGATCAGACGGTACGCCCACAATTGATCGCGTCGATAGCAAAGCATCGCAAAACATTGTTGGTGCCGCGTGATCGACGCCACTACCGTGATGTCATCGGCGCCCCGCCCGGGGCGCGGTCGAGAGTCGAGGAGTTCACCGATGGCATCCGGATTCAGTCCGATCACGCATTTGCGGCATGTCGGTCTTGCCGTGCCGAACTACGACCAGGCTGTGGAGTTCTACACGAAGGTGTGGGGCCTCACGCCCATAGCCGATGACTCGGGTGTGACGTTCTTCGGTTCTCCCGCCGATCCCGAGCACTACATTCTGCGCCTCCGAGAGGACCGGCAGAAGCGTCTCGACCTCGTGTCGTTCGGGGCGGAGTCCATCGGTGAGGTCGATCTGCTGGCTGAGCGTCTGGGTCGGGCCGGGGTCACGATGAACCGTGAACCGTCCGTCATGACAACCCCCGGCGGTGGCTACGGCTTGCGGTTCTTCGACGTGGACGGTCGTCTGATCGAGGTGTCCGCAGACGTGGAGCAGCGTCCGTTCCGACTGCTCGAGGAAAGGGAGTCCATTCCGCGCAAGCTCAGCCACGTCGTGATCAACTCGACGGACGTCCAGAGGACCAAGGCGTTCTACGAACAGCACCTCGGATTCCGGTTGTCGGACTGGCTGGGCGATCTGATGTGCTTCATGCGCAGCAGTTCTCAACATCACATCCTGGCGATCTCACAGGCGCCCTCCACGTCCCTGAATCACATCTCCTTCGAGATGCGTGGTATCGACGAGTACATGCGCGGCACCGGCCGGATGATTCGCAGTGGCTACCGGCCGCTGTGGGGCCCGGGCCGGCACGGTGCCGGCGACAACACGTTCTCCTATTTTCTCGACCCGCTGGACAATGTCATCGAGTACACGACCGAGCTCGAGACAGTCGACGAGAACACCTGGGAGCCATCGGTATACGACCCGACTCGTTCGGACACTCAGGATCAGTGGGGCACCGGTGGCGCCATGACCGAGGTGATGCTCCCGGTCATGCTCAAGCAGCGCGACGACGTCGGACTCTGGGTCCCCTCGCCTGTCTGAGGCCTTGCGTGATCGCGGTCCGACAACCCCACCCACAGCTTGATGAAGGAAACGATTGTGTCTGAACTTCACGGAAGAGTTGCTGTCATCACCGGCGGTGCCAACGGCATCGGCCTGGCCTGCGCTCGGAAGCTGAGCGACGAGGGGGCCACGATCGTGATCGCCGACATCGACCTGGCAGCAGCCCGGAAGCAAGCCGACGAACTGCCGACCGACTCACTCGGTGTGCACCTCGATGTTCGGGATTCCGGTTCGGCGAACGACTTGGCGTCCTCGGTGATGAGCGCGTTCGGACGGGTCGATATCCTCGTCAACAACGCGGGAATGAACATCGGTGCCCGCAACACCGTCGACGTCACCGACGAGGAGTTCGACCGTCTCATGTCGATCAACGTCCGGGGCACCTTCACGGTGACGCGTGCACTGTTGCCGGCCCTGATCGAGCAGCGCGGCGGCAGCATCGTCAACATGTCGTCGATCTGCGGCCAACGAGGCGTCGCCCTGATCGCGGCCTACTGCGCATCGAAGTTCGCCATCGTCGGAATGACCAAGAGTTTCGCAGCCGAACTCGCTCAGTACGACATCACCGTCAACTCCGTACATCCCGGCATCGTGGCCACCGATCTGCATGACAAGGTGGTGAAGGAATTCAGTGGTCTCAACGGCCTCAGCTTCGAAGAGGGATGGGACGGTTTCGCGTCGAGGATTCCGCTCGGCCGATTGCAGACTGCTGAGGACATCGGCGACATGGTGGCGTTCTTGGCCTCCAGCAAAGCTCGGAACATCACCGCATCCGAGTTCAACGTCGACGGTGGCCTCCTGGTGTCGTGACCGCGTCAGTACACGGAACCTGCTGAGGGACTGTATTACGGAAATCCCGTTTGCCTCCCGGCCAGTCTCGGTCCACGTGCATCCGCCACCCGAGTCGTGCGCTGGGCGCGGTCGACGTGCAGCCGGCTAAGCACAGTCGGCTGCACGATCCGCTCGACCGGGGAGGTGTGACGGTTACGTCATCGAGTTCGGCGTCGTGGCGCCGCTCCCATCACATGGCGTCAGGTGCAGTGTCGGAGGCTTCGACCGGTGTGTGCTCGATGAACGACATGGAGGCAAGGATCGCATCGAGCGTGGCGGGGCCGTTCTGCGTCAGACACGCGCCCGCGACGAAGCGGTCGGGCCTCAGGAAGATCAACGGTGTCGGTCGATCGTCGAACCACTTCTTCAGCAGCCCGGTGTGGTCTCCCACGATCAGCACATCGGCGTCCATGTGCTGTTGCGCCCATTCGCGCTGCGTCTCCGGTAGCACAGCCACCAGTCGTGCGCCCAGGGCGCCGAGTCGGCGAAGAGCGTTCTGCGGCAGCACATCCCTGGGGCTGTTACCCCACACTACGACGGACCACCAGTTACCGATGGCATCGTCGAGAAGAACGACGCCTGCGTTCGCAACGGTCACGCGAGGCTGAGGGAACTGGACTCCTACCGGGGAGACCTTGATGTTCGCGCTCCGTACCGGAACCAGACGACTGGTGATCGTTGCGTCAGCGCGACCGGACGTGCAATCGGAGGGATCCGCCAGTACTCCCTCCGTGTAGCGTGGCATCGGCTTGAAGCGCATCTCGGAGAAGTAGCTCTTGATCTGTGGAAAG
Organism: Rhodococcus sp. BP-316; assembly: GCF_019836105.1. Classification (NCBI taxonomy): domain Bacteria; kingdom Bacillati; phylum Actinomycetota; class Actinomycetes; order Mycobacteriales; family Nocardiaceae; genus Rhodococcus; species Rhodococcus sp. BP-316. The sequence goes on along the minus strand of NZ_JABUEE010000004.1, from coordinate 402,004 downwards.
CGGTTCAGGACAGAGGAAACCACGTCTCGAGCCAGCGCTGCAACGGGGTTGGTGATCTTGATGATGTTCCCGAAGGTCAGTGACAGGTCGACCATTGCTTTCGCGTGAGCTCGGCGCTCGGTCGTATAGGTGTCGAGCAGATCGTACTCGGCCTGCCCGGACAGGACGGTGGCGAGCTTCCAGCCCAGGTTGGTGGCGTCGCGTACGCCGGAGTTCCAACCCTGTCCCAACCAGACCGGCATGAGATGGGCTGCGTCGCCTGCGATGAGCTGGCGACCACGCCTGAAGTCGGACGCGACTCTGGCGTGGTGGGTGAATACCCGGCGGCGGATGAAGTCCAGTCCGGCAGGGTCCGGAACATGGTGGGCCAGTAGCTTGCCGACGTAGGTGGGATCGGTGACCTGTTCTTCGGTCTCGTCGTCGTGCAACATGAATTCCCACCGCCGGACCGCGTGGGGCAGACCGATCGAGACATACGGACGTTTCGGGTCGGCGCCGAGGAAGACGTTGGGAGTACCCAGCGGGTCGTTGGCTACATCCACCACCAGCCAACGGGTCGAGGGAGATGTGCCATCGAAGCTCACCCCGAGGCGCTTTCGCGTGGGTGACTTTCCTCCCTCGCAGCCGACAAGGAACCGGCCTCGGAAAGAACGTCGGGTGACTTCGCCACTCTCGGAATCGACGAGTGCGATCGCAGTGACCCCGTCGCTGTCCTCCTCGACTTCTTCGACGCGGTGGCCGAACAGCACCTCGACGTTGTCGAACCGCGTGAGACCCTCGTACAGAGCTCGGTCCACCTCGGGCTGGATGAAGGAGTGCTTCCGTTCCCAGCCGAATTCTTCGGTTCGAGGATTGTTGACCAGAATGACTTTTCCCGCGCCGTTGACCAATCGCATGATGTGCTGCGGGCTCGTGTGCGGACGCACGGCGTTCGCAAGGCCGACCGTCTGAATCGTGCGGAAGGATTCGTCGTCGAGGCCCACACCACGGGGGTAGTCTATGAGCGAGGACAGCCCTTCCAGAACAGTGACGCTTTTGCCGTACATACCCAGGATGTTGGCCAACATCAGGCCCGCGGGCCCTGCTCCGATGATCACTACATCGGAATCCACGGGAGGTTCCATCGTTTCCGCACTCTCTTTCGTTGTCGAGCTTTGTTGGTCCGGGCACTCGGAAGCCGCGATGTGCTCCACTGTCACCTGAGGCCCCGGTTCCTGCGATCGGGATCGATCGCTCGCCGAATCGGTCCGGCCCCAGTTCGGATGATCCGTCCGCGCCGACACAGAGCCGCAACCTTCGACGCCGGTGCCTCGTGGCCGCGGTCTGCAGAAAGGTCGACGGTGACGATGTACCCACTCAGGCGTGTACGGGCAAGGGCCCTCCGTTGTAGGAAACCATGTCCTGGAACACCTTCGGTATGTCGAGTGGAGCGCCGGCGGGGAGTCCGTCGAGCTCGGCCATTGCGCGGTGAAGGTTGCCGACGATGCGCTCTGTGTCCGTCCACTCACCGAACCTGCCGAGATCGAGCTCTCGGGCGGCATCCAATGGCGATACGCTCGCCGCGCGTGCGTCCCTAGCGGCGGTCATGACGAACTGCAGGTAGTCGACAGTCTCGTCTATCACCTCGCTTCCGCACACCGGGCCGTGGCCGGGAACGATGGTGGTGGCACCCAGGGGGCGGATCACGTTTTCCAGGACGTCGACGAGGCCCGTGACAGAGCCGCTCAGCAGGAACGGGGTGCCGCCCTTGAACAACAGGTCACCTGCGTAGAGAACGGACTGGTCGGCGACCCAGACGATCGAGTCGTTCGTGGTGTGTGCAGTGCGACCCACGTAACGGATCTCGCACCGCCGGTCTCCCAACCACAGCGTCATGCCGTCGGTGTAGGTCAGGAACGGAGGGGTGAACGGAGGGTTCCCGTTGTCTATGTGCTCGAAGATTCCGGGTGGCAGCTCTATCGCTGCGTGCGCGATCATCTCGGTTCGTGTTCGTTCGTGGGCAATGATGGTCGCGCGGGGGAGCAGTCCGTTTCCGGCGGTGTGGTCGGGATGGTGATGTGTGTTGACGACTGTTCGAATTTCGTGGCCTGTGAAGTCGCGAACTGCATCGATGTATGCCATCGTGCGCTGCGCGGTCTCGCAGGTGTCGACACTGACGACACCGTCGGGGCCGACGAGGAACCCGGGATTGTTGATGGACCAGGTGCCGTCGGGCTGGATGTAGGCGAACAGGCCGTCGCCGACCTCGTCGATGTGTGGTGTCCCGCTTCGAAAGGTCGGGATGTGTGGTTGGGGGACGACGGACGTCATCGGACTCTCCTCGGTTGTCGGCAGGTGAATAAGGTGGTCGTCTTTTCAGGTGATGTCCAAGACACTGAGGAGGCATGGGCTGGATGCGCCGGGGTCGACGACCAGGCATCTGGCTCGTCACCACGACGTTGTGCAGTGAGGTGAGCAGCAAGGTGGGGCCGACTTCGACCATCCCCGCGAGTTCGATACTGCCGCCGGTCCTCGCTACAAAACACGCCCGGTCCGAGTTCGGAGCCGCTACCGGTTACGACACGATCGTCGAGCAGTTGCAAAGGGTATGTTCCTGCCTCTCGAGTCCGTGAAACTTCGACTGCGCTGGGGCACCGAGGCGATCACCGGGTTTAAGCGACCGTTGCTGTGACACTACGAGGGTCGCGGCATCGGGAGAATCAGTTGATGTCGATGACCGAACATCGATTCCGTCGATGTTGCGGCGGCCGCCGGTGCGGGCGTGCTGCGAGGACGACCCAAGCCGGGCTCTAGCCTCCACTTCACCGATCTGCGCTCTTTCTGGTGGCGACTCGACACTCCGGTGGCCACTCACTACTTATTCATGACTTTCATTCCGGACCCATTCGGATCGTGGTGGTCCCGCGTGGTCGTATGACTCTTAAGCTGCGCTGGTCACATGGTCTTTCGTGGTGTAAACGGGATTCCTGGTCTTCGGCGGGCATAGTCACTGGGTCCGGGGTTCGAGTCCCTGTGGGCGCACCAAAAAGGGACCCTGATCAGCGGTTATGCTGAGCAGGGGCCCTTCTGGTTTGGGTGCCACTCACTACTTATTCATGACTTTCAACTCGAAACTCACGCTTTCGGGTCCTTTCGGCACGACCGGGCGACGCATTATTGCTGGTCAAGCGGCTGCGAAGTTGTCTGTACTGGGTCCAATAGACCGTGTGATTAAGAGTCGTGTAGCCACGGCCGTCCACCGCGATCCGCGCCGCCACCCAACTTTCGGCGACGTGTAGCCGAGCCGCCGCGGTTCTGGTCGTACCAAGTACGGTCGGCGGTCGGCTCTTTCGTCGTAGATCTGGCTTTTTGTTTGGCCGGCTCGCTCCGCTCGGAAGTACGCACATGCCCGCGGTGGGGGACCGAGTCGCCGACAGCGACAAGTCAGCGGCAGCACGCGGGGTCGAGGACCACGCGGAGCGCGTCGAGGGACTCCGGGCGCGCCGAGTAGTACACGTTCATTCCCCGACGCTCCGACACCACCATGCCTGCTTTGCGGAGCTGCCCGAGGTGGTGGCTGACGGTCGATTCGGCGAGACCGAGCGCGTCGGCGAGGTCGCATGTGCACACCGCTCCTGCAGTGTCGGTGAGCAGCAACGACATCAGGCGAATGCGCATCGGGTCCGCGAGCGCCTTGAGTCGCACGGCCACCTCGAGGGCGGCCTGCTCGTCCATCGGTGCTGCGGAGACGGGGGCGCAGCACACCGGGGTGGTGGTGTCGATGATCGGCAGCGTCTTGGGCACGCACCCGACCCTACAACGTTCTTGACATATGTCGAATATGTGGCGCACCCTGTGCTAGTCATTGATTCGACATATATCGCAACCCCGGAGGTTCGCCATGTCTCGCGCTCAGCTCGCCCTCAACGTCGATGACATCGACACTGCGATCGCGTTCTACAGCAAGCTCTTCGGCGTGGCGCCGGCGAAGGTCAAGCCCGGCTACGCCAACTTCGCCATCACCGAACCGCCCTTGAAGCTGGTGCTCATCGAGAACCCCGGCAAGGGCGGCACCATCAACCACCTCGGCGTCGAGGTCGACTCGTCGAGCCGGGTTCACGAGGAGATCGCCCGCCTGACCGGCGAAGGGCTGTTCACCGACGAGGAGATCGGCACCACGTGCTGCTTCGCCACCCAGGACAAGGTGTGGGTGACCGGCCCCGGTGGGGAGCGCTGGGAGGTCTACACCGTCCTCGCGGACTCCGAGACCTTCGGATCGCAGCCGATCCCGGCGCCGGCACCCAGCGTTACTGCCAGTGCGACGTCGACGGCCACCTCCTCCTGCTGACGCCCGCCCGCGTCGGCTCACCCCCATCGCACGGAACCGTCCGCGCCGTGGTCGTCCGATCAACCCGTCAGGGTCGCGGTCAGGTGCCCCACCGCGTGCCGTGCGGTGCGGCCGACACCGATGAGTGTCGCCGACGCGGGCCCGGTCCAGTCGCCGTAGCCGAGAAAAACGATGGTGGGTTCGCCGGCGGCGTGCAGACCGTCCATCGCGATACCGCCGTCAGCGGTGGGCAGGTGCAACGGCTGGAGATGCCGCAGCGCCGGCCGGAATCCGGTGCACCACACCACCGCATCGACCCGTTCGACGCCGCCGTCGCCGGTGACGACGCCGTCGGCCGTGAGCGCGACGAACATCGGGTGCGCCCGCAGAGCGCCGCGATCGCGGACGTCCCGCACCGACGGAACCATGACGACGTCGCCGAGACCGGCGACACCGCCGGTGTCGTGGTCACCCGCGGCGAGTGCGCGGGCGCGGCGGGTGGCGACGTCGAACAACACACGGCCGTCGACGTCGTCGGGCAGGAACCGCGGGGGCCGGGTGGTGAACCAGAGGGTGTCGGCGACGGTGGAGATCTCGGCGAGGATCTGCGCGGCGGAGTTGCCGCCCCCGACCACCGCGACCCGTTGCCCGGTGAAGGTGTCGGGTCCGTCGTACTGCGCGGTGTGGGTCTGACAGCCCCGAAAGGTCCGCATGCCGGGGTAGGTGGGCCAGAACGGCCGAGACCAGGTGCCGGTCGCGTTGATCACCGCCTGCGCCGACCAGGATCCCGCGGTGGTCTCGACCAAGTACCCGGAACCGTTGCGGCGCACCGCGGTCACGGTGACGGGTCGCTGCACCGGCAGCTCGTACCGTTGTTCGTACGCGCTCAGGTAGTCGACGACGTGCGACCTGGGCGGGAACTCCTGCGGAGACAGGGGCATAGGCCACCCCGGCAACCGGGAGTGCGCGGCGGGGGAGAACAGATGCAACGACGGCCAATACTCCCGCCATGACCCACCAGCGGCCGGCTGGTCATCGAGAATCACATGCTCCAGGCCCGCTCGGCGAAGGTAGTACCCGGCGGCGAGACCTGCCTGCCCACCGCCGATGACCACCACCCGAATGTGGGTGGTGGTCATCAGCGGGTCCTCAGTCGATGCTGTCAATCTTGCAGGCGCGCAGCGAGTTCGTCGACGCGAGCGGCGATGTCGTCGCGCACCAGACGCATCCGCTCGATGCCCTCGATACCCCGGGTGGACGGCTCGTCGGTGTCCCAGTTCAAGTAGGTCGGTCCCTCGACCGGGTCGACGGTCGCTTCTGCGCCGAGAGTGATCACGTAGTCCATCCGGGACAACAGGTCCGGGTCGATCGGCTTGGGGTGCTCGCCGGTGAGATCGACCCCGACTTCGAGCAGCGTCTGCGCCGATAAAGTATTGACCGCGTTTCCGGGGGCGGTGCCGGCGGAATGCACCTCGACGTCGTCGCCGGCGGCTTTGCGCATCAGCCCTGCCGCCATCTGCGACTTACCGCCGTTCTTCACGCACACGAACAGCACACTCGGGGTGCTCATCGCGCTGCGTCCGCTTCTGCTGGAACGAGTTCGGTCAGGAGATCCTCGGCGCGGGCCTTGATCTGGTCGCGGATCGGGCGCACCGCCTCGAGGCCCTTGCCGGCGGGGTCGGGCAGCGCCCAGTCCCGGTAGCTGACGCCCGGGAAGACCGGGCAGGCGTCGCCGCAGCCCATGGTGATCACGACGTCGGAAGTCTCCACGGCGTCGGGGGTGAGGATCTTGGGGGACTGGTCGGAGATGTCGATGCCGATCTCGGCCATCGCCTCGACGGCGGCGGAGTTGATGGTCTCGGCGGGGGCGCTGCCGGCGGAGCGGACCTCGACGGCGCCGCCGCCGAGGTGGGCGAGGAAGCCGGCGGCCATCTGCGACCGGCCCGCGTTGTGGATGCAGACGAACAGCACGCTGGGTGTGTCGGACATGGGGGAGTGCACCTTTCGGGTGTTCAGCAGTGGTGATGTGTCAGGCGTGCGCGGGGGCGCTCAGCTTGGCGAGGAGCGTGGTGATGCGGGTGTCGAGGTCGTCGCGGATGCGGCGCACCTCGTCGAGGTTCTTGCCGTCGGGGTCGTCGAGATCCCAGTCCAGGTACCGCTTTCCGGGGTAGACAGCGCAGGCGTCGCCGCAGCCCATCGACACCACGACGTCCGCGGCGGCGACGACGTCGTCGGTGAGCGGCTTCGGATACGCATCACCCAGGTCTATGCCCAGCTCGTCCATGGCCTCGACCACGACCGGGTTGATCTCGTGCGTGGGCGCGGACCCGGCGGAGCGGACATGGACGCGCCCGGCGCCGTGGTGGGTCAGCAGTGCCGCCGCCATCTGCGAGCGGCCCGCGTTGTGCACGCAGATGAACAGCACCTCCGGCACTTCCTTCGGTGCGTCGCCGGTCGACTGCGCGAGAGCGGTCAGGCGGTCGGCGGCGAACCGTCCTGCGAGGGTGGTCAGGTGGGTGTGGATCTTCGAGGTGCGGCGCAGGGCGGTGTAGGACTCGAAGACGTACCGCTCCACCGTCTGCGGGGAGAAGATGCCGGCGTAGTTCGCCGACAGTGTCTGCGCGGTGCGGGTCAGCACCGCCTGAGGCATGAGCAGTTCCGGTTGTGCGCGGTGCTCGGACATCACGATTCCTTGCTCTGGGGTACCGGCGCGGTCGCGGACGGCGAGGAGGTGAAGCGCTTGCGGAGAGCGAGCGAGACGTAGACCAGGCCCACGAGGACGGGGACTTCGATCAGGGGTCCGACGACGCCGGCGAGGGCTTGGCCGGAGGTGGCTCCGTAGGTGGCGATCGCGACGGCGATGGCGAGTTCGAAGTTGTTGCCCGCAGCGGTGAACGCCAGCGTCGTGGTGCGGGCGTAGCCCAGGCCCATGGCAGCGCCGAGGGCGTATCCGCCGCCCCACATCACTGCGAAGTAGACGAGCAGTGGCAGTGCGATGCGGACGACGTCGAGCGGCTGGGAGGTGATGCGATCGCCCTGCAGGGCGAAGAGGATGACGATGGTGAACAGCAGGCCGTAGAGCGCCCACGGCCCGATTTTCGGGATGAACGACGACTCGTACCACTCGCGGCCCTTGGCGCGTTCGCCGAAATACCGAGAGGCGAATCCGGCGATCAACGGAATGCCGAGAAAGATCAGGACCGACTTCGCGATCTGCCAGGGGGACGCCTCGATAGTGGTCTGCTCGAGGCCCAGCCAACCGGGAAGGACGGACAGGTAGAACCAGCCCAGGACGGCGAACATGATCACCTGGAACACCGAGTTGATCGCCACGAGAACGGCGGCGGCTTCGCGGTCGCCGCAGGCGAGGTCGTTCCAGATGATGACCATCGCGATGCACCGGGCGAGGCCGACGATGATGAGCCCGGTGCGGTATTCGGGTAGGTCGGGGAGGAACAGCCAGGCCAGCGCGAACATCAGAGCTGGGCCCAGGATCCAGTTGAGGAACAACGATCCGGCGAGCAGTCGCTTGTCTCCGGTGACGGTGTCGAGCCGGTCGTAACGCACCTTGGCCAGCACCGGGTACATCATGATCAGCAGGCCGATCGCGATCGGCAGGGAGACGCCGTCGACGGAGATGGACGACAGGGCGTCGTTCATCCCGGGGATCAGTCGTCCGAGCAGGAGCCCGACGACCATCGCGACGCCGATCCACACCGGCAGGAAGCGGTCGAGGGTGGAGAGCTTGCCGACGACGGCGGGGTGGTCGCTGGTGTTCGCCGCGGTGCTCATGCCGTCACCAACGCAACACCAGCGGTGTTCGCCTCATCTGCGGTCGGATCCGTTGCGGCGAGAACGGACGACAACTGCTGCAACGCAGCGGGAATGACCCAGTAGTAGACCCAGGTTCCGCGGCGCTCGCAGTCGAGCAGGCCGGCTTCGCGCAGGACCTTGAGGTGGTGGGAAATCGTCGGCTGCGACAGGTCGAAGGACCCGGAGATGTCGCAGACGCACGCCTCGCCGCTCTCGTGACTGGCCACCAGGCTCAGCAGGCGCAGACGGACCGGGTCACCGAGTGCCTTGAACATCCGAGCCAGATCACCGGCCCAGTCGATGGTCAGAGGTTCTCGGACCAGCGGGGAGCAGCACTCGCTGTCCGACGCCGCGATGGGCACGGTGTGATTCGACATGCGTCTATATTGACGATCGACGAATCAGTGGTCAAACGAACAACGCGTGAACGATCCCGATCGGAGCGTCGGAGCGCGTCGGTGGTGCGGGGTCAAGAGGCGTTGTCGCCGGTGACACCGGGCTCGTGCCTCGCGGCGGTCTCGGTGTGGAAGGTGATCAGGTTGCCGTCGGTGTCGACGGTGGCGAACTCCGTCGATCCCCAGTCCGTTGTGACGGGGCGGCCCACGTCTGCGCGGTGGAGAACGCCCGCTCGGGACATCTCGGTGTAGAGGTCGTCGATCTCGTCCACGGCGATGCGGCAACTGGCAGTGCCCGCGAGGAACGTCTCGGCTCCACTGCACACCGGCCACGGCGCAGGGTCGGTGCGGGTGGTCCAGCTGTCGTCGTCGGCGGCCCAGAGGTGGATTTCGACGTCGTCACGGGTGAGCTTGGCGAAACTCGAGTCCGAGTACTGGGTCGTGAAGCGGAACGAGCGGGCATAGAACGCGACGGAGGACTCGATGTGTCGTACCGGCAGCGCGGGGACCACTCTCGACATGCCCATGGGCAACACTAACGCCGACGCCCGGCACGAGGAACCGGCTGACACCACACCCGCGGCGCGGCTAATGGTGGCCCGGAGCCGTGAGAATCAAGCCGGCGGCGTCGTGACCTCTGTACGGAGCGCCGCGGCCAGTCGATCGACGGTCGGACGTCCGACCGTCCATCTCAGGCAATGATCTGATCCACTTACGGGTCAGTGTGTGTAGCGGTAGCCGGGAGGTAGCCCGCTCGTCGTCAACGATCTCTCGTTTCTCGGGCAGCGTGCGTCGGGTCTGCAACACCCGCACTTCACCTGCATCGGACGGACTCGATACTCGAGACGGCACTCATCACTTATTCATGACTTTCATTTCGTTCCCACCCGGATTGTGGTGGTCCCGTGTGGTCAATCGACTCTTAATCCCTGCTGGTCAGGTAGACTTTTGTGGTTCCAATAGGATTCCTGGCATTCGGCGAGCATAGTCACTGGGTCCGGGGTTCGAGTCCCTGTGGGCGCACCACAAAGGGCCCATGATCAGCAGTTAGCTGGTCAGGGGCTCTTCTGGTTTCGGTGCCACTCACTACTTATTCATGACTGCAACTCGAAACTCGAGGTTTCGGGTCTTCTCGGCCATATCGAACGACGCATTGTGCCCGCTCAGGCGGCTGCAAAGTTGTCTGTACCGGGTCCAATGACCTGCGGTGCAGGCTGCTCGCGCCCACTGCGACGCCTGGGGTGCCACCGTCCGCTACAGAGAGTTCGGACGGCGACATCGTCCCCCGGGCGGAGTGGGGGTTGCTGTGCATCGTGGGAGCGCCCCTGCCGTACATCTACACCGTCGAACTCCGATCTCCGACTCGACCGGGGGCGACGAGCTCATCACCGCACTGTGGACCACCACCGAATGTTGCACGCCGATTAGGGTGGGCACGTCGGCGTCCCCGAATACGCCAGCGACGAGGCGGACCGATTCTTCACCCGGCACCTGAGACAAGGCCGGCCCTACCGGTCGAGGGATCGGCGACTGTGAATCGAAGATTTTCCGGGCGGGGCATAATGCAATCTCGCGTCAGAGCCCGCCGTCCGAACTTGGACGGCGGGCGAAGATCCACGGAATCTACGTGGGCTGGGAATCGAGATCGAACGCGCCCGAGCAATTCCGCAGAACCGGCCGTAGGTCCGCTAGCTCGTCATGATCAAGCCCACGGTCAGAGATCGGCCACCAGCGGTGCGACCTCCGTTCCCAGTAGCTCGATGCCGCGGAGCAGATCACTGTGAGCCAAGCGGGGATTGGTCATCTGCAGGGACAGCCGATCCACACCGCCGAGCTGTTCGCCCACTCGCGCGATCTTGTCGGCCACCGTCTGCGGGTCACCCATGAAAAAGGCACCGTTAGGTCCGGACGTGGCATCGAACTGCGCTCGGGTCGGTCGCGCGAATCCTCGCTCCCGCGAGATCTTCGTGAACATCTCGTTCCACCCGGGGTAGATGGTGTCCGCCGCCGCCTGCGTGCTCTCCGCGACGAACCCGAACACGTGCAGGCCCACCTTCAATTTCTCCGGCGCATGACCTGCCTGCGCACCCGCGCGGCGGTACAGATCGACGAGCGGCGCGAACTGGCGCGGCTCACCGCCGATGATCGCGATCATCAGCGGCAACCCCAACAGACCTGCGCGAGCGAATGATTCGGGACTGCCGCCGACACCCACCCAGATCGGCAGAGGATCCTGCATCGGACGCGGATAGATGCTCTGCCGCGTCAGCGCCGGCCGGTGCTTGCCCGACCACGTCACCTCGACGTTGTCCCGGATCTGCAGCAGCAGCTCGAGCTTCTCGATGAACAGCGAGTCGTAGTCGGCCAGGTCCAGACCGAACAGGGGGAACGACTCGGTGAACGAGCCGCGGCCCACGACCAGATCCGTCCGCCCCTTCGAGATCAAATCCAGGGTGGCGAATTCCTGGAAAACTCGCACCGGATCGTCCGCGCTGAGTACCTTGACCGCACTGCCCAGCCGGATTCGTTCCGTGCGAGCTGCCGCGGCCGCGAGGATGATCGATGGAGCGGAATCGAAGTACTCGCTGCGGTGGTGCTCGCCGATCCCGAACGAGTAAAGACCCACCCGGTCGGCGAGGGTGATCTCCTCGAGCAGGTGCTCCATTCGCTCGGCAGCGCCGATCACGCGGCCGTCGGTCGGGTCGGTCACGGAGGACACGAAGCTGTCCACACCTACATGCATTGCTGAACCTCTCGGTCGGGGCCACGACGTCGACCCTGGTTTAGTTTACAAGTCAACCATCTCGACCGAGAAACTGTTCCCAGGGCTACCCACCTCTCCGCGCCCCTGATCGGCACGGCTGCTGATCAGGGGCCCTTTGTGGTGCGCCCACAGGGACTCGCACCCCGGACCTTTACTGACACTCGACGGCTATGCCGCCCCGCAACCTGGCACCCGGGGCGGCAACTGGGACAAGAACACAACCCAGCTCGACGAGCACCGCCTCGCGCAGTACAGCCAGACACAGCTACCTCTACCGAGCCGGGAGAAACACTCCATGACCGAGCCTCTCAGCTTCGAGGTCGTGGTATCGAGACGGCGGCGATACGCCGCAGCGACGGATGGACCGTGTACAGCCCTTCTCGGGCTGAGCGCACTGATCGGTCGGTTCCCCGAGCAACGCCACAGCGAAAGACAAGTGTTCTACGCCCGCTGCGCCAGTTGGTGTTCACCTTCCACGCAGCCGCTGCACCGCTGGAAGGTCAGGTCAGATCAGGCGGTGGCGTGGTGGGACGGCCGGCAGCAGTGTCGCGAAGCCACTGCGGTACCTCTCGTCCGCTTCGCTCGCGGATGGCGATGGAGGCGCGGGCAGCGGCAGCAGCGACCCTGGGCCGCTCGGCCGGTCGGTCACTGCGTTCCTCGGTGGCGGTCATCGGGGGTCCTCCTGCTGCTCGCTCTGGCTGTCAGTGTCCTCGGTTTCGGTCGGCGGCACCAGCGCCCGCCGTGCCGCTGCACGGTCGGTGACAGCGACCAGAACGTCTTCCTCGGTCCTGGTGGTCAGCGCCGAGTCGGTGACCGTGGCGTAGATGTCCCGGCCGAGTTCGGCCTCGTCGCCGTTGTCACTGGTGTGCGTTCGAGGCACCATGTGATCCGTTGCCAGGCCTGGGTGCGCTTGTCTGTGACAGTGCATTGTTGGACGGTGAGAGGAACGCCGACGACCAATAGACGAGAATGTGGTACGTCGTCTCCGTGCACGGCGCTGGGGTCCGGTCGGACCCGAGGGTGTCGGCGTGGTCATGGTGGCGTCCTGTGTTCACTCGGCCGCGGCCCGAACGGCCTCGCTCGCAGTGCGTTTGGGTAGTCTTGCTGTTCCGTCTGTGGGCGATCGCCTTGATGATCGGAGCTGAGCTGCGAGTGATCGGCACACCGGGATGCCAGACGGCGGTCCGCCGTCCAGGGTCTGTTGTATTCGCGAGGAGAGTAGGGTTCGCGCCGCGGCTCCGTCGTGGCTCACTGCGCTGCACTCGATCGTGTCATGGTGCTCGCCACAGGGAGTCTCGATCGATGCTGTCGGGTGAGCAGTGGCCGGCGAGTGCCATGACGAGGTCGAATTCGGCAACGATATTGGCGACGACGTCGGCGGCACCGGCGGCACCGGCCAGAGCGAGTCCGTACATGTGCGGTCTGCCGATGCACACGGCGTCGGCGCCCAGGGCGAGTGCCTTGAACACATCCGACCCTGATCGGATTCCGGAGTCGAACAACACCCTCACGCGTCCGTCGACTGCGTCGACGACCCCCGGCAAAGCGTCAGCGGCTCCGATCGCTCCGTCGATCTGTCGTCCCCCGTGGTTGGACACCATGATTCCGGCGACGCCGAGATCGACGGCGCGTCGGGCGTCGTCGGGATGCAGAACGCCTTTCAAGACGATCGGCAGGGACGTGCGGTCCTGCAGTCCGGCGATATCGTTCCAGTTCAGGCTTTCTCGCGAGTAGATGTCGGTGAACGTCGTCACCGCGGTGCGCGGCTCGGGCGACAGGAGATTGGCCACGGTGCTGCCCGGTGCGTTCCGTGCGATCGAGAACAGGGTGGACAGCGCGGACAGTGCACTCGACGGGCCCGTGATGGGGAGATTCGGCTTTTCGGCGCCGGCCGCCAGGCGCTCCGCGACGATCGAACGGAACCGAGCATCCGAGGTGTATTGGCTGATGCCGATGCCACGTGAGAACGGTAGCGACCCAAGGTTGAGGTCCTGTGGTCGCCATCCCAGCAGTGTCGTGTCGAGGGTCACCGTGATCGCACTAGCACCGGAGCGCTCGGCCCGCGTGAGCAGGGAATCGACCAGGTCGTCGTCGGTCGACCAGTAGAGCTGGAACCACCGCGGGGACCCGGGCGCGATCCGGTCCATGCCGGCAGCGACCTCCTCCATCGCGACGGACCCCTGGTTGGAGAAGATGTAGGGAAGTCCCAGTGTGGCGGCGGCTTGGCCGATCAACAGATCTGCCTGTCGATGCACTGCGCCCCCGGCTCCGACCGGAGCGAACAACACGGGTGCCGGAAGCGTGAGGCCGAGGAGTTCGCTTTCGGTGGTTCTCGCAGACACGTCCCGAAGGACCCGAGGCACGATGTTCCACCGGTCGAGAGCGCGGCGGTTGTTGTCCATCGTGGTGCCGGAGCCGGCCCCACCCGCAATGTAGGCACGCGCTCGGTCGGACATCTTCGTGAGTGCACGCCGTTCCAATCCCGGGAAATCCGTGGGAACAGTCGGTGTTCGTCCGGCCACCCCCGCTGTGTAGATGTGGTTTTGGCGTTCGCGTCCGGTGGAGAGTGGCATGTGCGGATCCGTTCCCGAGTCGTGGCCCACTTGGTCGGCATTGCCGTCAACCGGTCGATGGTGCGTCGGCATGGCGGGGACGGTACACGAGCTCGGATTAGCGAGGAATGCGCAGCTCAAGGGTGTGCAGCGGCACAAATTCGGTGAGGTCTCCGTGTGCGCGGTTGCCCTTGCGTCCTCGTCCGCCTCGTCGTTCACCTACAAGGTTGTGCGCCGTCTCGTCATGAAAGCCGTTGCTCGTGCGACCGGGGTAACTGACAGCAATGATTCCCGACTGCTATTGCGGTCTGGATCGGAACCGTGATGGTCCCACATGGTCATGTGACTCTTGATCCACGCTACTGAGGTGGGATTCATGGTCCCACTGGATTACCGAGTTCGGCCGGGGACAGTCACTGGGTCCGGGGTTCGAGTCCCTTCTGGTTCAGATGCTACTCACTACTATTTTTCGAGACCGTGGACCACAGGTCTGACGGCGAGGTGCCGATGTGACGTCGACACGGCGTGCGTGTCCGGTGATGAGTTCGGCAGCGCACCCGAGTCGACACGGCATGACTACACACACGCTCGCCGTTTCCGGCGCCACCATCACCTACGACGTCCATGGTCCACTGACCTCGGATACACCCCTGTTGCTCATCGGTTCACCGATGGATGCGAGTGGGTTCACTACGCTCCGTACGCATTTCATCGATCGACCGGTCGTGACCTACGACCCACGCAACACCGGCCGCAGCGTCTGTGGCGAACCCACGGCTGCGGTCACGCCGTGGCAGCACGCCGACGATCTGGATGCGTTGATCACAGCGCTGGGGTCCGGACCTGTCGACGTGTTCGCGTCGAGCGGCGGCGCGGTCAACGCCCTCGTCTGCGTCGAACGCCGGCCGGGCGCGATCCGAACTCTCGTCGCCCACGAGCCACCCGCCGGTGGTGCACTCGCTGACCACAACCACATCTCGGCTGCCTGCACGCACATGGTGGAGTCCTACGACGCGGCGGGGACGGGGCCGGCGATGGCCGAGTTCATCCGCCTGGTGATGCACCGCGGTCCTGTCGACGACGCGTACCTCGCAGGGCCGGCGCCGGACCCGGCGCAGTTCGGACTCCCGACCGAGGACGACGGTTCTCGTACCGATCCGCTGATGTCGAACATGCGTGGACTGGGCGTCGATTACGTGCCCGACGTGGAGCGTCTGACGGCAGCGTCGACTCGCATCGTCATCGCAGTAGGCGAAGAGTCCGGTGGGCCTGAGGACGGCGAGATGGCCGGTCGTGCAGCGTATGCGGTGGCCCGTCTGTTGGGCCAGGACGCTGTCGTCTTCCCCGGCGGACACCAGGGGTTTCTCGGTGGTGAGTACGGTCAGACGGGCCGGCCCATCGAGTTTGCCGCAGCGCTCCGGACGTGGTTGGACTGTGCTGGATGAGGCGTGCCCGAGTCTGGGTGCGGCAGCAACGGCAACTGCAGCACAGTCGGATTCTCGGAGCGAAAAGCACGCGAAGTGACCCGGCAGTCGGAGAACCTGCGCACGAGGTTCGCGCTCATTGCCGAGTGATCGTTACTGCTGCGAACAATATCGTCGAAACGTTGACTCGGTCCCGATACGAGGTCGATTCTGAGTAGATGACAACCACCAACGAATCGGAGCATCTCGCGGCGGTGCAGGACCGGCTCACCGCCGCCCTGCCCGGGGTGAGCCGACACGACATCGAACAGACCGTGGCGGCCGAGTATGCCCGCTTCGAGGGACGCTCGGTGCGCGACTTCGTGCCGCTGTTCGTCGAGCGCAACGCACGAGAGGCACTGCGCTCCGTCGCACCGCACTGACACCACCTGTCGCACAGCAGTACACGGCCGCCCAGAACGTGGGCGACCGTGCACGGTGCGGACATTCACCGATCGCGTGCGCTTGCTGCAGCGCGGATCAGATCGGCCCGGGGTGTGTCAGCTGAAGAAGCTGAGTCCGTCGAGGAAGTCGCCGCTGCCGCCGAAGATGTCGGACAGGGCGCCGAGGAAGTCGACGAAGCTTGCGAGGTCGGTGATCATGGGAGCTCCCGTGGTCGAGTGGTGGTGGCAGGAATGCCTGTTCATTGGTACCGAGCATTGGTGAACTAACGGTGGATCATCGGTTGTCCCAATGGGGTTGCCGCCGTGAACGGTTCCGATCAGACCGGGGTGATCACGAGCAGCTGAGCCCAGTACGCGGCGGTGTGCTCACCGAGGTAGGGGAGCAGGGTGTCGAAGAGGATGTAGGACATCGGGGGGCTCCTCGGGTCGGGTCGTGGTGGGGCTGCGCCGAGTGAGGGGTGCCCGCTCCGCGGGTAGCCGGAGTGGCGGTGCGGTGAACAGCGGGTGTCGACTCGGCTCACCGCCGGGTGGGACGGCTCGTCGGCCGCGATGATGGTGCGATGAGCACGAGTCAGGCCGAGGGCCTTCGCGGGATGATCGAGTTCGCGCGTCGGTGGTTGCCCTACGGCGGCGGTCCTGACGAGGAGATCCTCGTGACGTTCGGTGTCCCCGGGTATCGGTTTCACGAGCGGCTCGCTCGCGTCCTCGACAGCGGAGACCCGACGGTGACGCAGGCGTTGTCGGCGCCCGAGATCGCGGCGCTACGTCTGCAGTGCCGTACCCGCTCGCTGCATCGCCACAACGTCCCCGCCTGGCAGTGATCCTCTGGTCCTCGAGACGCCTCGTCAGCTGCCGCTGATTGGTCTTCGACGACACTCACCGCGACTGCGCGAGGTGGGATGCTTCCGGCCATGACTGGTCGACACGTGGGACTCGCGTTGTTTCTGGTGGTGACGGTTGCTCTCGCGTCCTACGGCGTGCTGACCACTCCTGAGCCGAGGTCGGTCGCCGAGATCGGTTCGGCCGATCGCTTCGTCTGCGCGTTGCCACAGGACGTCGGCGGCTATCTCGCGGCCCCGCCGCTGCAGCAGAGCGTCGCTCCCCGTCCGGCGCGGGGCACGGTGCCCGAGGGGTTCGAGCCGGTGGCAGCCGTGGTGTGCGACATCGGTATCGGAGACCACGTCGAGGCCGACGGGACCGTGACCTACGTCGAACGCCGCTACGCCGGGGACTTCGGCAGCGCTGTGCGGGAGCTGAACGGGCCGCCCACCCGTCGCTTGATCTTCGACGCCGAATGTCTTGCGTCCGTGCTCGCTGCGGCGCCGGTCGACATGTGGCTCGTCGACGTGGACGGACGCGCCGTACAACCGTCGTACCCGCGTGGTGACTGCGGCCTGGACAACACGCTGGGACTCGCCGAGATTCTCGAGCTCCCGGAGGTAGAGGCCACCGAACACCGCGTCCGCCTCGATGCTGCCGGGATCGCCTACTTCTACTCGTGCTCGCCGATCGTCTCGACGCCGGTGCCGGGGTCTCGGTCGCTACTCGACCTGACGTTGACACCGTCCGGGTTCTGCCGTTTCGACACCGCCGGGCCCGATCTGATGCTCACCGGGGCGGATCGGTACGAATCCGAGCCGTACCTCGACTGGAACGCCGCCCTCATCGACGTCGAGCCCGCCGGTCCCTGCGATGAACGCGCGACGTCGCTGGCGACCACCTCGGCGCAGTCCACGATCGGGGACGAGTTGGTCATGATCGACGTCCACATCGAACTCGACGGCTGCCGGCGCATCCTGGCCGACGGCTTCACTCCGTTGTCGGCGCCCGCTTCTGTCGTCGACTCGATCGTCAGCGCAGCGTCGTGACTTGACGTCTGTCGGCCACGTCGGGTCGAGCCGTGACGGCCGTGGTTTCCGTTGATCGCCGTTCACAGAGCAGAACGTGGTTGGGGCGCACGTTTCACCACTCGACGCCTGCATGGTTGCGCGTCGACCACGACCGTGGCACCGGATCACGCCAGTCCGGCCAGCAAAGCTCTCAGTCGAAGATCCGCCGACGGACATTGGTGTCCGCGAGGTCCACGAGTTCGTCGGCTCGGCCGGACAGGATCGTCCGAATGCCGTACAGCGTGAACCCCTTTGCCTGCTCGAGGGTGATCTTGGGGGGAATGGAGAGCTCCTGTGCCGCGGTGACGACGTCGATGACGGCGGGGCCGTCGTACGCGAACGCGTCGGTCAGAGCCGCCTCCAGATCCTGCGGCTTCTCCACTCGTCGGCCGAACATCCCCAGAGCCTGTGCCACAGCAGCGAAGTCGGGGTTCTTCAAATCGGTGCCGTAGTTGACGATGCCGGCAGCCTTCATCTCGAGTTCGACGAAGTTCAACGACGAATTGTCGAAGATGATGACCTTGACCGGCAGACCGCTCTGCATCAACGTGATCAGCTCACCGAAGCCCATCGTCAACCCGCCGTCGCCGGCGAAGGCCACCACCTGCCTTCCGGGCTGAGCGGTCTGCGCACCGATCGCCAACGGGAGAGCGCAGGCCATCGATCCGTGATTGAACGACCCGAGCAATCGGCGCTTGCCGTTCATCGTCAGGTACCGGGCAGCCCACACGACAGGCGACCCCACGTCGACGGTGAAGACGGCGTCGTCGTCTGCCAGCTCGTTCGCCATGCGCGCCAGATACTCCGGCCGGATGGGTGTGCGGTGCCGGTCGTCCACAGCGAACGAATCGAGATTCTTGCGTGTCTTGCGATAGTGCTTGACCGATGTGTCCAGATGCTTGCTGTCCGTCTTGGCGTGGACACGGGGGAGCAGAGCGTCCACGGTGTCGGCGACGGTGCCCACCAAGCCGACGTCCAGGGTCGCTCTGCGGCCCAGGTTCTGGCCGCGGATGTCCACCTGGATGATCTTCGCGTCGTCGGGATAGAAGTTGCGGTACGGAAAATCGGTGCCCAGCATGAGAAGAACGTCGGCATGCGAGATCGCGCGGTACCCCGAGGCGAAGCCGAGCAGGCCCGTCATCCCCACGTCGTAGGGATTGTCGTATTCGACGTGCTCCTTGCCGCGCAGTGCGTGCACGACAGGAGCCTGCAGCGCGCCGGCGATCTCGAGCAGTTGTCGATGCGCACCCGCCACACCGGCGCCGGCCAGAATGGTGATGTTGTCGGACGAGTTCAGGATCGACGCGGCCTCGTCGAGCGAGGCATCGTCGGGACGCACGTGGGACGTGGTCGCGCGGATGGCCGGGGTGGCCTTTCTCTGTTCGGCATGCGCCAGCAGCACTTCGCCAGGGACGACGACCACTGCGACACCGCGTTCCTCGATCGCCGCCCGCATCGCCATCGCGAACACGTGTTCCGCCATCTCCGGGTCACTGACCAGTTCGCAGAAGACACTGCACTCCTGAAAGAGGTTCTGTGGGTGAGTTTCCTGGAAGTACTGCGATCCGATCTCGCTGCGCGGGATGTGCGCCGCGATCGCGAGCACGGGGACACGGCTGCGGTGCGCGTCGAACAGCCCGTTGATCAGGTGGAGATTGCCGGGACCACAACTGCCGGCGCACACCGCGAGTTCGCCGGTGATCGCCGCGTCACCGGCTGCGGCGAAGGCGGCAGTCTCCTCGTTGCGGACGTGCTGCCACGTCATGCCGTCGTTCCGGCGGATCGCGTCGGTGAAGCCGTTCAGCGAATCGCCCGGGAGACCGTAGACGTGGGTCACGCCGCTCTCGGTCAGGGTCTGCACGAAATGGTCTGCCACGGTCGCCATGGCGAACAGTATGCGCCGGATCCGCACCGGAAGCGTTGTGGAACGGGTAACCGATCGTCCTGGCTCGGACGCTCGTGGAGATCGGTGAGGACCGGCGAAAGCGCTCTGGGCGAATACTGCAGCAGGTGCCCGGGCGAGTTCTGGGGACAGCCGGGCCTATGTCGTCCCGGGGAGCGTCAGAATGGGTCCATGCTGACCGTGCCGTCGGACCACATCGTGACGAGACGTCTGACAATTCGTCGGGAGACGGCCGATGACGCTGCCGCTGTGGCCGCGTCCATCGGCCGCAATCGCGACCGACTGCTGCCGTGGCTCGGATGGGCGACCGAGGAGGCTGCCTCCGTCGAGGCGCAGACTGTTCGGATCACCCGGAGCGGTGAGCAGTGGGACGCCGGGTTGATGTTCGACTATGCGATCTTCGATCGAGCGACGGGGACATTCTGGGGCAAGATCTCGATGCACCGCCGAATCGGACCTCGCGGTGTCGAGCTGGGGTACTGGCTCGATGGCGCGGCCGAAGGGCGAGGCGTGATGACCGAAGCAGTCGCCATCATCCGGGACGAAGCACTCGGTCTCGACTGGGTGGACCGGGTCGAAATCCACTGCGACGCGGCCAACGTCAGGAGCCGAGCCATCCCACGCCGACTCGGTTTCGAACTCGACAGATCAGAGTCGCGTGTCGCGACGGCCGCATCGGAGACGGGAATGTGCACCATCTGGCTGCAGAGAAAGACGACGAGCGGAAGGCGGTGAGCTCGATGACGAACGACGCGCCGACCGATCGTGGGCCCGTGTTCGACGGTGTCCGCATCGGTAGGCCTGCGACGGGCGCGTTGATCGACGCCGGGTATCGCACGGTGCTCGACCTTCCGGCGGACCTCGCGGTGTTGTCCGCGCTGCACGGAGTGGGGCCGTCGGCGATCAGGCGGTTGGCCGAGGCGCGCGGCGATCGGCGTTGACGGGAACGATCCCTTCCACCTCCAAGGTATAGCGCACGGTGGGGCTTGCGGCAAGCCCCCGCGGTCGGCGCAGAATGGCTCGCTCGATGCCATGACCTGCACGTTTCCCCGATCGGAGCCGACCTGTGGACACCGTGTTCGCCCTGCCCCCGCACCGCCGAGCCAAGGCCGACCCCGCCTCGATCGCGGCGGATGATCGACATCTCGCCAGAATCGACGCGGCCCTGCGTCGGTCCCTCGCGGATCTCGAACGACGCCTCGCCCGGACTCGCGCCGCCCCTGGCCGATCCGGCCAGGACGCGATGGAACGCGACCTGGAGACACATCGACTCACCGCTGAGATCCGCGCAGTGCGTCGTGTCGGGCGGGACATGTGTCTCGGGCGACTCGTGCCGGCGGACGGAACGGAGCCGGTGTACGTCGGGCGGCGCGGACTCCTCGACGAGGCCGGTCATCCTCTGCTCGTCGACTGGCGCTCACCAGCAGCAGCACCGTTCTTCGCCGCGACCCCGGCACGTCCGATGGGTGCTGCCTGGCGGCGTCGTTACCGGTGGACCGGAGGACGAGTGAGCGATTACTGGGACGAGGTGTTCACCGCTGAGATCCCCGACGGCGCCGTGGCATTGGACGATCGGTCGGCCTTCGTCGCCGATCTCGGGGCGGCGCGGTCGTCCCGCATGCGCGACGTGCTGGGCACCATCGCAGCGGACCAGGATGCGATCGTCCGCGCCCCGTCCAGAGGAGTGCGTGTGGTGGACGGCGGCCCCGGAACGGGAAAGAGCGTGGTCGCGCTGCACCGTGCGGCCTACCTTCTGTATGCGGATCCGCAGGTCGGGCACCACCGCGGCGGGGTCTTGGTGATCGGACCGCACGGGCCCTACCTGTCGTACGTCGCCGACGTGCTTCCTGATCTCGGAGAGGACGGCGTCCGGGTGTGCCTGCTCGACGAGATGGTTCCCGAGGGCCGGAATGCAGTAGCGGAGGCCTCACCACGCGCCGCCGCGGTGAAAGGCTCCGCGTCGATGACGGAGATGATCGATCGCGCGATCCGCTTCTACGAGACTCCGCCCGCGAACGACATGGTCGTCGAGACCGAGTGGGGTGCAGTGCTGCTCCGGGCAGCCGACTGGGCGGAAGCCTTCACGGCACCCGACGCGGAGACTCCGCACAACGATGCGAGAGAGGAGATCTGGGCGGCGCTGAGCGACATCGTCGTCGACCGCCTCGCCGGCGACGTGTCGGCCGCCGAGCTGACGTCGTCGCTGCGGGCGATCGACGAGCTTCGCGACAGCGTCGAGTCGTCGTGGACGGTGATCGAAGCTCCCGATGTCGTCGCCGACCTCTGGGCCGTGCCGGCATACCTACGCCATTGCGCGCCCTGGTTGGACGAGGACGACAGGGCCGCGGTCCGCAGAGACCTCGGTGCGCCCTGGACGACTGCGGATCTCCCTCTTCTCGACGTCGCTCGTCGCCGCCTCGGAGACCCACGGGCGACGACAATGCGCGTGCGCCGTGCCCGGACGATCGCCTCCGAGCGTGCGCGCCGACGCGCGGTGGTCGACGATCTCGTCGAGTCCGACGATTCGGAGCTTCGTGTCATGTCGATGCTCCGCGGCGACGACTTGCAGAATATGCTGGACTACAACGAGTTTCCGACGGGCGAACCGGATCGGCTTGCTGGTCCGTTCTCCCACGTCGTCGTCGACGAGGCCCAGGAACTGACGGATGCGCAGTGGCAGATGATCCGTGCCCGCTGCCCGTCGGGCAGTCTCACGGTGGTGGGTGACCGCGCGCAGGCCCACAGCGGTTTTCCGGAATCCTGGGAGGCGCGGCTGGCGCGTGTCGGATTCACCGACGTGGCGGTGTCCACGCTCGACGTCAACTACCGCACACCGGCCGAGATCATGGCCGCGGCCGAACCGGTCATCAAAGCGGTCCTCCCCGACGCGAACGTGCCTCGTTCGGTCCGCAGCACCGGGGTGGTCGTTCGCCACGCCGGAGTGGACGACCTGGACGCGATTCTCGACGAGTGGGCCGCGGCCGGCGAGGGCGTGGCATGCGTCATCGGTATGCCGGCTCGGCCGGACACCGAGCGGATCCGTTCTCTGAGCGCACGGTCGGTCAAGGGGCTCGAGTTCGATCTTGTCGTCCTCGTCGAGGGGCCGGGTGTGGACAGCGCCGTCGACCGATACGTGGCGATGACGCGGGCGACGCGGCAACTCGTGGTGCTGAGCTGATCGACTGGTGCGGGTGGGATGGTTCCGAGACGGCATTCCTGGTGTCCCTCGTCGGTCGAGACCTCGTCTGTCTCAGAGTTGGGTCGGGGTGTTCCCGGATGTTCGGGCGAGCGGAACGTTCCTAGTGTCGATCGTGTGCAGACACCCTTGGAGACGACGCGCATGAGTATGCCTGCGGCGGTGGCCTTTCTCCTCGCTGCGGCAGCCGGGCTGCTGCATGCGGCCGCGAGCGCGTACTGGGCGGTGGGAGGTCGATGGCAGCTCGCCTCGGTGGGGGACTGGGCGGTGACCCTGGCCGACGACCGACCGGTGGCGAGCGGTCTCGCGCTCGGTGTCGTCGCTGTCGTGAAGGCCGGCGCTGCTGTCCTCCCGTGGGTGACCGAGCGGGTCCGAGGCCACCGTTATCGGCAGGTCCGCGTGTGCGGGTGGTGCGCGGGCGGTGCGCTGTTCGTGTGGGGCGCAGTGTCGACGGTGTCCGCGGTAGCGGTGCTCGTCGGCGTCATCGTGCCCGACGGCGGGTACGACCGGACCGCGATGATCGGGCATGCCGTGGTCTGGGATCCGCTGTTCACGGTCTGGGGAGCAGCGCTGCTGACCGGGTTGTGGTCCACCACGCACCGGGCCACAGCGCTGACGGGAGTACGACGATGACCGCGGCACGACGAGTCGTCGCCGTGTTTCTGGGCGCCCTGACACTGCTCGCACTGTCGATCTGCCCAGCGGCCGGTCGAGGGCACGACGAGGAGTCTTTGCAGGGCCTCGTCACTCGGTGGGCCTCGGAGATCGGTGCACCGGGCATGGCCGCACGGATCGTCGACAGCGACGGTGCACGGTCTGCGGCATTCGTGGGAGTCGACGGGGACGGTCACGACATCGACGGGTCGACCCCTTTCGTCTGGGGGTCGGTGTCGAAGCAGTTCGCGGCAGCGACAGCGAGGGGCCTCGAGCGCGAGGGTGTTCTCGACGCCACAAGCCCTGTCGTCGAGGTGGTCCCGCAGGCTCGCCGAGTGCTCTCCGACCCCGCAGTGACCGTCGACGACCTCGTTCATCACACCAGCGGGCTGCCGCACGACATCACCGTCACGGACGAGTGGACCCGAAGGGGTTCCGCGACAGACGCCGTCACCGCCCTCGACGCGCCGAAGGGGGCTGGTCCTCGTGGTGAGTTCCGGTACTCGAGTCTGAACTACCTGCTCCTGCAGGCTGTGATCGAGCAGGCGGCAGGGTCCTCCTACGCGGACGCCGTGCGCCGCGTCGTACTCGATCCCGCCGGTAGTGACGCCATCACCGACCCGCAGCTGTTCGTCGACAGTGTTCCGCGGGGACACGTTCCGTTCTTCGGTTCCACCCGCCCGGTCGACGTCGGTGTCGATTCGGCGGGGTTGGGATACGGCTACCTCGCCGGTTCCATCGATGACCTGGGACGCTATGCGTCGTGGCGACTGCGGGAAGGTCACGACGGCGAAGCCCGGTATCGCGAGGTGCCGACGGCTCAGGGTTCGACCTACGGTGACGGCCTGTTCCACGAGAGAATCGATGGCCACGATGTCTGGTGGCATGCGGGTGCGGTGCCCGGCTACTACACCTACGTCTCTCTGATTCCGTCCCTGGACACAGCAGTTGTGGTGGCGACGAACCGATACGGTGAGATCGAGGCCGATCGACTCGCGGCCGTCGGCCGGAACCTGACGACGTCGGTGACGGGTGGACGGACGAGCGAGCTTCCCGAGTCCTCGGCGTCCACCATGCTCGGAGCGCTCGCTGCGATCATCGCGACGCTGGTGGTCGGCATCGGCGTTCACGCGGTCCGCATCGTCTCGGGCAGGACGCCCCAGCGGACCAGAGCAGTCGCCGTCGTGCGTGGGGTCGTGGCGGTCGGGGTAGGGACAGCGGCCGCTGTCGCTGTCCTGTTCGGACTGTCTGCGACGACCGGCGTGGGGTTGTCGGTGGCAGGCAGGTGGGCCCCGGACGTGGCTCTGCTGGTGTGGATGTTGCTCGGGGCGATCGCTGCGGCCGCCGTGGTCGACGTGCTCGGGCAGGTCGTGGGGTGCCGACGTGTCCGTGGGGCGCAGTGAGGTCAGGCATCGGGAGTGTCGCTGGTGTGCACTCGCCGACGCCCTGTCCGGCGTTCACACGAGGTCGCGGCGGCGCAGAGCCCACGATGCGGTAGCCAGAAGTGCTGTGGCCACGATGACGAGGATGAACGCGGCGGTGAGTGGAACCGGCGCGCCGACGTCGGCGGGAAGATGCGTGTGCGGTGCTGTGTCGCGCAACCACTGGGGAGCGCCGATGAGGGTACCGAGCGGCCCCAGCAGCAGGTCGAGGACGACTGCGGCCCATCCGACTGCGATCCACCGGCTTCCGAATCCGTATGCGGCGTAGGCGATCGCGGCGACGGCAAGGGTTGCCGGCAGCTGCGACACCGCTCCGACGAGCACGTCGACGACACCGGGGCCGTCTCCGCCGACGGCAGCAGCCCCGGTGACGAGCCCGACACCTGCCAGAAGCAACACGAGGGTTGCCGTGACTGTCGCCGTGGCGGCAGCGGCGAGCAGACGAGACGCGCAGGTGCCCGACCACGGTGTCACGCCGAACTCGTGGGCGAAGGCAGCGATGAACCCGCTGCTGGTGCTGTAACCCACTGCTGCCGTGTCGGCGAGGTGTGTCCCCGCTCGAGAAGGTCGGCCGCAACGATCATTCGAGCGCGTGTCCGCCAGCATCCGTAGGTCAGTCCCGTATCGGCGGCGAATGCTCGCTGGATCGTTTTCTTACTGACTACGGCACCAACAGGAGCTTTCAGCGCTACACGAAAACGATCAACGCTTTCGCCGCGGCCATGGACAATGCCACCGTGTCGGAAGGACAGTAGAGCCGGAGTGCCCGGGCGCACCGATGCGTCACGTACGGCGTTCGCTCTGTCCGAACACACGTCGACGAACTACGGCGCCGGCGACACTACACACCACAGCGCAGACAAGGCCGCTCGCGACGGCGACGCCCGGTGCGAGGGAGGTCAATCCCGCAACGAGTGACACCCATGCGAGGACCACTGCGCCGGTCTCCAGGCGCGCCGCCAGGACTGGCCCTGTTCTCCGTCTGTGCGCCGACACCGCCTTCAGGTGCAACCCGTAGGCGGCATAGACCGTGGTGTACGCACCGATGCAGAACGCGAACACACCCACCGCGAACCACCCGGGGACGACGTCGTAGGGAGCGTCGCCGAGGGCGGACACTGCGACGACCGAGATGGGCACCACCAACGCCGTTCCGATGTACAGGAGGACGGCGAGGCCCAGCACCGAATCCTTGGGCGACGACGTCCACGACATCGCACCACTGTAACCAACTGATCGGTCTAGATCGTGCTCGCCGCTGCCGCGCATGGGCGGGTCACGGCGTGTCCGTGCGAGACCTGACCGAGAGAATCGCCGCGACCACTGCTCCGACCAGCAGGAGGAGGACCACGTCGTCGCTGCGATCGGCCGCCGACGTGCCTCCCCAGGTCGCCACGCGCACGATCACCGCAAGTAGGTAGAGGCCGATCGCGGCGGTGCGTGGATTTCCCATGACGGCACCGTATGCCTGTATCGACGCCGCATCAACGCCGAAGGCGAATGAGTGGCAGCGCACGAATGGTCTATCGCTCGACGGTGTCAGGTCCGGTGCGCTGCCCCTCTGGAGAACTTTCGGCCGAATGTGCCGATCCTGCTGCGGGTATCGGCACCGACTCTTGCGCTGCGTCGCGGGACGTGTCATTCTCGGACGCATGACAACCGGAAAGGCGGACACCGCCACCCTCGCGTGAGCGCCGCAGCAACACCCTTCGCGGTCAGGGCAAGAACCGCATCGTCATCGATTCATCAGATGGCATCCGTACCCACGTTGCGGGACACGTGGCTCGCGCTGGGTGTGTCCACTCTGCCGTCCGACAGGCCGACCGCCGAGGCCGCCGTAGCGGATCTGTACAGGCATGCAGGGTTCCGTTGTCCCGAGTTCGTGTGGGTACCGTCCCCACCGGCCGGCGCCGAACTGATTGTCTCCGAACAGTTGTCGAGTACGAACTCCCTGACGTCCGGTGCTGCCGCTCGAATCGCGTCGACCGTCTCAGGGTCACGCGAACGCATGGACAACCGCACGGGCGGGGTGTCGCGACGATGGCCTTCCGACAGTCGCTCACTCTGGGCTGCACGCACGCAGCCACTGGCGGAGTCCGCGCGGCAGGGGATCGCGCCCGACGAGTTGCTGCGAATTGCGGTGTGGGATTCATTGCGCACCAGTCTGTTCGATGGAGTGGCGGCCGCTGTGCGGTCACTCGTTCAGCGACCGACGGGAAGCGTGGCGTGGTACGGGCAGCAGGAAGCGCACCGGCTCGCGTACTACGACATCCATCGCACACTGGGCATCTCTGCCTTCCGCGGTACGGATCACGCCATCCTCGATACTCAGACAGCCCTCGCGGGGGCGACCGGCTGGTGGTGGGCATTCGACAGTGTCTGCGTCATGTCCGAGCGACCTGGAATTCTTCAGACCGAACCTCTTCCGGGAGCGGTGCACAACGAACGGCGACTGCACGGACAGAACGAGCCCGCAGTCCAGTTCGCCGACGGACGATCCGTTCATGTCGATCACGGAACCATCGTTCCCGAGTGGGTGATCACCGAACCCACCGTCGAGCGCATCGCACGCGAACGGAACATCGAGGTACGACGGTGCGCCATCGAGCGCATCGGGTGGGACGTCTACATCGACGAGGCCGGACTCGAGCTCGTCGACCGGACGGACGATCCGGGGAATGCCGGCGCCCCGCTGTCGCTCTACGCCACGCCGACCAGCTGGGTGGACGACGGCCGAATCCTGCTCGTGGTCAACGGTTCTGTCGAGCGGGACGGTCGGCGGCGACGCTACGGGTTGCCGGTTCCGAACGGCATGACGTCCGCGCTCGACGCCGCCGGATGGACCTACGGCATCACCGGCGACGACTACTCCTGTCTCGTGCGCCGCACGTGACCACATTCCGACGACCCGAGGTGACTTCGATGACCACGACCATGACTCTGTCCACACTCACGGCCCTGACCGGCCTCGACGTCTTCGACTATCTCGATCGAGACGTGTCGATACCCGTCGTCGACGGGCTTCAAGCTCAGGGCGACCTGATCGTCGTGCCGCGTCCGATGATCCTCCACGTACAGGCATTTCGGGGCACGCGGTCCGACGACGTGCCCCTCACCGGCGTCGAACTGCTTCGCAGCGCTGCCGGCGGCAACCCTCACAGTCTCGTCTGCGAGAAAGGCCACTGCATGTGGTCCACTCCGGTGTTCGATCCGAACGGCCTTGCGTTGGGCATCCTCGACACCGAGGTCACGGCGTACTTGATTCATCCCGAACACGGTGCGACAGGAATCGCGCCGGGCTCCTACGTCATCAGCAGGCAACGCGAGCGTGGAGTGGGTCGACACTTCCGATCAGCGCGGTTAGTCGCGGATTGACGCACGCGACCAGCCAGGGGCGCGGCTGACACCGCGCCCCTGGTGACGACAGGATCAGTCGGTGACGGCCACGAACTCGTTCGGAGTGACGTCGAGTTCGCTGCTGACGGTGACGTCACCGGTGGTCAGATCCACGGCGTGGATGCTGTCGGTGTCCGGTTCGGTGACGTAGGCGGTGTCGCCGGTGATGGAGATGCCGGGGTGTGCGTCCTGGTACTCGCTGGGGCCTTCCCACTCACCGATGACAGGGTAGGAAGCGGTGAACTCGCGCGTCTCGGGATCGAAGACGTGCAGGGCGCCGTCGGTTCCGATGATGTAGGCCTTGTCGTCGGGTCCACGGGAGACCCCGCGCCAGGTGTACCCGGCACCGTCGGGCATCTGGACGACGTCCAGCGTCTTCGCCACGGTGTCGATGACGGTGACCGCCTGCAGCAGTGAGCCTTCCGCGTCTGCGTCGTTCTTGTAGTCGCCGACGACCAAGGGGCTGGTCTCGCTGACGTACGCGTTGCCCGTACGCCCGTAGGGCTGGTCCGGAGCGTCGAGCTTGGTGATCTCGCCCTTGTCGTAGACCAGGACACCGTTCTCGCAGCCGAATACGACGATCTCGTTCTGTGCCGTTCCCTCGCCGTGGACGCCGGGGCACTGATCGTTGCGCGCGATGACCGCACCGGCGGCATCGCGCACCTCGATACCGGTGCGTCCGTTGGCATTACCAACGGTGGTGAGGAACGTGCCGTCCTCGAGAACGACCGAGACTCCGTGATGCGCCTCCACACCGGGAATGCTCTCCACCTCGGGGAGACCGTCGCTCGACTCCAGTGCTGCCGTGTCGAAGATCGTGGTGTCGCTGGTACCGTCGGCGTACAAGATTGTCTTGCCGCCGTGCCGGACGACATGGCCCGCCTTCTCCGCCTCGAAGACCGTGTCCGTGAGCTGTGGTGCGTCCGTGGTGCCCGCGGCGGTGTCGAGTACTTGGAAGCCCTTGCTCGTGGTCACCATGACGTTGCGCCCGTCGCCGGCGAGGTTGAGGCGTGTGTAGTCCTCGGAGTCGAAGTCCGCGACGGTCTCGAGGGTGGCGGCGTCCAGCACCTGTACGCCGCCGTCGTAGGAGACCGCGACACGAGGGCCGGCCTGCATCGCTGCGGTGGTGCTCGTGGTGGAGTCGGCGGCGGTCGTGGTTCCGGAGGAGCACGCCGCGAGAGTGACGACCGCGCCGAGCGCGAGCACAGTGGAGCCTGCCCGCCGGAAGTGATTGAGACGCATGTGAATCCTTTTCTGTGTGGGAACGATACCGATCAGGGGGAGAGGCCGGCGGCGATGCGTTCGGTGTTGACGCGCATCATCGTCAGATAGTCGGGGGCGCCGCCGTCGGGACCGGTGAGCGACTCGGTGAACAACTGCACGACGTCCACGCTGATGTCGGCTTCACTGGCGAGTGCCTGAACGAGTCGGTCGGGCGAGGACGATTCTGCGAAGACGGTGCGGACACCGGTGGAGTCGACGGCATCGACGAGATCGGACAGGTCGGACGCCGACGGTGCGGCGAGGGTGGTGCCGCCGGGAATGACCGCCCCGACGACCTCGAAATCGAAACGGTCAGCGAGGTAACCGAAGACATGGTGGTTGGTGACGAGCGCACGCCGTTCGTCGGGGATCGCGGCGAACAAGGCGGACATCTCCTCGTCGAGACTCTGCAGCTGTCCGCGGTACTCGGCCGCTCGTGTCGACATGGTGGCCGGATCCACTCCGTCGAGATCGCCGAGCACCGGTTCCAAGGCATCGACGACGGCGATCATGCGGGCAGGATCGGTCCAGAAGTGGGAGTCCGGGCTGCCCGCCGCGTCGCCCTCCCGGTAGTCGAGCACGTCGATGACGTCCCCGGCGACGAACGTCGGAACCTTCTCTGCGGCTGCGGCGTCGAGATGCTGCTGTAGTCCCTCCTCCAATCCCAGCCCGTTCGAGACGACGAGGTCCGCCGAGCGCAGACGCGCGCCCTCCTGCGCGGAGATCTCGAACGAGTGTGGGTCGGCGTTCGGCTTCATCAGCGTCACGACCTCTGCCTCGTCGCCGACGAGTTCCTCGACGACGTCGCCGAGGATGTTCGTGGAGACCATGACCACCGGACGGTCGTCGGCTGTCGCCGAACATCCAGCGAGAAGGGCCACCACAGCCACTGCCGCCGCGGCCAGGAGACTGCCCGTCCGGTGTCCTCGCATCATCAGCGTCCCGTCTCGGCCGTGAAGGCCGGTTCGGACGCGGTCTCGAACGTGCGGGAGACGCGGGCGTCGTCGGCGTAGTCGATCTCGTACAGCTTCCGTTCGGTGGGCGCGCTGAGGTAGGCGCGCTGCTGGTCGGCGATCAGAGTGGGTGTCTCACCGGCGGCCTGTGATGCGGCGACGAGCGCGCCCGTCTCGGCAACGACCGAACCGTCGGCTCCGTCCAGCACGAACACGCGGCCGTCGGCCGAGAGGCTGAGAAGATGGTCGTCGCTGTCGTCGACCGCCGACACATGCGTCAAGCGAGTGGGAGCGGGAAGGAGCGTCCACGACCTCTGGCGGGTGTCGAGTAACCAGATGCCCTGATCGCCGGCGAGGCCGGCGACGGTGGGGCGGCCCTCGCGATTGTCGAACGACGTTGCGGGAGGGGCGGACACGTCAGTCGGGTACGGGATCTTTTCCACTGCGAGTTCGTCTCCGGTGGCGGACGCGAGCAGCGCGCCGTCGGAGCAGCCGATCACGGTGCCGACACGCGTGGTGATGGTGCCGGCGGCGTCGGGGCACGACTCGACGAGACCGGTGCGCTTTCCGTCCGAGGTGTGTCCGACGACTGTCCGTGAGGGGCCGACCCCGTCGGTGACGAGGGCGAACGATCCGACGGGCACGACCATGCCGTCTCCCGGCGGGTTCTGCAGACGGAACGACTCGGAGATCTCGCCCTTCGACAACGCCGCGGTGTCGAGCAGGACGGCGTCGCCGGAGTCGGGGAAGTAGAGCCCGGTTCCGCCCGAGGTGGATTGATTCGACGTGGCCACGGTCGCGTCGCCGGCGCCCTCGACGGTGCCGAGGAGCCGGGGTTCGGCGCGGTAGTAGTGGAAGTGGTCGACGTGGTCCCAGGTCCAGACGCCACTGTCCACGATCTCGATTCCCGCGTCCGTCCCGGCGAACAGGTAGCGTCCGTCGGTGCTCATCGCCTCGGGTGCACCGATGGTGCCGAGGTCGGACACCGATTCGTCCAGTAGGTCCAGGTGCGAGATCGAGCCGGTGGGGTCGATGGTCGTGAGGCCGAGTCGTGGCTCGGCGAGTTCCGCGGCGTCGGCGATCGCTCCGTGGCCTTCGGCGGGTACCTCGTCGGCGGGGATCGTCGGAGCCTGCTCGGTGGAGCACGCGGTCAGGCCGACGACGAGGGCGAGAGCGATGGTCGTGATGTGGTGTCGCACAGTGTCCTTTCGGGTGGATCGGGTCAGCCGGTGTCAGACGGAGAGCGCCGGCGCTGATGTCGTGCGTCCGATCGACGCGGTCGCCGCCCTTGCCGCCACCGACAGGCCCGACAGCGCGATCGCCGTCGCGGCGACCGTGGCGCCGGCCGCCGTGGCCGCGTGCCACGAGATGAGCAGACCGACGAACACCGACAGCACACCGATCGAGGCGGCCGCCACCATTCGAGTCGGTATCCGAGTGGTCCACTGCCCGGCGGCGACGGCAGGTGCGAGCAGGAGTCCGACGACCAGAAGCGAGCCGACAGCCTGGTAGGAGGCCACGACAGCAAGCGTCACCAGGGCGACCAGAGCAGCCTGCGCCGCGCGGGGAGCAAGGCCCAGTACCGACGCGATGCGGGGATCGAGTGCGAGCGCCACCAACGAGCGGTGGAAGCCCGCGGCCACCGTCATGCCGACCACCACAGCGACGGCCAGGAGTGCGATGTCCACGGACGTGATGGCCAGTATGTCTCCGAACAGGATGGACGTGGCATCGGTGGCGAAGCTTCCCGAATGGGAGATGATGATGACTCCCAGTGCCAGCATCGAGACGAACAGCATGCCGATGCTCGTGTCGTAGGAGAGGGATCCGCGACGCTGGAGCGCAGCGATGCCGAGGCTCATCACGACCGCGCTGAGCGCGCCGCCCACCAGCGCGGGCGCCCCCAGGACCGTCGCCAGGGCGACCCCGGGCAACATCCCGTGCGCGAGGGCTTCTCCCAGAAAAGCCATGCCGCGGATGACGACCCACGTACCGACGACCCCGCACAGCACCGCCACGAGTGCGCCCCCGACGAGGGCACGTTGCACGAAGGCGAGCGAGAAGGGCTCGATGAGCGCCTGAAATGTCACGCTTGGGATCGTAACGATAGTGATAATGGTTTCCAAAATCGTTAAGGTGGGTCCATGAGCCAGATCGACACGACCCGACTCGCTGCTCGGCTGCGCAGTGCCCGCGTGGAGTTCGACGGACACGTGGCCATCGACGGAGTCGACCTCGATGTCGTCGCGGGAGAGGTGACGGCGATCGCAGGTCCGAACGGTGCCGGCAAATCCACACTGCTGGAGATGATCGCGGGAACGCGTGCGCTGACGTCCGGCACCCGAGTCGCGACGCGGGCACTAGGATTCGTTCCACAGCGCGCGGCGGTCCCGGACCGACTGCCGGTGACGGTGCGGGACGTCGCGACAGTCGGCGTCTGGGGCGGGAGGCGGGCGTGGCGCCGTCTCGGTGCCGAGTCTCGCCGTGTCGTCGACGACGCGCTCGATCGCCTCGGTATCAGCGAGCTCGCAGACAGGCCCTTCTCCGCGTTGTCAGGCGGTCAGAGACAGCGGGCGTTGCTCGCGCAGGGCCTTGCGCGTCGCGCTGATCTTCTGCTTCTCGACGAACCCACGACGGGTCTGGACGCGACGAGCGGGGATCGCATTCGGGACGTCATGAGGGCTGAAGCCCGGCGCGGCGTGGCAGTCGCCTGCGTGTCTCACGATCCGCTCGTGATCGACATGGCCGATCGGGTCGTGAAGCTCGAGGCGGGGCGGGTGGTCCGCTGATGGGCGTTCGAGTGTCACCGATCGACCGTGGATGCCGAACGGGTCATCGATTGTGGACTGTCGCCCCCGTCCACCGGGGTCGGAAGTCCACGACCGCTACGACTCAGGAGGGGCTCTGCTGCTTGTGGTTCCGACGGTCGACACGTGCTGCAACCCCCGCTGCGACGACGGCCGCGCACATCGCCACCACGACCGCGAGTACCGAGCGGGAACCCACGGTCCCGGGGTCGAGAACGAGAATCCGGTCGGCACTACCCGTCCATCCGAACTCGTACGGACGGTCCGGAGGAGCGGACAGTGTGACGACGGCGAGCGTGGTCGGGATCAGCAGGCCCACGGAAGTGATCGTCGGATCGGACGGTCGGGACGACAGTAGCGAATAGACGATGGCAGCAGGCAGGACCACGGCATACCCGACGGTGGACACGAGGCCGTACGGGAACAGAGCCGACGCGCAGACGAGCGCGAGGATGCAGCAGCCCACCGGAGTGGAGGGTGCCCACCGCGCTGCGAGGGCGCCGACGGTGAAGCCGGCGATCGCGAGGAGAACGAGCCACCACGCGTTCCACACCATTCCTCCGACGAAGGTGCAGGCCACGGCAAGCCCTGCGCACAAGAATGCACCGCTGTCCGCGGAACCGATGGCTGCCCCGACGATCACGACGACCGTCGCTGCCGCGGCCACTGTCCACTGACCGACGGACGCACTGTAGTCACCGAGGAGCGCGTACACGACCCACAGCAGACCGACCGCAGCGGCCATGCGCCAGTGCACAGTTCGGGGACCACGGGTCACGACGTGCGGCATCGAGATCGTGCTCGCGAGTAGCACTGCGGTCACCACGAGCACCGGGATCGGCACGACCGGCTCGGGGAAGAATGCGTCGCCCGGCAGACTCACCGACCATCGGAAGTGGTCCGGATACTGCTGCGCAACGAGTGGGGAGAAGCGGTAGGCCGATGCGGCTCCGAGAGCCAGAGCGACGAATGCGGTGCGACTGGTGTGGGCCAGTGTCACCGCCGTGACGAGGATCAGTCCGGATCCGACACCGGCCACAGTCACGGACCACGCCGTGGAGATGTCGACCGCCGCCGGCGTTGCCAGGACGGCGGTGCCCGCCGCGCCGACACCGGTGATCAAGCCCCGCCGCGAGTGAGTGAACGCCACACGGACAGCCGTCAATACCACCACGACTGCGACGACGCCGGCCCACGCGGGACTGAGGAACACAGAGCTGACAGGAGAGTCGCGCTCTGCCACCATCAGATCGGTGGGCGGGGTGGACATCACCGCGAGACACGCTGTGAAGGCGCCCGTTCCGGCGGCGGCGCTCGCCCGAGGGTCGTACTGTCGCCACTGCACGGCGACCAAACTACCGCGGTGACACACGGAGGCAGCGATGAGTACCGACCACGAGCAGCCGGACGACCCACGCGCCCACTGGCGCGTTCTGCCGCAG
Source organism: Rhodococcus sp. BP-316 (assembly GCF_019836105.1). Lineage (NCBI taxonomy): Bacteria > Bacillati > Actinomycetota > Actinomycetes > Mycobacteriales > Nocardiaceae > Rhodococcus > Rhodococcus sp. BP-316. The sequence goes on along the minus strand of NZ_JABUEE010000004.1, from coordinate 367,362 downwards.
ACGGTGTCACCGACAGACGACGGAGTGCAGACGCAGACGACGCAGGTCGATCTCGATGTGCCGCCGTCGTTCGATCCGATTCAGGGAATGGTGCGCACGTACCGCTGACGACGGCCGCTGCCGCCGGCCGACTCAGTCCCGGCGACCCACCACCGGGTTGAGCTCGGACTCCGCGAGTCCGCCGGGCTCGATGCCGGGGAGGAACTCGCGCCACGTGCCGCTGATCAGGGTCGGCGATTCCACGACACGGGTGCCGTCGGCGAAGTACGTGGTGGCGAGTGCTCGACGCGGCTGCGTCGTCCGGTTCGGGCCTGCGGTGTGGAAGCACAGCGCGGAATGGAACGACACGTCTCCCACCGCGAACGGCTCCGCTTCCACCGCGACGTCGCGCTGGAGGAAGCGTTGGGTGACGGCCTCGTCGTACGACGTGCCGACCTTGTCGAACTCCAGATCGGCGACCTCGTCCAACACGTCCCGGCCGCGGGCGAAGGACAGCGGACCCATCCGGCCCGGGATGGCCGACATCGGCATCCACGCGGTGACGGCGTCGGTGGTCTGCAGGGGGAAGTGTTCGGCGTCGTGATGCCACGGCGTGCGCCCGCAGCCGGGCTCCTTGGACAGCGCATTGTCGTGGTACAGGCGAACTCCGGGCACGTCGAGCAGTGCCGCAGCCAGACCGCCGATGCGGGGCGAGAGCGCCACGGTGCGCATCAGATCGTCGTGGAGCCACATCTGCTCGAGCGCGGTGAATCGCCCGGCGACGTCGTCACCGTGCTCCGCGCGCAGCAACTCCTCGAGTCGCTCGGCGAGGCGGCGCACCACCGCCGGCGACAGCACTGCGGGCAGTCGCACGAAAGCCTGCCGTGCGAAGGCCTCGACGGAAGCGGGATCGAGGGCGTAGGGCTCGGCCAGCTCGCGCTCGATCTGCTCGTCCGTGGCGGCCTCGACATCGGGCAGGCCGGGACCCTCGACCAGTTCGGCGGGCGCCGCATCGTTCGCGGCCAGGGTGACGTACCAGTCCCACCAGTCCTGATCGTCGCCTGCCCAGTCCTGATCGATACCGCCGTCCCGGTTCTGTTCGGGCAGGCGATCATTGGTGGTCGAGTCGTTCAGAGCCACAGCAGCGCCGCCTCGTGCGAGAAGGTGTAGGAACCGGACGCGTCGCGGCAGGAGGCCAGGTACTCGCCCAGCACCGGAGCGGCTTCCATCTCCTCCAGCGACACCGAGTCGTCGAACGCGCAGCGCTGGAGAAACCCTTCGGCGATGCCACGGTCGGAGGTACCGGTCGTGTAGGTGACGCGCTGATCGCGTACGTCCGCGCCGGCTCGTGTCAGTGCGTCGCGCACCTGCTCGGCGGTCGTGTACGGCGTCGCCTCGCGCACCCCGGCGCGGAAGGCGTCGTAGAACGCGAGGTAGTGCGAGGCCGCCGTGGCCTGTGCGATCAGGCCCAGGCCTCCGGGAGCCAGTGCGGCCACGAATCGTTCTGCCGCAGCGTTCAATTCGTCCGGCGGCAGTGCGTAGAGAGCGTGGGTGGCCCAGACGACGTCGTAGCCGGCGTGATCCGCGGGGAGGTCCTGCAGGGTCATCACCAGGTCGTGCCGGGCCGCGAACGGCGCGCCGAGCGCGCCGCGTGCCTCGGCGACGGAGAACGCGGACGGGTCGAGAAGGTCGTAGGCCAGCTCGGGAACCGCCGACAGGTCTGTGTAGCGGCGCAGCGCGGTGGGGAACTTTCCGCTGCCGCACGCCACGTCGAGCAGCGACCAGCCCTCGTGCGCGCGGTCGCCGAGGAGCGTCGGCCAGTCGGCGGCCAACGCCAGCTGCCGGTAGTCCTCGGTCGCGAGAGCGTAGAACGCCTCCATGCCCGTGCGACCGGCTTCGCTCCAGTGCTCGAGGCTGCGCTCTGCTGTGTCTCCGCTGCTCATGTCACTCCTCCTGAAAGGAGCCGACCGCAACACACCGGATGAGGCGTCGTGATTGACTCGTATCTGATGTCCAACATAGCTGCGCCACCGCCCACCGAGCTCGCCGCAGTGCTTCTCGACGGTGTGCGCGCCGTGCGGCGGGGAGCTCCGGCCCTGGCCGGCCTCGAACCCGACTCCTACGCCCGCCTGCATTCCGCTTTCGAACTGCTCTCCGATCAGCGCGATCTGATCGCCGAGCACCTTGCCGGCAGGCTGGGTACCAGGGGGGACGGACCGATCTCGGTGCTGTCCGTGGGATGCGGTGACGGCGTGCTGGACGTCCGTCTCGCCGCCGGTCTGGTGTTGGCGGTGCCAGGGCGCCCCGTGCGGTACGTCGGAATCGATCCGTGGATCGGCAGTGTCGAGCGCTTCACCGCCACGATGGCCGCGCTGGGTGCCGACGAGCTGAGTGCCGACGGCCACGTGGCGTCGTTCGGTGACTCCCCGGTGGACGACGAGACCTTCGACGTCGTGATGTTCGTGCACTCGATGTACTACGTCGCCGACGTCGGGGCGACCCTGCGCGCTGCTCTCGCGCTGCTACGTCCCGGCGGCGAACTGTGGGTGGCCGTCGCACCGTCGGCCGAGCTGAACGCGCTGGTGGGAGTTCTCGCACCGCCGCTCAAGGGTCATCGACAGTGGTTCAGCGGTGACGTCGGAGACGCCTTCGTCGACGCCGGGATCGTCGTCGACGACGTGGCCACTCTGCACGCGCTGGTCGATCTGGCGTCCGCGAGCGACGAGGTGCTCGACTTCGCGGTGCAGGCCAGGCTGACCCCCGATCTACAGGGCCCGGTGCGGGCCTACCTCGACGCGGTGTCGGTCCCCGGCGCGGACGGAGGCCTTCGAGTGCCGCATCCAGTGGACGTGTTCACCGCGTCCCGTCACTGACCCCGTCCCGCAGTGCGTCGTCGATCGTCTCGCCCACGGCAGCCGCGCCCACGGCGGTCATGATCGTGCCGGCATGATCGAGGCCGTCCAGTGCTCTGACGGACGTCAGCTCGAGAGCGTCGATGTCCTGCGGCGAGTACATCGGCGGAGACCCTGCCCCGACGCTCCACTGCGCGTGCAGGAATCGGATCGGCACCGTCAGGTCGCGGAACCGCGAGTCGCCGAAGAAGACGTCCGTGGCGTCCGCGACGACCGCATCGGTCGACAGCCGGATCGCACCGTCGGCCAGATCATGAGCGGCGTACTCCCGGAGGAGCGGATCGTCACGGTCCAGCAGCGGTAACGACGTCGACACCAGGAAGTCGAGGTAGTCGTCGAGGTCGTCCCATCGCTGCCGCGTTCGCGCGATCCTGTCCTCGAACACGGCTGCGACGGTGTCTCGGGTGAGACCGGCCGGCGGTTCCACCGGCACGCCTCCGTCGACGAGAACGAGACTCTTCGCTCTGGACGAGAACCGCGCTGCGAATTCGACAGCCGCGAATGCACCCATCGACATGCCGCACACGTGCACGGAGTCGAGTCCCAGGGCCTCGAGAACGGCGTCCAGATCGTCCGCGTGACGGGCGAGCGACGACGCGCCCGTGACGTCGACGCTGTCACCGCGGCCGCGGAGGTCCGGCGCGACGAGCGTCAGGTGTGGCGCCTCCGCGTGCAGCCAGTTCCACAGCATGCGCTGGCTGGACACCCCGTGGATCACGAGGATCGGATCGGAGCTGCCCGTGAGTGTCTCGACGGTGATGTGTCCGCCCGACACCGGTACTCGTTCGACGGTCATGGTGCAGACACTAGGAGGTCGGACCTCGTGATGACGGTGGAAGTACGTGCGCTGCACGTTTCGCTGTCCGATTCGGGTCACGGTTGTACCGTCGCAGAGTCACGAGGCCACGAGGGACGCACCTCGACGGCCACACACCGTCGAAGAAGGGGCCTCATGCCCGACACGTCACCGCGCAGGCACCACGAGATCGTCATCGTCGGCGGAGGCTTCTCCGGCCTGGGTACCGCTATCGCGCTCCGCAAGGCCGGTTTCGACGATCTTCTCATCGTCGACGACGGTGACGGTCCCGGCGGCACGTGGCAGTGGAACACCTATCCGGGCGTGGCGGTCGACATCCCGTCCTTCAGCTACCAGTTCTCGTTTGCTCAGCGATCCACCTGGTCGCGCAGCTACGCCCCCGGCCGCGAGTTGCGTGCCTACGCCGAGCAGATCGTCGACGAGTACGGCCTGGCGCCTCATCTGCAGTTCGGCACGCGCGTACACGGGGCCTCGTTCGATGCGCCGTCCGCGACGTGGTCGATCTCGACCAGCGCCGGCGACGTGACGGCACGCTGGTTGATCCACGCGGGCGGGCCGCTGAGCCAGCCCAAGCTCCCCGACATCGAGGGCATCGACACCTTCGAGGGCGCGACGATGCACACCAGCCGGTGGAACCACGAGGTCTCGCTGGCCGGTAAGCGGGTCGGCATCATCGGTACCGGCGCGACGGCGGTGCAGGTGGTCCCGGAGATCGCACCGGAGGTGGACCATCTGACGGTGTTTCAACGCACGCCCATCTGGTGCCTGCCGAAGCCGGACTTCCCGCTCGGCCGGATGGGACGCGCGAGTCTCGAGACAGTCCCCGGAGTCCGGCAGATCGCCCGCCTGGCGAGCCAGGCGTTCGTCGAGGCGACGTTCCCGGTGCTGGCGCACTTTCACAAGTGGGTTCCCGCCACCGCGGCTCTCCAGGTCGCCGCGCGTCGGTACATCGCCGCACAGGTACACGATCCGGCCACACGGGACGCCCTGACTCCGACCTACGCGCTCGGGTGCAAACGGCCGAGTTTCCACAACTCGTATCTCTCGACGTTCAACCGGGACAACGTCTCTCTGCAGACAACGTCCATCGAGGCGATCACGCCCGGCGGCATCCGCACGAGCGACGGCGTGCAGCACGAGCTCGACGTGTTGGTCCTCGCCACCGGATTCAAGGTCACCGACAGGGACGCACTGCCGACGTATCCGCTCACCTCCGCCGACGGCACCGATCTGGCGGAGCACTGGGACGCCGAGAGGTTCCACACCTATCAGGGCGTCGCGACGGCGGGCTTTCCGAACTTCTTCACCGTCTTCGGCCCCTACGGATACAACGGCGCCTCGTTCTTCACCCTGGTCGAGAACAGTGCCGCGCACATCGTGCGTGTCCTGACCGAGGCTCGTCGACGCCGGGCCACCTTCGCCGAGGTGACCTCGGCGGCGCAGGAGCAGTACATGAGCGCGATACTGGCACGTCGGTCGTGGCAGGTCTTCACCGATCCGACGTGTGCCGGCGCCAACAGCTACTACTTCACCGCGAACGGGGACGTGCCGTTCCGGGCGTCGACCACTCCCGAGGCGGCATGGCGCAGCCGCCGATTCCCCCTGGCCGACTACGCCTTCGGTGGACGGGCGGGCTGATCGCCGCCGAGGTCGAACTCAGCTCGCGCGCAGAGCCGCGACGACCGGCGCGAACATGGTGGTCTTGATCGCGCCGAGGGTGCCGCGGTCCTTGCCGGCAATGGGCGTGATCCGCTCGATCGCGGCACCGACGACCTCGTCGTCGGGGGCGATGGCGTCGACGAGTCTCGCGGCCAGTGCGTCGGCGCCGCCGTAACGGTGCCCCGTGGTCATCGCGACGACGGCGTCCTGCGGTGACAGCTTCGCCTGGATCAGCGCCGCCATGCCCGGGGTGAAAGGAATGTCGATGTCGACTTCGGGGAAGCAGTAGTAACCGCGGTCGGCTCGCATGGTGCGGAAGTCGTGCGCCAGAGCGAACATCGCGCCGGCGCCGAAGGCATGGCCGTTGACGGCGGCGACGGTGGGGAGCGGGAACGTCAGGATGCGGGCGAACAGAGCGTGCACGCGGCCGACGTACCAGTCGGCGCGCTCGCCGTTGGCCATGAGCCAGTCGAGGTCGAGTCCGTTGGAGTAGAACTTTCCGGTGCCGACGGTGACGAGTCCGCGGGCGTCGGCTTCGACCGTGTCGAGCTGGGCGCCGACGGTGTCGAGCCAGTCCGGGGAGAAGCGATTCTCGTCGTCCCCGAGGGTGAGGACGGCGATGCCGTCGCGGAGGTCGAGGGTGGCGGTCATGAGGAGGCCTTTCGTCTGGGCGGGGCGTGATCCGTGGTCGGTGGGGGCAGGGCGAGAATGCCGCGGACGGCGGCGGCGAGTCGTTCCCGGGCGGCGATGTCGGGTGATGTGTTGCCGCGCAGCAACAGTGCTGTCGGGAGCCCGACGACGCAGTCCTTGACGACGGCGACGCTCTCGCGATCGGCGCGGTTCCACAGGGCTCGGGAGAGTTGGACGAGCAGTGCGGCCAGTGTCTCGTCGAGGGTGCGCAGGTCTGCGGCGACCTCGTCGGGCAGGTCGTCGGTGCCCAACAGCTCTCGCCGCGAGACCGTCATGAGAAACCGTGCTGCGACGGGTGATTCGGCAAGGAAGGCAGCCGGTGCGTCTGCGGCTGCCACGACGGCCCGGACGGCGGAGTCACGTCCGGGTCGGTGCTCGAGTGCCGTGGTCACCGCATCGTTCTGCAGAGTGAGCATCCGACGTGCGTCACGGACCCACACTCGTCCGAGGAGGCCCGCTCGTGACCCGAACGCGTGATAGATGGCGCCGTTGGAGATCGAGGTGCGCTCCGACATCGCGCGGATCGTGACGGCGGAGGCGCCGGAGTCGACCGCCAGCGACTCGGCGGCGTCCATCAGCGCGTCGAGGTCGTGGAGGCGGGGGCGAGGCACCACCGAACCATACCAGAGCATGTGCTCTGTTACGGCACGGTGGTCGCCGGCGGGCTGCCTCAGGCGGGTGGTCGGTAGCCCGGGGGATTGGGCTCGTCGACCCAGATGTCGACTGCGAGATCGCCTCCCGGCGTGCAGTCGTATGCCGACAGGTCGGTCACGCCCGACTCCAGCAGGACGTCCTCGCACAGCAGAGTCTGTCCCGTGTAGTCGCGGGCCGGTCTGCTCAGCACCGCGTACGCCGCGTCCGCGTAGATCTCGGGCTTCCGTGCCTCGCTCATCGCCTTGTCGCCGCCGAGCAGGTTCTGCACCGCGGCGGTCGCGATGAACGTGCGAGGCCACAGCGTGTTCGATGCGATGCCGATCTCCCGCATCTCCTCCGCGATTCCCAGGGCGCACAACGTCATCCCGAACTTGGCCATCATGTAGGGGGTCGGCACGAGCCACCGTTGTTCGAGGCGCAAGGGCGGTGAGAGCGTGAGGACGTGCGGGTTGTCGCGGCCCTTCATGTGGGGCAGGCACGCCTGCGACACGGCGTACGTCCCGCGCACCTGGATGCCGTTCATCAGATCGAACTGTTTGAGAGCAACCTCGTCGATGGATCCGAGGTTGATCGCCGAGGCGTTGTTGATGCAGATGTCGATGCCACCGAACTGCTCCACGGCGGCGCCGACGGCGGCCTGCACCGCCTCGCCGTCACGAACGTCTCCGACGATGGGCAGCGCCTGCCCGCCCGCCTCCTCGATCTCCGCGGCCGCGGTGTACACGGTCCCGTCGAGCTTGGGGTGGGGTTCGGCAGTCTTGGCCAGCAGCGCGATGGTGGCGCCGTCCGCTGCGAGGCGCTTCGCGATGGCCAGCCCGATGCCGCGGCTGGCCCCGGAGATGAACACGGTCTTACCCGAGAAAGTCATGAGGCATCCGTCCTTCGTCGATGTCGCGGTGAACGGTGAGTACCGCGGACTCCTCGGACCGTAGCAGAGCGGATGCTCGGTTACTCGAACCCTGATCAGCGTCCCGACACGCGCGGGACCCGTAGGCTGGGGGTGATCACAGCCGCTCCGCAGTCGAGCGGCGGCGGACCAACCCCGCAAGTCCGTCGGAGAGGGTGGCGTGCAGCGCATCGTCGATCCCGAATCCCGCGCGGTCGAGGCCGTCCTGGCGGACGTGTGGGGAGCGCGATCGGTGTATCAGCCGATCGTCGACCTGGACTCCGGGGTGGTGGTCGGTTACGAGGCGTTGGCTCGGTGGCCCGCGGTACCCGGTGTGGATGTCGGACGGGTGTTCGACGAGGCGGCGGATCGAGGTGTGGTGCGTGAGCTCGACTGGGCATGCCGACTGGCCGCACTCTCCGGTGCCGCGGAGGCCGGTCTGAGTACCGAGTACAGCGTCTTCATCAACGTCGAACCGCACAACGGGCCCGTCATACCCGACTTCGCACGGAGAATGCTCGACAGCTTCGACCGGCCGATCAACGTCGTGATCGAACTGACCGAGAGGTCGCTGCTGTCCGATCCCGCCACGTTGCTGGCGGTGGTCGACGCTGCTCGACGACTCGGGTGCTCGGTGGCCCTCGACGACGTCGGGGCCAACGAGGCCACGGTCACCATGCTGGAGTTCGTGGCACCGGACATCATCAAGTTGGACTGCACGCTGGTGCAGTCCGATCCGAGTCCGGCACAAGCGCGTGTCATCGCTGCGGTGCGTGCGCATGCCGAGTTCACCGGCGCGACGATTCTCGCCGAGGGTGTGGAGAACGAGGAGCATCTGGCCCGTGCCAGAGCGCTCGGTGCCACCCTGGGGCAGGGCTGGTTGTTCGGCCGACCCGCGGCGTTGCCGTCCGACACGTCGCGACGCCGCGACGTTCTCGACCGGACGCCGTCGGTGGTGTCACGCAGACGGTCGTCGGCCGGTTCCGCAGTGCCGGAGGTGCCGTCCGACCTGTTCGGGGAGATCCCACCCCTGGTGGGGCGAAAAGCGTTCGTGCTGAGCATGGCTCGTGAGATCGAGGACCACGCCCGCGGCGCTGTGGACCCACTCATCGTGCTCTCGGCATTCCAACGTGCCCGGTGGTTCGCGCCGAACGTGGTCGACCGGTACGCCGATCTCGCGGCCCTGCACCCGTTCATCGCCGCGCTGGGGGTGGGCCTGCCGGACGAGCCGGCCCCCGGAGTGCGCGGTGCCGCACTGGATGCAACAGAACGATTCTCGGGCGAGTGGACGGTGACGGCGGTGGGCCGGCACTACTTCGCGGCGCTGATCGCTCGCGACCTCGGCGATGTCGACGTTCCCGACGCCGATCGGCGATTCGAGTTCATCCTCACGCACGACCGTCGTCTGGTCGTGTCGGCGGCACGGTCGCTCATGAGGCGCGTGCTGCCGACGCATCGGTGATGCTCCGGTGACCAGGCCACGCAGCACGACTCGTCGGCCACCGACGTCATGTGTGGTCACCGCTCCTCGCAGTCCGACATCGACGGCGGCCGAACCACGCCTGCTATCCGCGCGTGGTCCGCGGGGGTCAGGTCACGGTCTGTGCCGTAGACGAAGTGATCGGGTCGCACGAGGATGCCTGCGGCACCGGATCGGCGGAACTGACGTTCGAGTACCTGCTCGCTGTCGACGACGTGGCCGTCGGGCACGCGGTGAGTCGCCAGTGCCGAGGATCGCTGCAGTCGAATCTCGGACACCCCTGCCTCGGCCAGTTGCCGGGGGATGGGAGCGGACGGGAACCCCAACCACGTCCACCTGTCCGCCAGGAGGGTGTCCAGGCGCACGGGAGTGAGGTCCGACCCCACCACCCACGGCTGGGCGACGAAGGATCCGCGCAGGCTCGCCCTGCGTGCGTTCCGGGCGAAGAATCCTCGCCGTGTTCCCAATGTGTACCGAGGCTTCACGCCGAGCCTGGCGAGCCACGATCTGACACCGGGGGTCTTCGCCGCCGCGAGAAACGCCGTGTCGCGAAGGCGGGCGGTGGTGGTGTGACGCAGCATGACCGTGCGGCCGATCATCAGCGAGAAGCGGGTCAGGCTGACGACGTTCGGTCGTCGTTCCGGTTCGTACGTCTCGAGCAGTGCCGGGTCAGCGCCGTCACTCAGGACAGCGTCGATCTTCCAGCACAGGTTGGCCACGTCTCGGACCCCGGACGACACACCCTGCCCGGCGAAGGGCGGCATGATGTGCGCCGCGTCCCCCGCGAGAAAGACCCGCCCCTCGCTCCATCTCTCGGCCTGACGGATGTGGAAGGTGTAGGCCCAACTTCGGAAGACCTCGACCTCGTCGTAGTCGATTCCGCGTTCGGCGAGCAGAGATCGCAGTCCCGCCTCGGACTGCAGATGGTCGATGGTCTCGCCCTCGTTGACGCGGAATTCCACTCGGTGGTAGCCCATCGGGCAGGGGCAGTCCACGCCCGGCCTGCGGGGGTCCGAGATGAAGGTGAAGTCGAGCGGCGCATCGGACGGCAGGTGGTACCAGGCGCGGAGTTGGATGTCGAACCACTGCTCCTGAATGTGTTTGCCCGGCAGCGCGATGCCGAGCATCTTGCGGATCGAGCTGGAGCCGCCGTCGGCAGCGATCACGTAGCGAGCCCTCAGTGTCCGATCGGGTCCGCCGGCTGTGGGCCGCAGAGTCAGCGTGACCCCGTCGGGGTCCTGTGTGAGCCCCACGGCGTCCAGGCCCGCGGTCACGGTGACCAGGGGGTAACGGTCGATGCCGTCACGCAGTATTCGCTCGAGCTCGGGTTGGTGGTAGAACGCCATTCCGGGAACGCCCTGCTGGTAGCTGTCCGCCGAGTGGGTGGTGAGGAACGTGCGCTCACCGTGTTTGAGATGCACCCGTACGTCCGTGGACATGGTCGTCAGCATCTCGTCGAACAGACCGAGACCCTGCCAGACTCGGTGCGCGTCCTCGTCCGAGGCGATGGCGCGCTGGCGCGGGTAGATCTCCACGTCGCGCTCGACGACCGCCGTCCGTATTCCTCGCTGACCCAACAGGTTGGCAGCGGTGGCCCCGGTGGGACCCAGGCCCACGATCACGACGTCCACATCGTCCATCGGTACGGGTGAATCGACTCTGGTGCTCGTCATGTCCTGCTCTCCTCGCGTGTGACCCCATGTCCCGGACCGGTGAGCGACGGGGCGCTCCGGCCGTCGCGGGTCGTGGTCCGATCGTCACGTTCGAGTACCGAGCGGAGCAACCGTGTTCAGTATTGATGACATGATCAGCCTGGAGGGCGTGCGGAACCGTGATCGTGGGCGTCGATCAGGGAAGCGTCGCGGGTGCGCAGCGCGGTGCGGCGCCGAATCGTCGAGGCCGAAACTCGAGTGGGTGGGATGCGGCAGCGGTCGCGGTGGAGTCGTCGAGCCCGAACATTCGAAGCAGCCCCGCAGCGAGAGCACTCACGGTCCGCGTCACATCCAGCGAGGGGTCTGCCGCGAGCAGGTGGAGGCAGCCCAGCAGCGAGCCGGCAGTGCACGCGAGAGCGGTGTCGAGATGATCGATTCTCAACCTGCCGGACTCTGCCGCTGCTCGAAGTCCGGCAGCTGCTCGGGGCGCGAGAGCCGTGTCCTTCGCCAGGTACTCGAAGCCGAGTCGCATCACGATCTCGCTCATCTCGCGGTGGGACTCGAGAAGGTGCGCGGTCATGCGCACGCCGTGGGCGAACAGCACGACGGGGTCGTCGATACCGTCGCACGCCCCGTCGAAGAACCTGCCGAACTCGGTGAGAATCTCGGCGGTCGCGGCGTCGAACAGGGCTTCCTTGTTCGCGAAGTGGTTGTAGAAGCTTCCGACGCCGACATCGGCACGGTCGGCGAGTTGTTGGACACTCACCCGCGAGCCGATGTCGCTGGCGAGGAATGCGCACGCCGACTCCACCAGCAGCGCCCGTGTCTGCATCCGTCGTCTGTCGTGGCGGGTGACCGCCTCGTCCTCGACCATGGTGAGACCTGCTTCCGACCGGCTTCCGTGAACACCTGAGTGTATCCGCAGAGGTGATCGTGTCATCAGTACGGTGAGCCACGGCGGTCGACGTTCTCATGGTCGAGAGTCCGACGCTCCCGGCAGTACGTGCGTCACCGATCTGCGGTCTCTCAGATTTCTTGGACGGCCTCGCCTCGGTCAGTCGGCGATGCGTCGACGACTGCGTTCCACTCCGTCGACGATGGTCGCCGTCAGTTCGTCGTACGCCTCCCGGGTGTCCAAGTTTCCCGCAGCTGCTTCTGCCGAGAGTGCCTCCGCTGCACCGAGAACGGCCGTCATGGTCGACGCCGGAAGCGCTCCCTCGGCGAACGGTTCGAGGAATGATCGACACCGATCCGAGTAGGCGGCGTCCGACCGGCGCTTGTAGTCGGCCAACTCGGGTGCGCCTTCCAGGGCCGCGGCGACGCCCGCCAGTTCGCGCCCGTGGGTGACCACGCAGTCGACGTGCGCCGTGGCGATGGCGCGCGCTCGCTCGGCAAGTGAGTGCTCGACCGCGTCGAGCGCCTGCTCCAGTGCGAATGTCTGCGTCGCGTCGTACGCCTCGAACAAGGCCACCAGCAAGGCTGCGCGTGAGGGAAAGTGACTGTAGACAACAGGTTTGGTGATACCGGCCGCGTGCGCGAGTCGACCCAGCGTCAGTGCGTCGGTGCCTTCCTCGCGCACGATCGTCCAGGCGAGGGCCACCAGTTGCCCGTGGCGATCCTCTCTCGTCATTCGCACCCGTGCCATCGACACCGCCTCGTCTCTTATGTACCGTTGGTAACCTACCATCGGTAACTTACTGATGGTACATCCCGACCGAGAGGATCGTCATGACCGCGCTCGTCGTCGTCGCCCACCCCGACCCCACGTCGTTCACCCAGCGTCTCGCTCGCTCCGTCGCCGACCGACTCACCGAGGACGCCGTGTCCACCGCTGTCGCCGACCTTCATGCCGAGGGCTTCGATCCACGGTTCTCGCTCGAGGACCGCGCCGGATATCCGGCGGGTGGGACTCCTCCTGCGGATGTGCTCGCCGAGCAGCGTCGCCTGGACGGTGTCGACGACCTGGTTCTGGTCTTTCCGGTCTACTGGTGGTCGATGCCCGCGCTCCTCAAGGGGTGGGTCGATCGCGTCTTCACCGACGGGTGGGCATTCGACACCGGAGTCACGCCGACCGGACGCAGGCTCGACAACCTGACCGTGCATCTGGCCATGGTCGCGGGGGAGGACGCCGAGGGATTCGCTAAGCGCGGCTACGACACCGCCCTGTCCACCCAGATCATCACCGGCATTCTCGGATACACCGGCGCGCGAACCGGGCACACGGGAATCGTCCACGACGCGGAGACGCGCTCACGTGACTCCCTCGCCCGGGATGCGCGGGCGATCGTGGACGGCGTGGCGGCCCGGGTCCGTTCCTCGGCGGCGGAGGCTTCCGGTGCGCGGGCGTGAACTCGGTGGCTAGGCCACCGTGAAGCGAACCGTGTTGCCCGCGGGGTCGAGCAGGGTGGTGTTGAGTGGAGCGTCCGTGGTGAGGGTCAGTCCCGCTCTGCCGGAACCGATGTCGATCGCAATCTGCTCGGTCCACTTCCTGCCCGCGGGTGGGACCGTGCCGATGGCGGCCGACTCGAGATGGACCATCCAGGTCCCGCCTGTCGGCTTCGCGCCGCTGTAGGGATCCACGCGAGGTGCGTCGGTGTTGTTCATGTTCACGTAGACGGCCAGTGGGCACGCGTCGGTGACGAACGTCCTCCAGGTCAGAGTGACTACGGCGATGCCGGGCCTGTCGTGGGGTGTGTACACGTCGCCACCCACCTCGCCGGCGCACGGCAACGACATTCCCCGGCCCAGTGAGATGTTGTACGGGAAGGGTGTGAACTCCTGGTGGTGGGCCGATGCGAGGCCGGGTGATGTCGCGAGTACGCCGACGACTGCGGAACCTGTGACGGCCAGACGTCTGAACCACGAGGAAGACACGAGTGGCACGATACGGGACGAAAGGGACCAGGGTGGTGGGTGAGCGCGAGTCCGGTCGGCGTTGCGGTGTCGTTGACGCATCGTGACCGTTCACACATGCTCGGGCCCGAGCTGGCGCCACAATGCTGTCGGCCACCTCGCTACGGTGAGGCGTGCATTACCAATCCTTTACCAAAGTCTTCGCAGTTGCCGGTGCCGTCGCGGTGCTGACCGCCTGCAGTGCGGACGTCTCGGCCGACGACGCCACCGGCCGCACGGTCGACACCAGCCTGGGGGCCATCGTCGTCCCCGACGAGATCCGGTCGGTCGTGGTCATCGACGGGCGTCGGGATCTGGACATCGCCCTGTCCTTCGGCCTCCCTGTCGTCGGCATGCCCGTCGAGTCCGAGGCTCCGCCGGAGATCCCGGGGCCGTTGACGGCACCGACCCGAGACCTGCTGTCGCGGGGAGTCGCGGAGCTGTTCCCGCGCAACAGCATCGACATCGAAGCCGTGGCCGCAGCGGATCCCGACCTCATCATCGCGCGTGACGAGGTGGTCGAGGAGATCTACGACCAGTTGAGCGCCGTCGCGCCTGTGCTCCCCGTGGGATCGACCGATTCCGGGGTGTCCTGGCAGGACGACGTGACCAGGGTCGGTGCGGCACTGGGTCGCGAGGACACGGCCGCCACACTGCTCGACGAGTACTCGGACCGCGTCGACGCGCTCCGACAGCAACTCGCAGGACCTCTCGGTGACACGACGGTGCTGTCGATCGCCACCGGAGACGGCGGTGGCATCTCGATCAACAGGGAGCGAATCACCTCGCTGGTGCTGGAGGACGTCGGAGCTCGATTCGGACAGGCCTGGCAATCGGCTCGTCCCGAGGCCGACTTCGCAGCGGAGAACATCCCTGTCGCAGCGGATTCGGACGTTCTTCTCGCGGCCATCACGTCGAGTGACGATCTACGAGCACTGGAGTCGAATCGACTCTGGGCCGATCTGCCGGCTGTGCGGGACGGGCGGGTGGTGCGAACGGACAAGTTCACCAACGACGGTGGGCCTATCACAGCGCAGTGGTCACTCGACCTCGTCGAGCAGATGTACGGGTCGGCCGGCTGAGCGGTCTTCGGCGCGGACGTGCTCGGCGCAGGCGTCGTCGACCAGCTGCACGGGTCGCAGCGCACCACACCCCCTTAAGCCGGCTGAAGGGGGTGTGGGCGACGTGGAACCCGTGCGGCTTCCCTGGTGTTGAGCGACACTGCCGACCTGAAGCCCTACAGCGTCTCTCGCTGGAGGTCTTTCGCATCAGCGGCAGGCGCGTCTACCTCTGCCACGAGTCTCGCAGCAATTCGTCGGGGGTCGTCGGCGGGCAACGAGGCGATGAGGGTGCGGACGGGATGCGAGGACGGTCCTGTCACCAGGTACTTCTGGCCCGGCCGTATCCGCTCCGCCTGCTCGATCATGTCGTCGGTCACGACGGTGTTCGGGGTGGTGTCGTGGAGTGCGTCGCGCACGATGCGTCGTGGGTCGTACTGCCGTAGGTCGAGCGACTCCCACTCCGAACGGTGAAGCGACACGCCCATTTCCCGCTCCGCCGTGGCGCGCGTCGTCTCGACGAACTGCTTCAGCGTTCGAATCGCGCGGGTGAGGTGGTGTGCGTAGCCGGGCAGCCGGCTCGGTCCGAGGACGAGGCCGGCGATGACGGCGACGAAGAACAGCTTCTCGAGAGTCAGTCCGAACATGGGGTTCTCCCGATCGTGGTGGGGTTCGAGGTGAGTGCCCGCCGGTCGTGCACGGTGGTGATGGCCACGGCGGCTCCGAAGAGCGCCGACATCGGCAGTGCGACGAGAAACATCGACAGCACGTCGGCCGCCGGCGTGACGAGCGCGCTGAAGAGGGCGATGACGACGACGATGATCCGCCAACTGCTGCGTAGCCGGTGGGCGGACAGGACCCCGAGGCAGTTGAGCATCACCAGCAGTACGGGGAGGACGAACGCGACTCCGGTGGCGAGGACGATCTTCATGGTGAAGTCGACGTAGTAGGAGGCGTCGAGGATGGTGCTGTCCTGATCGGAGGAGAAGCTCGCGAGGACGGTGACCATGCGGGGGAAGATGAGGAAGCCGAAGGCGCATCCGGCGGCGAACAGTGGCACCGCCGCCGCGGTGAAGCCGAGAACGTACTTCTTCTCTCGAGCCGTGAGGCCGGGGGTGAGGTAGGCGAACAGTTCTCGCAGCCAGACCGGGCTCGACAGGATGATTCCCGAGAAGAGGCCGATCCTCATCTGCAGGTCGAAGGCCCCGGTGACGGTGTCGTAGTTCAGGCTGGCCTGACGGGACTGCGCGAGTTCCTCCACCGGTGTGCGCAGGACGTCGAGGATCTGGTCGGAGAGTACGAAGCCGAGAATCACTCCGACGACCAGCGACACCGCCGCGCGGGTCGCGCGGCGGCGTGCCTCGCTGACATGCCCGGCGAGGGGCATAGTGCCTCGCGCGGCGGTGGTCGTGGTCATGAGGCGTGTCGGTACGGCACCGGGACGCCGTCCGCGGCGGTCGTGGTCGAGTCGACGGCGTCGACGCGTCCCGTCGACGGCGTGGGGGTGTCGTCGCGGACCTCGTCCTTGAGGATGCGCATGGACTGCCCGACGCCTTTGGCGAGGGAGGGGAGCTTGGTCGAGCCGAAGACGAGAAGCAGGATGGCGAGGACGATGAGTGCGTGCCAGCCGGTCAGGTTGTGCAACATGATGATTCCTTCTGTGTGAGTGGTCAGTTGGACGGTGCGGCGGGAGGGGTCCCGCCGCCCATGGGAGGTTGTCCGCCGCCGGGCCCGCCCCCGGCGGGTGCTGCGCCGGCGGCGGGTTCGGTGGTGGTGTCGACGGCGACGGCCAGTGATCCGACGTAGCCGGAGGTGGGGTCGCCGGTGAAGGTGCCCATCTCGAGGTCGTGGCCGTCGCCGAACACGTTGTCGTTGTCGAGACTGCCGATCTGGGTGAGGTTCTCGGTCGACCCGGCGTAGGTGTCCAGCTGGTAGACGGCGTCGAGCATGTCCTGGGGGAAGGCGACCTGGGAGGTGGCAATCGCGTTGTCGGCGGTGGTGGCGGAGGCGACGTCCGGGTAGACCTCGAAGTGGATGTGCGTCCAGCGGCCGGAGTAGCAGGCCGGGACGATGGTCGTGAAGGTCACGACGCCGGCGGCATCGGCGACCTGGACGCCGCGCAGATATGTTTCGTCCTCGATGCCGTCGGAGTACATCGAGTACTTGCCGGCTGCGTCGCAGTGCCACAGGTAGACGGCGGCGCCGGTGAAGGGGTTGTTGTCGTTCGCGAGGTCGGTGACGGTGAAGGTCATCGACAACGGGACTCCGGCGGCGACGGTGCCGCCGTCCAGGCTCGAGGTGACGTCGGCGCGGACGATTCCCGATTCCTCGAGGACGTTGACGCCGTTGCTTCCGTCGGCCGGGTAGGGGCCGTTGGTCTCATCGGGGATCTCGTTCGTGGCGACTGCGGCGGTGGCGACAGCGGTGGCGGTCGTGGTGCTCGCGGTGTCGGACGACCCCGAGCACGCGGCCAGGGCCAGTGCTCCGGCTCCGGCGCCGACGACGCTGAGGACTCTGCGGCGTGTGACGAGAGTGGCGATGTCGAAACCGACTCCCTGATCGACGACGTCATCGTCGGGCCGGGGGAGTGGGCGCCCGGCGTAGGTGGGCCCGTCGGGTGTGGGGGTGGGTTCCGGAACGGTGCTCATTGCGGTGGCTCCTCGGTTGTCGCGGTGTGCGTTTCGGTGTGGAGTCGATACTTGGTGAGGTTCCGGGGAGCGGCCTGCACGCCAGCTGTGAGGCACCCGGGAGTGTGTGTGGTCCGGCCACCACTTGACCTTCACCTCGGGGCAGGGCTGATTCTCGACGCATGACCACCACAGATGCTCCCGACGTCGTTCTCCGCTACCTCGACGCCGCCGACCGCGACGACAGCGACTCACTCACGACATGCTTTGCTCCGGACGGAACTGTGACGGACGAAGGCCACACCTATCGTGGCCGCGACGAGATCCGCGCGTGGCGTGAGACCGTGGCCGGCCGCTACACCTACACCACGACTGTGACGGGGTCCGAGCTCGTCGATGCGAGGAATCATCGAGTCTCGGTTCGTATCGCCGGGAACTTCCCCGGTGGGGTGGCCGACCTCGTCTACCGATTCGAGCTCGCCGACGGCGTGATCGCACGGTTGACCATCGGTGGATGAGAGACTGGGTCC
This sequence comes from Rhodococcus sp. BP-316, assembly GCF_019836105.1. Classification (NCBI taxonomy): domain Bacteria; kingdom Bacillati; phylum Actinomycetota; class Actinomycetes; order Mycobacteriales; family Nocardiaceae; genus Rhodococcus; species Rhodococcus sp. BP-316. The sequence continues at coordinate 349,526 of NZ_JABUEE010000004.1, read as the reverse complement.
GTGGCGGCGCGGGTGACCATCGGCGAGTTCTCGACGATGACGAGACTGACGCGAAAAGCGTTGCGGCTCTATCACGATGCTGGCCTCCTGGAACCGGTCGACGTCGATCCGTCGAGCGGGTACCGCTATTACGACGTCTCCCAGGTCGCGAGTGCACAAGTGATCAAGCGACTGCGCGACCTCGACATGCCGCTTCCTGATGTGCGGTCCTACGTCGCCGCCGAGAACGACAGTGTTCGGCGCAGTGTGCTCACGCAGCACCTCGATCGCCTGGAGTCGGAATTGCGGCGGACGCACGACGCGGTGTCGTCTCTCCGCGCACTGGTGAACGAGTCGGCGACGTCGCCGTCGATCGAGATGCGGACCGACCCCCCGATCGTCGCCGTGGCCGTCAGCGGCACCGTGACGCTGTCCGGCGTCGCGGACTGGTGGAATACCGCGCACCACACCCTGATCGAGCGCCTGAGTAGTGCTGGGATCGAGGCTGTCGGGCCGCTCGGGGCCGACTTCGACAAGGAACTGTTCGCGGACGAGACGGGCTCCGCATCATTGTGGTACCCCGTCGACGCGGCGCGTGCGGCTCGGTGCGCTCTCGACGTGGTGACGGTTGCCGGAGGCCACTTCGCCGTGGCGCTGCACGACGGTCCGGACGCCCGGATCGACGAGACGTACTCTGCGCTCGGCACCCATGTCGCAGAACACGGCATCGGACGAGAAGGACCCGTGCGTGAGCGCTATCCGCGAGGCGTCGTCTTCGAGGGTGAACTGGTGACGGAGATCGGCTGGCCGGTCCGGGACCCCACCGCGCTGTGACCGCGACCGTCAGGGTCCGGTTGCGCGCGTTGCGTGATGACGATTGTGAGTGGTGGTGATGACCACGCTCGGAACGTAGAGAACGAGGACGTGTGGCCGACATTCACGGCGGACACCTGGAGATCGGTCCAGATGCGCAGTGCCGCAGCGACGACGAGGACGAGTGCTGCCGCGATCACGAGGTCACCCGACCCTCGACGGCCGAATTGTGGCGGCGTGTGATGACGACGTGGGGAAGAAAGTAGCCGATCGTCAGCACGGCCGCGCTCAGCGCGATGGGTCCCGCGAAGGAGTGTGGCCACAACGCCGGTCCGAGGTAGAAGCTGCCGAGCATCAGCGCGAAGACGCCGAACGCGCGAAGCAGGCGAATTCTCGTCGTGATCCGAGTCGCGGTGTTCTCATGTGTGAGCGACAGAACGACTCGCGGGTTCTCCCGAGCCGTGACCTCGGCACCCACTGCAGCAAGAGCGCTGCCGATGACGACGAGCGCGACGGCCGGGATCACGGTCATCTGCTTCTCCTCACGTAGCGGATCTCCTCAGCGTACCGATCGGTTCGTGCGCGGCGGCTCCTCATGGCCCGTCTGTGGGCGGACGCCGCGCGGCGTCCACCAACAGCGATGCCTCGCGTAGCCCCAGCCCGGGGTGCGTCTCCCTCAGTGCTTTCACTGCCATCACTCTGGACGGCGCCGACGCCACGGCAGTATCGACGTCGGCACGCGGAACCTCGGCTGGATCGAGGGCAGGCGTTCGCCTCGTCGACCGGGCGCTGCCACCGAGGAACCACGCCCTGACGAAAGCCGTACCGGCGTAGGCGACGAGGACGACGCACGCTGCTGCTTTCGCGACATGCCACCACGACGGCGCCGAGACGAGCTCGGAGACCGCGTCGGGGAGGACGAGCGCGGCGAAGAACACCAGGAAGAACGTGGTGCACGCTTTCTCCACAGCAGGTCGTTCGAACCACGGGCGATCTGTCATACGTCCACCATCACACACGGCATCAGGTTCGCGCGGCGGGTACGAGCCTCGGAACCAGTCGCACGTAGACCACCATGCCGAGCAGCTCGACCAGTGTCTGTGTCACCACCACGACGGCAGCGAGGTCGAGTGCCGGCGGAAGGGCGAGGGCAAGGGGGAGAACGACGAGAGAGTTACGAGTCGCACCCGAGAAGACGAGTGCCCGTGTCGACGGCACGTCCTGACCGAACACCCGACCCACGCCGATGCCAGTCGGCGCCATGACCACGAGAAACGCGACGAAGACGAGGGCCGCGACGATGAGTCGGTCGAACTCGCCTCGGACCGAATCGATCTGCGACGCGACGACCACCGCGAGCGTCGCCATCATGAGGGGAACCATCGCGGCGGCCATCACGTCCATCAGCTGCAGGCCGACCCGATGCCGTCGGGCGAGTGCTTGCGTCAGTGCGGCCACCGTCAGAGGGACGACGATGAGCAGGACGAAGGCCTCCACGAACGGTGCCACGTCGATGACGGCCACCGTCTCGGATCCGGCGAACACCCACAGCCAGAGGGGAAGCAGGGCGACCTGCAGCAGCATCAGCAGGGGAGCGGCAGCAAGAAGCCGCGTCGACGCGGCACCCGCGAGCCCACTGAACACGATCACATAGTCGATACACGGAGCCAGCAGGACGAGCACGATGCCCACGAGTACCGCCCTCTCGTCCGCGACGACCCGCGTGAGGGCGAGGACGACCACCGGGACCACCACGAAGTTGAGGACCGCGACGGCTGCGAGGAAGCGGACATCGCGGAAGGATCGACCGATCTCCGCGAACGGGACTGCCAGGAACGTCGCGTAGAGCAGGGCGACGAGTACCGGATCGATGGCGTGTTCGAAGGTCGGGGCTCTCTGCGGGAAGGTCAGCCCCACAATGGCTCCGACGGTCAGTGCCGCGAGATACAGGCCGATCTGGTGCCTGTCCCACCACTGTGCGGCGGGGCTGTTCGCCCAGTCGGTCATGCGACGACACTAGGTGACGCGCTGGTCGTGCGATGAGTCTTCCCGGCTGTGCGAGTCTGATCACCGACCACCTTCCTCGAGTCGGGAGCAGACATGACGCAGTTGTCGAGAGTGCAGAACTTCACCGTGTCCCGCGACGGGGTGGCCGCCGGCGTCGAGCAGAGCCTCGAGAACCCGTTCGGCCTGGACCATCGTGAGCTCATGTCGTGGTATCTCGGCACCGCGAGCATGCCGGGACGCCCCGGATCCGGCGGTACGCGCGGCCTCGACGACTACTTCGCTCGGGACTTCGCCAACAACATCGGTGCCGAGATCATGGGGCGCAACAAGTTCGGCCCACAACGCGGACCGTGGACCGATCACGAATGGCAGGGATGGTGGGGTGACGAGCCGCCGTTCCACACGCCGGTCTTCGTGATGACGCATCATGTGCGGCGGTCCCTCACCCTGTCCGACACCACGTTCCATTTCGTCGATGCCGGCCCGTCCGATGTCCTGACGCAGGCGAAGGCTGCGGCGAACGGTCGAGACGTCCGGATCGGTGGCGGTGTCACCACGGTCCGGGAGTTCCTCGACGCCGACCTCCTCGACACGCTGCACGTCGCGGTCGCACCCGTCGATCTCGGACCGGGCCTGGCGCTGTGGGAGTCCCCGGACGATCTGAACGATCGCTTCGAGCACGAGGTCGTTCCCAGCGCGAGCGGTGTCGTGCACCATCTGTTCTGGAGGCGCCATCAGACGTAGGGTTCCCGCCGACCCGGGATAACTTACAACTGTGTCGCTTCCTTCTCGTGCCGTGATCCGGCTCATCGGATCGCCGCGGGTGGAGAGCGACGCGGGCGTCGTCGACGTCCGGGCCTTCGGCGGACCTCGGTGTGCGACGGTGTTCTCGTATCTGGCGATGAATCACGGACGCGGTGTGGTGTACGGCGAGCTCGCCTCGGTGATCTGGTCGACCGATCGACCCACCACCTGGTCGTCGGCCGTTCGGAGCGTCCTGTCCAAGGTCCGCGAGCTGCTGGCGACGAGTGCAGCGCTGGCGGGCACCACCGTGTCCAGTCGATCAGGAGCGGTGACACTGACGCTCGGCCCCGCGGTGATCGTGGATCTGGACCTGGCGCGTCGGCACCTGGATCCCGATCACCACTCGGCGGATGCGCGTGCCGATCGCGCCGGTGAGTTGCTCGGCCTGCTCGACGCTCCACCTCTGGACGGCCTGCACGGAACCTGGGCCGACGAGGTTCGCACCGTGTTCGGCCGCATCCGTCTTCGTGCACTGGAGGTGGACGCCGCCGCCTCGCTCGAACTCGGTCGCCACGAGCACGCGCTGGCCCGGGCGCAGGAGCTGCTCGACTCGGACCCTTTCTGCGAGGCCGCCTACCGTGTCGCCATGCGTGCGCACGACGCCCTGGGAAACCGCGCTCGCGCCCTCGGTGTCGCCGAGCGGTGCCGCACCGTGCTGGCCACCGAACTCGGCGTGGAGATGTCCGCGGAGACCCAGCGAGTGTTCGTCGAGTTGCTCCGAGATCCCGACGCGATCGAGGTGACGACACCGTCGTCGTCGCAGATGGTCGTCGTCCCGGCTCGACGAGCGGAGGTGGACCGCGTCGGGGCCACTCCTCCGGGCGATTCGCCCTTGCTCGTGGGACGTACCAGGGAACTCGACGTCATCGCGTCGGCCGTCGAGGCGGCCGCGGGTGGGGCCGGTCAGCTCGTCGTCGTCTCCGGCGACGCCGGCGTCGGCAAGTCGACGGTGGTGACCGCGGCGCTGAACCGTGCCGACTCCGCCGGCACCGACGTGCTCTACGGGCGGTGCAGCATGGACACGGTCGTCCCGTTCGAACCGTTCATCGACGCACTCGGGCGCGAGAACGACCGGAACGACGATGCTCCCGCCGCCTCCGCCGTCCGCGAGATGCTGACGACCGGGTGGGTCGACACGGATCGGTGGTCGGCCGAGGGACGCGACGCGGATCATCGCGCGATGCTCTCGTCGGCGATGGAACGGTGGTTGACCGGTCCCACCCGTCGTCGGGTGACGGTGTTCGCGATCGACGATCTGCAGTGGGCGTCGCAGGCCACGCTCTCCGTGCTGCGATTCCTGGTACACGCGGCGGGGCGCCATCGCCTCTGTGTGGTCGTGACGATGCGCGGAGCGCAGCTCGACGGTCCTGCGGCGGACCTGCGGTCGGCCCTGCCGCCGTCCTCGGTGCACACGGTGTCGATCCCGGCCCTCACCGTCGAGGACGTGCAGGACTGGACGCGCCGGTGCGGCAGCACCTTGGACCCGATCTGGTTGCACGGCTGGACATCCGGATCACCGATCTTCCTCGAGGCCGTGTTCGACGCGCATCGGCGCGAGCCGGACGGACCGTCACCGGCGTCCCTGGCGGACGCCGTGCTGTGGGTCCTGCACCGCCTGACTCCGACCGCGCGGGAGATCGTGACGCTGTGTGCCGTCGCGGGAGTCAGCGCCACGCGCGTCGTCGTGCGCACCGCGCTCGCCACCCTCGACGACCGTTCCTTCGCTCGGGCGCTCGACGAACTGGCCGCCGCCGGTCTGGTGATCGAGGAACGAGCGCAGGACGTCCTGCACCTACGCCACGCGCTGATCGTCGACGTCGTCGACGCCACGCTGTCCGGAGCCGATCGCGCAGCGGCGCATTCTGCCGTCGCGGCCGCACTCATCGGCTCGGGGGCCACGTCCACCGTCGACGAGCTCGCCAGGACCGCAGGTCACCTCGAACGCGCGCTCGACGCCGACCGGTCGGCGGCAGCGGAGTATCTACGTCGTGCGGGCGAGAGGTCCTACGCCGTCGCGGCGTACGAGGACGCCGCCGAGTTCTTTCAGAGGGCGTCCGAGCGCAGCGTTCCCGGGGGCGACACCCGCGCGCGATGCGAACTGTTCATCCGGCAGGGGCGTTCGCAGCGGCGTGCACTGGACCGCGGCTACGGCGCGACCCTGCTGGACGCCGCCGAGATGGCGCGCCGACTGGGCGATCTCGATCTGCTGCTGGACGCGCTCACCGCGGACGTCATCGACGGCATCGCCCTGTTCCAGCTCTACGAACCCGACCCGAGGCGGACGGAGCACCTGCGGACAGGGCTCGATGCTCTCGAGAGGGCGGGTCGCGGTGCTTCCGGCGCTGCCTCCGAGCTCCTGACCCAGATGGTGGAGGAACTGGCATGGACCTCGACCGGATGGTCGGGTCGTGCTGCAGACCTCGCGCGCGCGGCCGACATGGCGCGCGGTGCAGGAGACGACGACGCCCTCGCCCACGCTCTGCGCGCCGTTCTCACCGGCCTGCGGCTGCCTCGCTTCCGGCAGCAGCGGGCCGAGGCGCTCGCCGAGCTGGTGCGACTGGTGGACCTCGGACCGGGGCACCTCGATCCGTCGCTCGCCGTCACCATGGCGCGGGCGCACATCGAGTCCGGCGAGCCGCGCGAGGCCGCCGCGGCTCTCGACGCCGTGTCGGCCACGCGGCTCGCACTGGACGAGGAGGCCCTCTGGACGGTGCAGTGCATGCGGGTCGGACTTCTCGTCGCGACGGGTGAGTTGCGCCGTGCCGCAGAGGTTCTCGAGGACGACGTTCGACGTCCGCCGCCGGCGCCGATGGGGCAGCACACGTGGGGCCGGGAGATGAATGCCGTCTTCCTGCTCGGGATGTTCCGAGACGGGCTCGGCGAGTTCGCGGCGATGAAGCGGGACATGGAGCCACTCTTCGAGGCTCTCCCCGCCTATCGAGCAGCCTTCGCGTTGTCCGCCGTGGACAGCGGCGACACGGACGCCGCCCGATCCCTCGTGCAGTGGTTCGAGAACGGCAGACTGGCGGCGCTCTCCGTCGACACCTTGTGGCTCATCACCGTCGTCCTGGCGGCGCGCGCGGCTGCGGCGACGGCATCCACCGCGGTGTGCGAGGACGCGCTCGCACTGCTGGCTCCCTACGCCGATCACACCGTCCTGCTGACTCCCGGTGTCCTCGGAGTCGTTCACCACCATCTCGCCGACCTCTGCGCGGCACTCGGACGGTGGGACGACGCGCACGCTCACGTCCGGCGTGCCCGCGCCGCGCACGCCGCTCGCGGCTATCGGATGTGGGAGGCCGAGAGTGTGCTCCTCGCCGCTCGCATCGCGGTGTCCCGCGGCGAGCCCGTCGACGCGGTCGACGTTCGTGCGGCCCGGTCGACGGCGCGAGAGTGCGAGGCGGCGGCGTTGCTCGACCGTTTCGAGGAGATTCCGCTCGGCCCGGGCACTCCCGACCGACGGCCCAGACAGCCCTGAGGACCACGTCGGACTTGATAGCGTGTCGCTGATCGGGCAGTCGCGCGGCGCAGTGCCGTCGTCACCTCAGGAGCAGCAGTGGCGCATCGTTACCGGGTCAGAGAGATCGCGCAACAAGCGGAGTTGAGCGAGGCCACGGTCGACCGTGTGCTCAACGATCGCCCCGGTGTCCGCCCGTCGACACGGGAGATGGTGGCGCGGGCGATCGCCGATCTCGACGGCCAACGAGAACAACTGCGGTTCAGTGGACGCAAGTACATGCTCGACGTCGTCATGTCTGCGCCCGACCGTTTCTCGAAGACCTTCAAGCGTGCGGTCGAGGCCGAACTGCCGAGTCTCGAACCCGCCACGGTGCGCGCACGGTTTCATCTGCAGGAGAGCGCCACCGCCGAGGCGGTGGTCGCGCGGCTGAACAGGCTGTCGGGCAGCGGATCTCAGGGCGTCATTCTGAAGGCGCCTGCCGTACCGGACGTCGCCGCCGCGGTCGATCGCCTCGTGGCCGCCGGGATTCCCGTGGTGACCTACGTGACCGACATTCCGGGGAGCCGACGGTCCGGGTACGTGGGAATGGACAATCGTGCAGCGGGGGAGACGGCCGCCTATCTGATCACCACGATGATGGCCGATCACCCGGGTGACGTCCTGATCACGCTGAGCAGCAACGCGTTCCACGGCGAGGAGGAGCGGGAGATGGGCTTTCGCACCGCGCTGCGACGACTACCCGGACCTGTGCGGACGGTCGTCGAGATCGCGGAGAACGACGGGCTCGACGATCGCGTGGAATCGCTGGTTCTCGACGCCCTCGATCGGCACCCCACCATCTCCGCCGTCTACTCGTGTGGCGGCGGGAACTCGGCCATCGTGCGGGCCTTCCGGACGCTGGATCGACCCTGCCGGGTGTTCGTCGCGCACGACCTCGATGCGGACAACCGGGACCTGCTGTATCGCCGACAGATCAGCGCGGTGCTCGAGCACGACATGCGCGCGGACGCCCAGCGTGCGTGTCGGATGGTGCTGCACGCGCGTGATGCCTCGACCGCGGTCCGCGGATCCTCGTCGCCCATCCGCATCGTCACCCCGTTCAACATGCCCTGATCGCGCGAGCGGGTCCCGCCTCGAGGGGAAACTGAGGGTTCGAAGCCTTGTCTCGAGGTGTCCGCGCCCGGCAGGCTCGACCATGACGACAACGGCCATCGGGACCGAGGAGCAGGTATGACCAGCAACATCAGCAGCCACTCGCACCGCGCGGATCGCCTCCGCGCGGCCGACTGCGACATCGAGGAGTTCCGGGCACTGGTGTCCGAGAGCACCCAGCTCGCCGACCACCCCCACGCGTCCGACGTGGTGCAGAACGTGCTCGTGTACGACGGACCGGAGCTCGCGCGGCGGGCGACCGACGACCAGGTGCGCGCCGACATCCAGGACGAACTGGCGAATGCACTCCTGAACGGCCCCGGCATCGTGGTGTTCCGCGGTGCCTTCACGGCCGACCACGCGGTCGCGGAGACCACCCGCACGTACCGGGACGTCATTCGTGGCCAGCGCGAGAGCGGTGTGAGCAACGGTGACCACTTCGCGAAGCCGGGAGCGAACGATCGCATCTGGTCGGCCCTGCAGAAGTTGGCGGTCGCCGAGCCCGAGCAGTTCGCTCGGTACTACGCCAACGACCTCCTGGCGCTGGTGGCGGAGGCGTGGCTCGGGCCGATGTATCAGGTCACGTCCGCCATCAACGTCGTCAATCCCGGTGGCGCCGCCCAGAATCCGCATCGTGACTACCACCTCGGGTTCATGTCGACCGACACGGCCGCGGCGTTCCGGGCGCACATCCACCGCCTGTCACCGGCGCTGACACTGCAGGGAGCGGTGGCGCACTGCGACATGCCGATCGAGAGCGGCCCGACGATGTATCTGCCGCACTCACAGAAGTTCGAGGCCGGCTACATCGCCTTCAACCTCCCCGAGTTCCGGGAGTACTTCGCCGACAACCACGTTCAGCTTCCGCTTCGGGAGGGCGACGCCGTGTTCTTCAATCCGGCGCTGTTCCACGCGGCAGGGCACAACACCTCGACCGACATCTTCAGGATGGCGAACCTGCTGCAGATCTCCTCGCCGTTCGGCCGCGCGCTCGACAGCGTCGACCGGCAGACGATCGTGTCCGCCCTGTATCCGACGCTGGTGGACTGGGCGGCGGAGGGTCGTGAGCGGGACGTCGCCAACGTGATCGCGGCGTCGGCCGAGGGCTACGCGTTCCCGTCGAACCTCGACCTCGACCAGCCGATCAGCGGTCTGGCGGGGGAGACGCACGCCGAACTGGTGCGGCGCGCGCTGGCGAGCGGGCTCGACGCCGCCGAGTTCGACGCCGCCGCCGCGGATCTGTTCGCTCGCCACCGGGCGTGACTCACACCTCGGTCGCGGTCCCGCAGATTCCGCACACCTCGAGCACGCGCCGCTTCCAGCGTGCGACGGGGATGAAGAAGACGCTGAGCTGCGTGTACTGCCGCATCCGCTCCCACTGAGTGGTGTTGTGGCAGCGGGGGCACGTCCGGGTGCTGCCGGCACCGAGCGAGGACCGTTTCGTGCCGTATCCGAAGAGGAAGAACATCGGACCAGCCTAGAGGCCACCGAACACCCATGTGTGCGCACGTGCGCACACATGGGTATGGTCGTCGGCATGGCCGTTCTGCAGATTCGATCCGAGTCCGTTCTCGCGGTCCCGGCGTTTCGCAGGCTCTTCACCGCACAGGTGGTGGCACTGGTCGGCACCGGTCTGCTCACCGTGGCGCTGGGACTTCTGGCCTACGACATCGCCGGTAGTTCCGCCGGCGCTGTCCTCGGCACGGCGCTGGCCGTCAAGATGGTCGCCTACGTCGGGGTGGCTCCGGTCATGTCCGTGCTCACCGGCCGTCTGCCACGCACGACCGTGCTGGTGTCCGCAGACGTCGTACGGCTCCTGATCGCGGTACTGCTGCCGTTCGTGACGCAGGTGTGGCAGGTGTACGTCCTCGTGTTCGTCCTGCAGGCGGCCTCGGCCACCTTCACGCCGACCTTCCAGGCCGTCGTTCCCGCGGTGATCTCCCGCGACGATCAGTACACCCGCGCGCTCTCGCTGTCCCGGCTCGCCTACGACCTCGAGTCGCTGGTGAGTCCGATGCTCGCCGCGGCGCTGCTCACCGTCGTGTCGTATCACTCGCTGTTCGTCGGCACAGCAGTAGGTTTCGCGCTGTCGGCCGTCCTCGTGGTGAACACCCGAATTCCGGACAGAGAGCCCCGGTCCGCTCCGGACGGGTCTCGGTCGTTCGGTGACCGACTCGTGGCCGGAGTGCGCCGCTTCGGCACTCGTCCGGCGCTCCGGGGGCTGCTCGCACTGAACCTCGTCGTCGCGGCCGGAACGGCGTTGGTGATCGTCAACAGCGTCGTCTACGTGCGCGACATCGTGGGTGGGCCGGCCAGCGCCCTGGCCGTGGCTCTCGGCGTCTTCGGCGGCGGGTCGATGATGGTGGCGTTCGCAGTTCCCCGCATTCTCACAGTCGTCGACGACCGTCGGCTGATGCTCGCCGGTGGTGTGGTCGTCTCTCTCGGGACGACGGGTGCTGTCGCGCTCGCCGCCCTCCGTCCGAGTGGTGCCGCGGGCTGGGCGTCACTCGCCGTCGTCTGGGCCGTGGTGGGCGCTGGAACGTCGATGATCTCCACCCCGTCTGCTCGCGTGATCACCCGAGAATCCGACGACGGTGACCGGGACGAGCTCTTCACGGCGCAGTTCTCGCTGTCTCATGCGTGCTTCCTGCTCACCTATCCGGTGGCGGGCTGGGTGGGCGCCGAGGTGAGTCAGGTCGTCGCCGCGTCGATCATCGCCGTCCTCGCTACACTTGCCGCGCTGGGTGCCGGTCGGCTCTGGACTCCGGCATCGACGGTGGGCGCGCCACCGACCGAGTAGACGGAAGCGGCGATATGACGGCATCGGACGAGAAGCGGGCTCACGCGAGTCTCGACCACGCCGACCGCCCGGACCGCGCGCGTCTCGAGGCCGCCGGCGACACGTTCCGCATGCTGTCCGATCCCACTCGGCTGCACCTGCTCTGGACGCTGAGCCACGGCCCAGCCGACGTCACGGCACTCACGGAGGAGACCGGCGCGTCCCGCACCGCGGTGAGTCAGCATCTGGCGAAGCTGCGCTTCGTCGGCATGGTCGAGACCGAACGCAGCGGCCGCAACGTCATCTACCGACTCGCCGACGGCCACCTGGCCCGGCTGGTGCGAGAGGGTCTCAACTTCGCCGACCACACCGTGACCGGCGAGCCTCCGCATCACTGATCGGGTCTAGATCCACCCGTGGCGCCGGGCGATCGCGCATGCCTCGTGGCGATTGGCGGCGCCCAGTTTGGCCGCGGCGGCCGAGAGATAGTTGCGTGCCGTTCCCGGTGAGAGATGTGCGCGCTGGGCGATCTCGGCGATCGTGGCTCCGTCCGCGGCGAATTCGAGCACGTCCGACTCGCGCGGTGTCAGCGGCGAATCGCCCGCGCCGATGGCCTCGGCCGCCAGGCTCGGATCGACGTAGCGTCCGCCGCTCACCACCGTGCGCACCACCTCGGCGAGGGTCGCCGCGGACGTGGTCTTCGGGAGGAATCCGCCGACGCCGGCAGAGAGCGCCTTCTTGAGGTATCCGGGCCGGCCGTGGCTGGTGACGATGATCGACCGGCAGTCGGGAAGCAGCGCGGCGATGCGTTGGGCCGTCTCGATACCGTCGATCCCGCCGAGCTGCAGGTCGAGCACCGCGACGTCGGGGGTGGTCCGCGCGGCCTCGGTCACCGCCGCCTCGCCCGAGTCCGCATGTCCCACGACCTCGATGTCGTCCTCCAGATCGAGCATCGTGCCCAGGGCCACCCGAATGAGGTTCTCGTCGTCTGCCAGCAGTACCCGAATCATGGTGTGCCCTTCGTGGGGGATGTCGTCGTCGGTGCGAATTCGACAGCGAGGGTGAAGGTGTCGGCTCCGGCCTCGACGGTGAGGGAACCTCCGACCGCAGCCAGACGCTCACGGAGACCGGCGAGACCGGTGCCGTCGCCCGCACGTTCCGGCGACGTCGGCCGGTCGTTGACGATGCGGAGCCGGTCGTCACCGAACTCGATACGGCAGTAGGTGGCACGCGAGTGGCGCAGGATGTTCGTGACGCCTTCCCGCACCACCCACGCAGCCTGTTCGGCTACTGCGCCGGGGATGTCGGCGACCGTCCCCGTCAGCTCGGTCCGGATACCGGCGGCGGACAACAGGGACTGGGCGCCGCGGAGTTCCGCCGCGACGTCGACGGAACGGTAGCCGCGCACCAGCTCCCGAGCGTCGGTCATCGACTCCCGGGCGAGCACACGTACCTCGTCCATCTGCGCGGCAGCTCGGTCGTCTCCTCGCCGAGCCAGCGCGGCGGCGAGCTCGCTCTTGACCGCGATGGCGGACAGCGCTCGACCGACGACGTCGTGCAGGTCCCGGGAGAAGCGCAGTCGTTCCTCGGCGACCGACAGGGCGGCGGCGGCGTCGCGGGTGGTGGCCAGCTCGGTGACGATGCGCAGCAACCACATCGACAGGCGCACCGTTGTGGCCATGGCGACGATGCAGAAGGCCAGGAGTGTGATCTCGAGGGCGGTCGAGCCCGATGCGGCGGCGACCACCGGGGCGACCACCGCGGCGCCGAGAGACCAGCGCAGGTCCACCAGTGCCGCGATCGGTGTCGTCACCAGGATGGCGACCCACAGGAGGTTCGGTGCGGCGCCCACCACGACGAGCACGGCGGCCGCTGCGATCTGTACGCACAACGGTGCCCGGACGTCCGCACTCGAAGCGCCACCGAGTGCGGGAATACGGTGCAGGACAACGAGTACAGACACCACGCACACCAGCGCGGCGGCGGTGGAGATCGCGTCACCCGCCTGCGCCGAGGCCGCCATCGAGGCCACCGCGACCGCGACGACGATCAACTGGAAGGACTGCCGGGTGTAGGTGCGGACCTTCTCGACGTCGCTGCTGCCCCGCCAGCCGAGTGTCGGGTCGAGATGATCGCGCAGTCTCATGGTCTCCAGCCTTGCAGATCGGACGGTCGGTGGCGGGACGTCAGGAGCGCGGTTCCCAGCGGAAGTGGGTCCGGGCGATCAGGATGCTGCCCGCGATCCAGGCGAGCATGACGAGAGCCGGCTGACCAGCCTCCGCGAACGTCGACGCGAAGCCCACCGAGTCGGCGCCACCGGCGGCATCACCCACCGAGGTGGTGCCGAACCACCCGAGGTTCAGGAGATCGCTGACCGCGGCCATCGGTGTCAGAGCCACCACGTCGGCGAGGGACTCGGGTACCACGTCGCGCAGGAGTGACGATCCGAGCATCGCCAGCAGGATGACGGGCAGGCTGGTGATCTGTGCTGCTTCCGCGTTGCGGGTGAAGGCGGACGTGATGAGGGCCAGTGCGGCGAAGAGCGCCGCACCACCGACCAGTGCCGCCGCGATGAGCAGGACGTTGACGGGAGTGCCGCCGCCGAGGACCACCACGACCACGCCGACGATCACTCCGAGGAGGAGGGTCAGGAGGAACGACGGTACCGCGGGTCCGAGAAGGATCTGTGCGTCCGTGCTCTCCCCGGTGCGGAGACGTTTCAGCACCAACTCGTCTCGACGCGTCGCGTAGACCGACAGGAGGTTGTAGTAGACCAGGAACACCAGCAGGAACAGGGCGAAGATCTCCAGCGCGGCCGACACGCCGGCGTCGGTGAGCCCACCGTCTCGACCCGCGAGGACCAGAAGGACGATCGGCAGGACGAGGGGCATGACCAGAGCGTTGAAGAGAAGGACGCGGTTGCGTCCGAGGAGCGTGAATTCCGCTCGGGACAGTGCGGTCATCGTACTCATGCCGTGATCACCTCGGGGTCGTCGAATGTGTCTGCGATGGAGAGGAACACGGTCTCGAGAGACGCGGCTCGCGCGTCGAGACCGTGCAGGGTGACGCCGCTGTCGCGGGCCCACACGAGCAACTCGGTCAGCGTCTCCTGTACCGAGTTCGTCGTGATCGACACCGTGTCGCCCTTCCGGTCGACGTCGGCTCCCGCGAGTTGCGGCAGTGCGGTCCGCGGGTCCTTCAGCTCGATGCGCGCCGGGTGACCGGCGACCACGTCGTCGACCGTTCCGCTGCGAACGACGCTGCCGCGGTGCATGATCGCCAACCGATCGCACAGCGATTCCGCCTCGTCGAGATAGTGCGTGGTGAGCATGATGGTCACCCCGGAGTTCTTGAGCTCCTGAATGAGCTGCCACGTGTTGCGCCGACTCTCGGGATCGAGTCCGGTGGTCGGTTCGTCCAGGAACAGGACTCGCGGTCGGCTGATGATCGCGCAGGCGAGATCGAGACGACGCTGCTCGCCGCCCGACAGGAACTTCACTCGGGTGTCCGCACGGGCTTCGAGATCGACGCGCGCCAGGACGTCGTCGACAGGCAGTGGATCGCTGCACGTGCCGGCCCACATCCGCAGGCTCTCGGCCGCGGTCAGGTCCTGCGGTAGTCCACCCTTCTGCAGCATGATGCCCAGGGCGGGCCGGACCTTTCTCCGATCCGCGACGGGGTCGAGTCCCAGGATGCGGACCGTGCCCTCGCTGGGACGCGACAGACCCTGGATGACTTCCAGAGTCGACGTCTTGCCGGCGCCGTTGGTGCCGAGCAGTCCGAACAGTTCGCCCTCCGCGATGTCGAGGTCGAGGTTGCGGACCGCGTCGTACGCTGTCTTGCCGGAGCCGTAGCGGCGGGTCATTCCCGACACCTCGATGACGGTCATGACGCTCGCCCCCAGTGCCGACGCCCGACGGCGACGCGGACGGCGAGGAACGCGGCGACGACGGCAGCCGCTGCCACGGTCGGCACCGAGACTCCGACGATCGCGATCAGCACCGCGATGAGGGCCACCGAGATGACGGCCACCACCAGTTCGCGGGCCGGGGTCGGCGCGGGTCCGATCTCCATGAGGTCGGTGAAGAGGTTTCCTTCGTCTGGTTGCTTCATGAGAACAATTCTTCGGATCGTGCGGCAGGACCGGCAGTGCCAGGACGCATCGGTCGAGATGACACCGTCACGGTCGAGCGATGACAAACGTCATGAACCGGACGGCCGAGTAGCGTGTCGACCATGAACGGATGGTTCGTCGTCGCGCTGCTCGGGGTGCTCGGTCTGGCGGCGATCGTTCTCGGCGGCGCCGACGATTCACCGGGACTCCAGTTTCTCGGTCTGATCCTCGTCGTCAGCGTGGTCGTGACGGCGGTTCGCCGTCGCCGTATCTCCTGATCGCACCCTCGCCTCGATTCTCGTCGCGAGTTCATGGTGGCACTTGTTGAACGTGTTCAACTTCGCTACGGTCGTTGTTGAACACGTTCAAGACGGGAGTCCGACAATGGTGCGAGACACGGCGACGCGGGAGCGGTTGGTGGAGGTGGCGCTTCGACTCTTCCGTGAGGACGGGTTCCAGGCGACCACGATGCGGCGCATCGCGACCGAGGCGGGCGTCTCGCTGGGCAATTCCTACTACTACTTCGCCGGCAAGGACGAGTTGGTCCACGAGCTGTATCTCGTCGTCCAACGCGAGCATCGGACGCGCGCGATACCCCTGCTCCGTGACGGCGCCTCGCTGGCGGACAACCTCTCGGCGGTGCTGCACGCCGGTCTCGACGTGATGCACCCTTACCGAAGCTTCGGCGGCTCGTTCCTCCAGTCGGCGCTTCCCCTGCAGTCGACCTCCAGTCCCTTCTCGCCCGAATCGTCCGCCGCGCGAGACATGGCCGTGGACCTCATGCGACTGACTCTGCAGAAGTCCAAGCAGCGCGGACCGGCATCGCTGGAGAGTCGTCTCCCCACGTTGCTGTGGGTCGCGTACCTGGGTGTGACCCTGCACTGGGTCACGGACGGATCCGACGACCAACGCCGCACCCGCGCGCTCGTCGACGGTCTCGTTCCCGTCGTCACGAAGACGATCAGCCTGTCCCGACTGCCGGTCGCGCGAGGACTGCTCGGCGACATCGTCGGGCTGGTGGACACCATGACATCCGAGAAGGGAAGCGGGCGATGACGAGAGACGTACGGACCGTCGTGATCTGTGGAGCGACGGGATACATCGGGCAGTACCTCGCGAGGGCGTATCGGGACCGGGGAATCGACGTGAGATCCGTGGGCCGCGGCGCCGTCAACGACGCGTCGTGGTCGGACCGTGACCGGTTGACCCGTGTCCTCGACGGAGCCGACATGGTGATCAATCTGGCGGGCCGTTCGGTGAGCTGCCGCTACACCAAGAGTACCGCCGACGTCATCTTCTCCTCGCGGGTGGAGACGACGGCCGCACTGGGCCAGGCCCTCTCGCGTGTGGACCGCGCTCCGGACGTGTGGTTCAACGCCAGCACCGGAACCATCTACCGCGATGCTCGTGACCGGCCGATGACGGAGCGGGACGGGGACGTGGGGACGGGTTTCTCCGTCGAGGTGGCCCGCGCGTGGGAGCGCGAACTGTTCGACGCGCCCACCGGCGTCCGCAAGATCGCTCTGCGCATGGCGATCGTCCTGGGTGCCGGTGGCGGCGCCGTCAACCCCCTCATCGATCTGGCGCGGCTCGGACTCGGCGGCCGGATGGGTGACGGCACACAGATGTTCAGCTGGATCCACGTCGCGGACGTGCTCCGGTCCATCGACCATCTGTACGCGCGCGAGGACATCGCGGGACCGGTGAACCTCGCGACACCGTTCGCCGTGGACAACGCCACCATGATGCGCGAGGTCCGACGTCACCTGGGACGGTCACGAGGTGTCGCGACCCCCGCATGGTTGCTGCACGCCGGCGCCGCTGTCATCCGCACCGAACCGGAACTGGTCCTGAAGAGTCGGTGGGTGGATCCCGAGGTGTTGCGGCGCAGTGATTTCGAGTTCGAGTATCCGCGCCTCGGTCCGGCGTTGGAGCAGATCGCTCGCCACACGTCCCGCGGTCTGCTGCCGGTCACCCTGGGCTGACGCGACGTCGTACGCGCCGTTTCCGCCGACGGTCCGCGGGTAGCCGACACCGACGCGATCCGTGCGACGAAGGAGCAGCGATGACGACCGTGACGGACCTACTGGCCACCCATCCCCTCGATGGTGATCGTGCACTGGTGGCGGCCTGTGTGGAGGCGTGTCTCGACTGTTCGACGGCGTGCACCGTCTGTGCCGACGCCTGCCTCGCCGAGGATTCCGTCGCGCGACTCAGGTCGTGCATTCGACTCGATCAGGACTGCGCCGACCTGTGTGCCGCGACCGCCCGGATCATCACGCGGAGCGGTGCCCGGTCCGAGACGGCACGCGCCGCGCTGATCGCCTGTGCGTCCGCGTGCGACGACTGTGCCGACGAGTGCGCCCGGCATGCGGGGATGCACGAGCACTGCGCCGCGTGTGCGGACGCATGTCGGCGATGCGCGCGGGCGTGCCGCGACCTGCTGGCCGCGCCGGGCACACCGATGTGAGGACGGCGTCCGCCGCACTCGCACGTACGGCGGGTGCGGCGGACGCGGTGTCGATCGAGTCACCGTCGATCAGCTCACTGCAAGAACAGTTTTGAGCCAGCCCTCCTCCCGACGGTCGAAACTTTCGTAGGCATCGACGGCCGTGACCGGTGTCTCGGTCTGCGTGATGAAGTTCAACGGATCGAACGACCCGCTCGCGACACGGTCGAGCAGCATCGGCACGTAGCGGCGGTGGTTGCAGTTCCCGGCCTGCACGGTGAGGTTGCGATTCAGGACGGTGCCGATGGGAAAGCCGTCGAAGGTGGGGGGATACACACCGAGGATGCCGATGGTGCCGGCCTTGGCCACGGCCTGGACGGCCCACCGCAGCGCCTGGCTGGGACCGTCACCCGGCCTCCACAGGTCGCCGTTCGGCGCAGCATCCGGTGCAGCTTGCTGCACTTCGCTCGCGAACGTCTCGCGCTGCTGTCCGGCCTCATCCGCGGCGGGACCGCTCGACGGTGTCTGCGCATCGACACCGACGGCGTCGATCACCCGGTCGGCGCCGATCCCTCCGGTGAGATCGAGAACGGCCTCGACGGGATCCTCTGCGTTGAAGTCGATCGTCTCGGCATTCTGTCGCCGGGCCGCCTCGAGTCGGGAGGCGATGCCGTCGACGACCATCACTCGTCCCGCGCCCTGTTGCTTCGCCGATGCCGCTGCGAACTGTCCCACCACGCCGGCGCCGAACACCACCACGGTGTCGCCGTTACGCACCTTGGCGAGTTCGGCACCGAACCACGCCGTCGGATAGATGTCCGAGACCAGGATGGCCTGATCGTCGCTCACTCCGTCCGGTACCCGCACCAGCGTGTTCGGCGCCCAGGGGACGCGCACCCGCTCCGCCTGGAGACCGTCGATCGAGCCCGTGGCCTCCGGACCGCCGAAGAAGCTCGTCCCCGCGAGCGGACCGCCGGGGTTCGCGTTGTCGCACTGCGCGGTGTAGCCGGCCCGGCAGTAGGAGCACCACCCGCACGACATCGTGGAACAGACCACTACGCGGTCTCCCACGGAGAAGCCGCGGACCGCCGAGCCCAGCTCTTCCACCACGCCGACGGCTTCGTGCCCCAGGACGGTGCCCGGTTTCATTCCTGGCATCGTTCCGCGCACCATGTGCAGATCGGTGCCGCAGATCGCGCTCGCGGTGACGCGCACGATCGCGTCGGTCGGATTCTGCAGGACCGGATCGTCGACGTCGTCGAGTCGGATGTCGCCGGTTCCGTGCCACACCACTGCCTTCATACGTGTCCTCTCGTCGTGCGTGTCGGCGCGTCAGCTGCCGCTGGTCGAGCTCGTCAGCTGGGCGAGGAACTCGTGGCACCGGTGTGCGCGCTGCGTGTCCTCGGCCATGACGTTCTCGAAGAACTCGGCGATGTCGTCGCGACCCGCGTTGCGTGCATCGCGGACGTACTGTCCGTAGTCGTGTCCGGCCTTGAGGGCGTGGTACTGCACCGACACGAGGTCGAACGTCACGTCGTCGAATCCGGTCTGTCCTGCAGGCATCGTCGTCTCCTTCATCCGTTTCGGTCACCTCCGGTGTTCGGTGACGCGGTCGGGCACGGGTACCGCGGTCGGACCGACCGAAACTCCCTGATCGAGGATCTGACGGCGTGTTTCGACGCGACGATCGCGGGAACACGGGCGCCGCAGCACCACCGTCGGGTGGGGCTCGGTTGTCCGGTGACCCGTGGAGGAACTCAGTGTCCGATCTTCAGCCGTTCTACGACGACGTCCAAGCTCACTACGACCTCTCGGACGAGTTCTTCAGGCTCTTCCTCGATCCGACGCAGACCTACAGCTGTGCGTACTTCGAGCGCAAGGACATGACACTCGAGGAAGCGCAGCTCGCGAAGATCGACCTGTCGCTGTCCAAGTGCGACCTCCGTCCAGGCATGCGTCTGCTCGACGTCGGCTGCGGGTGGGGCGCGACGCTTCGGCGAGCGGTGGAGAAGTACGACGTGAACGTCGTCGGTCTGACCCTGAGCAGGAACCAGTACGAGCACGTGTCGGCGATGCTGAACGGGCTCGACACGGGACGCACCACCGAGGTGCGGCTGCAGGGGTGGGAGGAGTTCGACGAGCCGGTCGATCGCATCGTCAGCATCGGCGCCTTCGAGCACTTCACCTCCCCCCGCTACGACGACTTCTTCGCCCGCGCTTACTCGATCCTGCCCGGGGACGGCCGGATGATGCTGCACACCATCGTGCAACTCGGCCGCGACATGTTCCGGCAGAAGTCGCGCGTGACGCGGGCGGACATGGACTTCGCCGACTTCATCGGCCGCGAGATCTTTCCCGGCGGCGAGCTCCCGATCCCGCAGGTGGTGATCGAGAAGGGCGAGCGAGCCGGCTTCCGCGTGGAGAAGGTCCAATCGCTGCAACAGCACTACGCTCGAACGCTCGATCTGTGGTCGGCCGCGCTGGAGGAGAGGAAGGACGAAGCCGTCGCCATCGCCGGCGAGGCGATGTACCAGACCTACATGCGGTACCTGCCCGGCTGCGCCGACTTCTTCCGGCGTGAGCTGATCGACGTCCGCCAGTTCACGATGGTGAAGTAGACGCCGTCGCCTGGTCGGGGGCGTCGATCTCCGCGATCACGACGCCGATGTCGTCGGCGCTGTAGGGAAGTCCGAGGACATCCGTCAGAGCGGCAGCTGCCCGGCTCGCGACGAGATCGCCGGCCTCCTGGAGATCCGTGCCGTAGGCGGCGATCACCGTCACCAGACCGCCCGTGCACCGGTGACCCTCGGTGTAGAGCGAGATGTCGGAGGGCTCTGTGCCCGCCACCTCGGCGACGGCGCTGCGGACGGCGATACGTACGACGACGTCACTGACCCGAAGGGTGTCCGCGCCGACGTCCACTCCCTCGACGACGCCCTCGACGACGCCCTCGTCGGGGTAGCGGGCGTCGAGGGGCCACGTCCGGACCCCGACGGCTCGCACGCGTGAGAGGGCGGCGGCACTGATGTCCACCCACCCGTGGACGGGCGCGTCGCGCAGCACGCTCGCGGCTCGACGGAGCGTCGAATCCGTCTGCGGCGGTGTCGAATCAGGCTGACCCGACGTCATCTCCACGTCTCCAATCGTGTCTCGAGTGTGGCGCGTGCACGCGTGAGGTGGCCGCGGACGGCACCGGGGGAGAGGGCCATGACCGTGCCGATCTCGGTGTGCTTCATGCCCTCGACCTCACGGAGCAACCAGCAGGCCCGCTGGCGATACGGTAGCTCAGCGAGGGCATCGTCCAACGCGGACAGGAAGTCGGCGTCGGACACGGTGCGCGACGGGTCGTCCCTCGGGTCCTGGCTCGGCCTCTCGAACACCCAGTCCTCGACGGGCGCGATGCTGCGGCGCCGCCGATGATCCGTCACCTTGTGGGAGACGACGCTGAACAACCAGGTGCGCAGCGACGAGTCGGAACGGAAGTGGCGCAGTCCGCGCCAGGCGTCGACCAACGCGTCCTGGACGATGTCCTCGGCAGCGCCTCGGTCGGACAGGAGGTGGGTTGCGTAGCGAAGCATGTCCGGTCCGAGTCGGCGCACGATCTCCTCGAACGCGCGTCGGTCGCCCATGCCCGCGGCGGCGGCGAGGGCGCGATCGCCGAGCTCGCGGTGGTCGGCGGCGAACGTCGGACGAGTGGACGTGTCGCGGTCCGCCGACGGTGCTGCGATGGACGGGAGGCTGACATCACCGGCCACGTCGGGACTACCGGGATCGGGCGCGATCGACGGACGACTGAGCACTGTTCCCCCCCGAACCGCCGTCGGAGTGACCCACCCCGAAGATTGATGAAGCAACTACTTTCCCCGACATGACGGTTCCCGCGCAGGATCACGCGCAAACCGATGTGATGCGCATCACTTGATTTCCGACGTGCGTTTTCGTGGTGAGGACCCGACTCAATGACTGTGACGAGCCGTCACAGTCCAGAGAGAGGACCTGAAGTGAACGCCCCGCAGACTGCGACAGGAAACGCCGTGAGGACGTCCGTCGCATCGACCGTCGACCACAGTGACGACCGAACCGACCGCAGAGATCGCGGCCGCACAGTCGTCGCGGACGCCGTGGTCGCCACCGTCGCCGGCATCGCCGCACGAGAGGTACCGGGCCTCCACGCCCTGGAACCGGCCGGTTCTCGTGCGCTGGACGCACTCCGGTCCGCAGTGGGCGTCGACGGGGCGAGGCACACACAGGGGGTGTCGGTCGAGGTGGACGACCGCACCGCAGTCGTCTCGCTCGATCTGGTGGCGGACTACGGAATATCCATCGCCGACGTCGCAGCGGACGTCCGCCGCAACGTCTCCAGTGCGGTGACGGCACTGACCGGACTCACCTGCAGCCGTGTCGACGTCGTCGTGCACGACGTGCAGGTCGGTGGCCACCGCACGGCCGCCTGACCACAGTCTCGTCCGACCACACGCACCGACTCGCGCTCCGCGGGCCGGTCGAAGAAGGGAACCATGATGACCACGATCGAGAAATGCACCGACGAGGTGCGCGCATGAGCGCCCGTCGGAGCCTGTCCAGCCGACTCTTCGAGGGCCTGGGCCGCGTGACGTGGGGCTACGCCAAGCGCAAGATCGACGAGCGCCGCACCCGACGAGGAGGACGACGATGACCAAGTTCACCGTCTACATCGCCGAGGCCATCGGCACCGCCGTTCTCGTGATCGGAGGTGTGGGCACCGCCGTCCTGGCGGGCGACGACGTCGGCACCACCGGAATCGCGCTCGCCTTCGGCCTGACACTGCTCGCGATGGTGTTCGTGCTCGGACCCGTGTCCGGTTGCCACATCAACCCGGCGGTCACGCTCGCGTTCCTCGTCACCGGCCGCATGACGGCCGCCCGCGCCGCCGGATACGCCGCCGCACAGGTGATCGGCGGACTCGTCGGCGCCCTGGTGGTCTACGCCATGGCGACGGGTCGACCCGGATACGACCGAACGGTCGACGGTCTCGGCGCCAACGGATACGGCGACGCCTCGGCAGGAAACTACTCGCTTCTCGCCGTCGCGATCGTGGAGATCGTGGCAACGGCAGTTCTCGTGCTGGTCGTACTCGGCGTGACAGGGCCGCATTCCGTTGCGGCAGCCGGGGTTCCGATCGGACTGACGCTCGCGTTCGTGCATCTGCTCGCCATCGGGGTCGACTCGACGTCGGTCAACCCGGCGCGCTCCATCGGGCCTGCGCTGATCGCCGGCGGAAGCGCACTCTCGCAACTGTGGGTGTTCCTGGTCTTCCCGTTGATCGGTGGTGTGGTCGGTGCACTCGCCTACAAGGCCGTGCGGCCCGCCGAGGCGGTCGCCGCGCACTGACTCTCGTGTGCGACGAGCCCGTTGCTCGCCGGGTGCACCCGGGGCATGATGCGACGGTCGGTCGTGGGGGCCGTCGCACATGGGGGTGGGTCATGAACACGGTTCGTCGTACGCCAGGTCTGCGCGCGATCCTGGACGACTATCGACGCTGGCGCGCGATCGGGCCGGGCGGGCTCCCCGACAATCCGGTCGGCTGGGTGGTCATGACCGCTCTACGCCCCCTCTGTCGAGAGACCATTCGACTGCGCGACAACGATATCCGGGCCGCCGTCGGTGCGCTCGAGTTGCCGGACCGCGGCAGTCGACCCGTCATGGCACCGTTCCCGATCCCGCACCGGCAGGTGGTGTCCGACGGCGATCCCGTCAGTGTCCGGTCGTTGCAGGATCACCTGACGATCCTGAGCTCCACCGACGGATGCCACAGCGCGCGTAGCCATCTGGAACGTCGAGGCGACGCGCTCCACGTCGATAACCCGCGCAGCGCCGCCGCTCGGCGTGCTCGCGGAGAGATCGCCCACGTGCACGACGCGCAGGGGTCGATGCACGTGGTCGCCGATCCGCGGGACGTCGCCGAGATCGTCTCGCGTGGCTGGGGAGAGCGGCATCCGCTGGCCGGACGTTCCCTCGTGGGGCTGCCGGACAGCTATCTCTACCTCTACGCACCTCGGAACGAGGCAGAGCAGCAGCAGCTGCGGCGCATCGTGGACCGGGCGATCGTCTCTGCTGGAACGTGATCGGTTCCCGGGGTCACGGGCCGTGCAGTGTCCAGACTTCGACGACACCGGCGCTCGTCGGTGGCACGCGCACCTAGTCTGAGCGCCATGAGATTCGACGAGTATCGGGCCCACGACGCGACCGGGCTCGCCCAGCTGGTCGCGTCCGGCGACGTGACGGCCGCGGAGTTGGTCGAGGTCGCGATCGCGCGAGCGCGCGAGGTGGATCCCACCCTGAACGCCCTCGTGCAGTGGCAGGAGGATGCCGCGCGAGTGCGGGCCGCGGGCGCCTTGTCCGGTCCGATGGCGGGAGTGCCGTTCCTGCTCAAGGATCTCTTCCAGGCTCAGGCCGGGATCGTCGAGACGTCGGGGTCACGCTCGGGGCCGTCGTCCAGGCCCCGGGTCACGGACACCGTGGTGCAACGGTGGCTCGACGCCGGGGTCGTCGTCCTGGGCCGCACGGCCGTACCCGAATTCGGCGCCAAGGGAGTCACCGAGCCGCAGGCGCACGGTGCGACCCGCAACCCGTGGGATCCCGCCCGCACACCCGGTGGCTCCTCCGGTGGTTCGGCCGCCGCGGTGGCGTCGGGCATCGTGCCCGTCGCCGGCGCCAGTGACGGCGGCGGCTCCATCCGCATCCCCGCGGCGTACTGCGGCCTGTTCGGACTCAAGCCTGGCCGGGCAGTCGTCCCTGCCGGGCCCCGCGCCGGGGAGATGCTCTTCGGTAGCGCCGTCACGGGTGTGCTCACCCGCTCCGTGCGCGACTCGGCCGCGTTCCTCGACATCGTGCGCGGCTCGGACGACGACGCGCCCTTCGAGTTCGCGGCCCCGTCGACGTCCCATGTGGAGGCACTCGGCCGGCCGGGTCCTCGGCTCCGGATCGGGGTCGCGGCGCGATCGGCGCTGAACGACGCACCGCACCCGGACGTCCTCGCCGCGCTCGACCGCGCCCGCGACCTGCTCGTCGAACTGGGCCACACCGTCGAGGAGGTCGCCTCGCCGTTCGACGAGGAGCAGCTGGCCCGAGACTTCCTCGTGCCGTGGTTCGTCCACCTCGCCGCCGAGGTGTCGTCCGCGTCGGCCACGGCGCGGCCCACCACGACGGAGTTCGAACTCGACACGCTGGTCCTCGCCGAGATCGGGCGCGCCACGAGAGCGGTGGATCACGATGCGGCACTGGCGCGCTGGCAGGACCACGTCCGCGCCATCGCTGCATTCCACCGCCGCTTCGATCTGCTCATGACACCCACGACGGCGGGTCCCGCGCCGCTGATCGGCGCCTTCGACACCCCGTTCGTCGAGAGGGTGGGCGCCCGGCTCGCGCTCGCGCTGCGACTCGGACCGATTCTCGGACGGCTCGGCGCGGTGCAGGACGCGGTGATGCGCAGCCTGTGCGCTGTCCCGTACACGCAATCGGCCAATCTGACCGGGCGGCCGGCGATGAGTGTTCCGCTCTCGGCGACAGTCGACGGTCTGCCAGTCGGCGTGCACTTCCTGGCGCCACCGGGTGGGGAGACTCGGCTGCTGGTGCTCGCCGCGGAGCTCGAGGTGGCGCGGCCGTGGTTCGACAGGATCCCCGCGGACGTGGTCAGTGAGCGAACCGGATGACGCCGTCGACGATCTCCACCTGCGCGGTGGTGAGCGGTACGGCGCGTCCGACGGCGGCCACCACTGCGGAGTAGGGCGGGAAACCGAAGATCACTCCCTTGGGCCCGGACACCATGGACCCGTCGGTCACGTCGAATTCCGCCCTGTGCCAGGGGCACTGGAGGCAGCCGTTCTCGGTCACCCGCCCGCGCCCGAGCTTGGCGAGTTGGTGTCGGCACGTGTTCCCGACGGCGAACGGTGTCCCGTCGGGCCGGATGCCGACCGCGAGCACCCCGTGGTCGTCGGTGCGCACCTCGGCCACGCCCCTCTCGTCCAGATCGGCGACACGCACGAGGTCTCGCCCGCGTGCCCGGATCGGCTGATCGTGGAGCACGGGTGGGAGCACGCTGCGCGGTCGCGGGGCGGGGGCGCGGTCGTCGGCCATGGGCGGGGGTTACCCGGACGGCGGCCGACTACGCGTCGTCGGTACCGGGCCTCGGGACGTCGGTCTCCCAACGCGCGCGGCGTTCGTCGTCGGACTGTTCCCACCACGGCGTGCCGCGTTCGCCGAGAGCGACCTTGGCGGCCTGTACACCGGCGCGGGACTCCGCGGCGCCGCCGGTCCGGCGGACGTCGCGTCGCCACGCCATCAGGATCGACCGCAGTTCGGCGCCGCGCTCCTCGGGAATGTCGGGATCGGTGGCGCGCCACTTCCGCTTTTCGATCACGATGTGGTGGCCGTCCTCGGTGTACTCCCGGCCGTCCGTCATGACACCGATGCTAGCGACGACTTCGGGATGTCCCGTCGGGTTCCGGCCCGAAGACGCATCGTGACGACAGTGATGGCCACGAAGGTCAGCGCCAGACCGATCGCGGTGAGGGCGGTGAACGGCTCGCCGAAGAGCAGGGCGCCCCACACGGTGGTGACGGGCGGTACGAGGAACATCAGAGCGTTCACCCTCGTCACCCCCACCCGGTCGAGCAGATACCAGTACAGCCCGTACCCACCGAACGTCGCGAACACCACCAGTCCCGCCGTCGCCGCCCAGAAGTCGAGTGTCGTCGGCGGTACCGCGGTGCCCGTCGCGACCGCGCCGGCGGTGAAGACGACGGCCGATGTGGCGCAGTGGATTCCGAGGGCGCTGAAGGGTGCCGGTCGCTGGGCGCGACGGTCGACGAAGGTCGCGGCGACCAGAGACATCATTCCCACCAGCGGAACGAGGTAGGCCCACGCCGGGGTGGTCGCGGTGGTCGCCGTGGCGTCCGCAACGGTGGCGAGCGCGACGCCGAAAGCACCGATCAGGAGCCCGATCCATTGTCGGCCCGAGGCCGCCGCGCCCAGCAGGGGGCCCGCCAGCGCTGCCGCGACGAGTGGCTGCACTCCGTCGACGAGGGCCGTGGTGCCGGTGGAGACCCCGAGGCCGATGGCCCAGTACACGGTGAGGAGGTAGCCGGACTGCGACAGAAAGCCCACGATCACCTGCCGCCGCAGGTCCGGGCCTCGAACTCGGCGAGACCCGAGGAGCCACGTCGGTGCGAGCAGCAGGGCGAGGGGGAGGAACCGCCACATCAGGACGGTGGTGACGGCAGCGTCCTCACCGCTGATCTTCGCGCCGATGAAACCGGACGACCAGCAGAGTACGAACGCCGCGCCCGCCAGTACCGACCCGACGGCAGTGCGTCGATCCACAGGTATACCGATCTGTCTACTCATGACAGCAGACTACACAGATCGGTATAGTTCGAAACATGACATCCGAGGTCGCCTGGACGCCGAAGGCGCGTGCCGTGCTGGCCGCGGCCGACGAGCTGTTCTACGAGCAGGGCATTCACGCGGTCGGCGTCGACACGATCGCGGCGCGAGCCGGCGTCACGAAGAAGACGTTGTACGACCGCTTCGAGTCCAAGGAACGGCTCGTCGTGGAGTACCTGCGGGAACGAGACCGTCAGTGGCGCGAGTTCCTCGCCGTCCGGCTGGGTGCCGTCTCCGCCGACGACGCCGGCGATCGGATCGATGCGGTGCTCGTCGCCTCGGCCGAGTGGACGGCGCAGCGAAGTGGCAAGGGATGCAGCATGGTCAACGCGCACGCGGAGATCAGCGACCCCGCCCACCCGGCCTATCCGGTGATCATCGGGCAGAAGCGCTGGATGGCCGATCTGTTCGTCGACATCCTCACGGCCGCAGGCGTGCCCGACCCGGTGGGCACGGCCGACCTGCTGATGCTCGTGCACGAGGGCGCGCTGGTGTGCGCGGGAATGGGAGTGGTCGAGCGGCCCTTCGACCGTGCGCGTGCTGCCGCGCGTCTACTCCTCGAGCCCACCGGCCGGTGACCACCCGAGCGCCGGCCCGAGCGTCGTCGCCATGTCGGTGAGAATCTGCACGTAGTCGTCGTGGTCGAAGCTGAAAGGCAGAGCGAACGCCACCTCGTCGATCTCCCGGAAGGCTGCGCGCGCCTGCAACTGCTCCACGAGCTGCTCGGTGGTGCCCACCAGATCGGGAGCGAACAGCAGGCGGGCCGGGCCGACCGGTGACAGGGTGCGGCCCAGACGGGCATCGGCGTACTCCTGGTAGCGGGCACGCTGGCTCGGTGTGGCCGAGTCGGTCGGAATCACCACCAAGCCCTGCGAGACCCGACCACCGTTCCCCGCCGAGTGTGCCGAGCGGAACGCCTCGATGTGGGAGAGCTGGATGCGGTCGAAGTCGTCGTCCTCCTCGGCCTTCACGACGCTGCTCGTCAGGAAGTTCATACCGTTCGCGCCGGCCCAGCGAGCCGACCCGAGCGACGCGCCGCCGTACCACATCCGGGACGCGAGACCGGGCGAATGAGGCTGTGCGCGTGAGGAATGCACCTCGAGACCGTCCATCCCCTCGAAGTCCGTCAGACGATCGCCTCGGATCGCGGCGAGGAGCCGCTCGACCCGGGCGTAGCTGAAGTCCTCCCGATCGGCGGTGTCGGGGTACAGCGCATCCCTGAGCCGGTCGAAGTTCATCGGCGGGCCCACGCTGACCCCGGGATTCAGGCGCCCGCCGGACAGGATGTCGACGGTGGCGAGGTCCTCGGCCAGCCGCACCGGGTTCTCCCACCCCAGCGGAGTCACGGCGGTGCCGAACTCGATCCGCGAGGTCCGCTGCGATGCGGCGGCCAGCACGGCGACGGGGGAGGAGATGCCGTATTGCAGGTGGCGATGCCGCAACCAGGCGCTGTCGAAGCCGAGACGTTCGCCCAGCTCGATGATCGCGAGTGTCGACTCGTGCCCGGCCGCGGGGTCGTCCCCGTCGAACAGTCCGATCGTGAGAAAACCCATCCTGCGCAGCGGTCTCGGGTGCATGGGTCCATGATCCCCCCGTGAGCCTTTCGCGCATCCCCGAGTACGCAAACCGCGCACGGGGGCGAAGCCCTATGATCACGCGATGACCGATCACGATCATGTTGCCGCTCGCCGAGAGATCACGTCCGCCCTACTGGCGGCCTTCGAACGTCGTCACGAGGTGCTCGACGTCATCGTCGAGGCCGAGACCCGGCCCGACGCCGTGGAGGCGATCGCCACCCTGCTCGGCACGTCACGGTTGGGCGGCGAGGCCGTCATGGGCATGTCGTTCGCCAGCCTCACCAAGGACGCCCGCCGGAGCAACGCCGCCGAGCTCGAGGACCTGGACAGTCGCCTGAACTTCACGTTGGCCGAGCGTCCCGCCAGCGCGGGAGAGACCCTGGTGCTGGAAGCGTTCTCGGACGACGACCGCGACCTGTTCGCCGCCCGCCTCGCGGACGTCGGTTCCGCGGGTGACGGATCCGGCGGAGCAGCCGGTGATCTAGACACCGAGCTGGCGGCGGCACGGGACCGCCTCGACTCCGAGCAGGCCGCGTGGTTCGTCGCACGCGAGGGCGCGGAGAAGGTGGGCATCGTCTTCGGCGAGCTCGCCGGTGGCGACATCGATCTCCGGGTGTGGATCCACCCCGGACACCGGAAGAAGGGCTACGGCACTGCGGCGCTGCGGAAGTCGCGCGCCGAGATGGCGGCGGTGTTCCCGGGGGTGCCCATGATCGTGCGCACCCCCGGGGTCCAGCCGTCCTGACACTTCTCGTGAGAGGCGATCAGGCCCGGTACTTCTCGACGTACCGGGTCATCGTCTCGAGCTGGTAGCGGGAGACGTCGTGGGCGTTCTCGTTCTCGGCGAACACACTCGACACCATGACGGTGTCGTTGTCGTAGAACCCGAGTGAGCCGAGACCGCCGAAGAACTGGTCCCAGTCGACGTCTCCGTCCCCGATCTTCAGATGCTGGTGCACCCGCACCGCGTTGCCGGGTGGGTTGGTGATGTACCGCAACCCGTGCGAGCGGTGATGATCCATCGTGTCCGCCACGTGCACCAGACGCACCATGTCCCCGGCGGCGGCCATGATCGCCGGCAGGTCGCCACCCATGTGGAACTGGTGGCACGCCACGATGACCATCCCGATGTTCGGGGAGTTGATCCCGCGGATGGTGCGGATCGCGGCGAGCCCGTCCTCGACGAAATCGTCCGGATGCGGATCGATCAGGACGTCGAGACCCTCGCGCTCGATGATGGGGACCAGTTCCTCCATCGACCGGTAGAACGCCCGCTCGGACTCCTCCGGCTTCTCCGGTCGACCGGAGAACTCGGTGTTCATCGTCGACACCCCGAGGTCGACGGTGATCTGGATGGCGCGTTTCCAGTACCGCACGGCCGCCTCGCGGGCGTCCTCGTCGGGACCGGACCACCGCAGCACCGGCAACACCGACGCGATCCCGACGCCGGCGTCCGAGCACGCCTTGCGGAACTTCGCGACCAACCCGTCGTCGGCCTTGGGATGGTTGAAGAACGGGATCATGTCCACGTGCGGGGTGAGCTGCAACCACTCGTACCCCAGATCGGCGACCACGGCGGGCAGCTCGAGCAGCGAGTGCGAATGATGAAACGGCGTCGGATCGAGCGCGATCTTCATCTCAGGCTCCGACGATGGACGAGCGCTGCACCATCTCGACGGCGACCGGGGCACCGGACTCGAGCGACTTCACGCCGGCCTCGCACACCGCGGCTGCAGCGTATCCGTCCCACGCTCCGGGGCCGTCGACGTAGTTGCCCGTCTCGGCGCCGGCCTTCACCGCGTCGACCCAGCGCTGGATCTCGGTGTCGTAGGCCTGGCCGAAGCGCTGCACGAAGCCGGGAGTGATGGTGCCGCCCCAGGTTCCGGGAGCGGACTTGCGGACGAGGCCGACGTCGAGACCGATCATCGCGCTGCCGTGCTCGGCCACGACCTCGGTGCGCACCTCGTAGGCGACGCCGGTGGTGACGAACACCTCGGCGTCGACGTGTCGACCGGACTCCGTGGTGAAGATGGCGATCTGCGGATCCCGCAGGCCCTGCGGTGCCGATGGATTGGCCGACGGGCTGATGATCTGCACCGACGTGATCTCTTCGTCGAGGAGGAAGCGCGTGACGTCCACCTCGTGCACCAGCGAGTCGCGCACGATCATCGCGCTGTCGAAGTGCGGCGGCACGGCGGGGTTGCGGTGTGCGCAGTGCACCACCAGCGGACGGCCGAGCTCGCCGGAATCGATGAGTGCCTTGAGCTGGTCGTACTCGGTGTCGAAGCGGCGCATGAATCCGACCTGGATGAGTTTCTTGCCCAGTGCGGCCTCGGCTTCCACGACGGCGAGGGACGTGGCCACATCGGTGGTCAGCGGCTTCTCGCACATGACGGGCTTGCCGTGCTCGAGACACGCGAGAAGCTGCTTTTCGTGGGTCGGGCCGGGAGTGGCCAGGACGACGGCGTCGACCTCGGGGTCGGCGATCGCGTCGAGGGGATCTTCGACGACGCGGCAGCCGGGGATGGTCGCGGCGAGTTCGTGGGCCTTCGCGCTGACGTAGTCGTTGATCACGGCGACGCGGGCGCCGGTGATCTTCGAGGTGATGCGGGCGACGTGATCGGCACCCATCATGCCGACACCCAGGACCGCGATGCGGAGTTCGGTGGTCATCGTGTCAATCCGTTTCTGTAGGTGCGAAAGTGTGGTCAGGCGAACGTGACGGCGGGAATGCCGCAGGAGCCCAGGTACTTCCGGGTGCGCTGCGCGATCGGCAGGGGAGCGTCGACGGCGCACGGGTACATGTCCTGCTCGACGATCGCGAAGATGTCCGCGGTGAGCTTGCCGTCGTCCGCGAGGCGCTCGATGGTCTTCAGGAGCGGGGGCATGTCCGGGATGCCGAGCGGCGGTTCCGTCATGGCGCCGAGCTTGACCGCCTCGCCGAACGGCAGATCCTCCGCTGCGACCCTGGCGCGGACCTCCTCGTTCACCTGCTTGAGGTGGAGGTACCCGATGCGCTCGGGCGCCCGCTCGATGATCGCGATGTTGTCACCGCCGCAGTAGCTGATGTGGCCGGTGTCGAGGCACAGGTTCACGAACTCGCTCGAGGTGCCGTCGAGGAAGCGGTACACGTTCTCCTCGGTGTCGACGTGGCTGTCGGCGTGCGGGTGGTACTGCGCCTTGACGCCGTACTGCTCGAACATGCGCTTGCCGAGCTCGTTCATGCCCTCGGTCTTCTTGCGCCACTGGTCTGCCGTGAGGTCGCGGTCCTCGAGCACCGCGCCGGTGGAGGGGTCACGCCACATCTCGGGGATGACGACGACGTGCTTGCCGCCGGCGGCGGCGGTCAGCTTGGCGACGTCCTCGATCTGAGTCCACACCGCGTCCCACGCGTCGTCCTGGTGCAGGTGTTCGAACACCGTGCCCGCCGACAGCTTGAGACCCCGAGAGCCCAACTCCGACAGCAGCTTCTGCGGATCAGTGGGCAGGTAGCCGTACGGGCCCAGTTCGATCCACTCGTAGCCCGACGCCGACACCTCGTCGAGGAAGCGGCCGTACGGGGTCTGCTGAGGATCCTCGGGGAACCACACTCCCCAGGAGTCGGGGGCGGATCCGACGCGAATCGTGCTCATGTCTCGGGGGTTCCTCTCGAAGAATGTCCGGCGCTCGTGCTGTGGCACTAACGCGCTTAAGTAACGCGCTTAAGCTACTATGAGGTGGATCACGCTTCCGTGTCAAGCCCCGTCCCAGAGGAGTGCCGGTGTCCACGCCGCCCCGCAGCCGCAAGACGACGATGAGTGACGTCGCCGCTCTGGCGGGAGTGTCCCGGACCCTGGTGTCGTTCGTCCTCAGTGGCAAACCGGGTGCGAGTGACGACACTCGCGACCGTGTCCTCGCCGCTGCGCGCGAACTCGACTATCGACCCGACAACGCCGCGCGACTCCTCGCGCGCGGGCGGAGCAGGACGTTGGGGGTCGTGATCGACGTGCGACAGCCGTTCCAGGCCGATCTCGTGACCCACATCTATCCCGTGGCCGAGGCTGCCGGGTACGAGGTGTTGCTGTCCGCGAGCGCGCCCGGCCGGGACGAGACGAAGGCGATCGAGGCGCTGCTCAGCCATCGCTGCGAAGGCGTGATCCTGCTCGGTCCGTCGTCCACACCCGAGTACGTCGCGCATCTCGAGGAGCGGGCGGTGGTGGTCATGATCGGACGGGCCCTGCCCGCCACCGACTTCGACATCGTGCGCAGCGCCGACGACCACGGAGTGCGTCAGGCGGTCGACCACCTCGTCGGTCTCGGGCACGTGGACATCCACCACGTCGACGGTGGTACCGACTCCGGTGCGACCGAGCGTCGCGCCGCCTTCCGTGCCGCGATGGACGAGCGCGGTCTTCCCGCCGTGGTGTGGCCGGGTGCGCACACCGAGGAGGCGGGCAGTGCCGCCGGAACGCGCATGGTCGCCGAGCGGCGGGTGCCCACCGCGGTGATGGCCGGCAACGATCTGTGCGCGGTGGGACTGATGGACGCGTTCCACCGTGCCGGAATCGCTGTGCCCGATGATGTCTCGGTGGTGGGCTACGACGACAGCGAGCTGGCGCACCTCTCGCGTATCGATCTCACGACCGTCCGGCAGGACGCCGAGGGTCTGGCGGCGACGGCGGTGCGGTTCGCCATCGCCCGCCTCGAGGACGAGAGCCTCGCGCCCGCCGAGCTGGTGGTCGAGCCGTCACTCGTCGTGCGCGGGAGTACCGGGCCCGTGCGCACGGTCGCGCGTCAGACGGCCCGGCGCACCTGACGCCGTTCGCGAGCGGTCGACCCGACCCGGGGTTCGACTCGAGCAGGTCGCAACTCCGCAGAGGCACCCTCGTTTCGACGCGGCCCTCGTCGGTCACTCTCTCGAAATGCAGACGTTCCTCCCCGACCCCGGCTTCGCCCGCAGCGCACAGCTGCTCGACGACAAGCGGCTCGGGAAGCAACGCGTCGAGACCTTCCAGATCCTGCGCGCCCTTGTGTGGCCCTCCTACGGGTGGAAGAACCACCCGGCGGTGGTGATGTGGCGGGGATTCACCCCGGCGCTCGTGGCCTACGGGATCGCGACCTGCCGGGAGTGGGCGGCCCGCGGGCGGGCGGAGGCCCTGGAGGCACGGCTCCTCGATTACAGCGACGGGCGTGCGTGGACGTACGACGAGTTGCGCGACGACGGCCGACTGCCGCCCTGGCTCGGTGACGACTCGGTGCACGCGAGCCATCGTCGCGCCCTGGCCGCGAAGGCGCCGCAGGCGTACCCGGCCGACTGGGCGGGGGAGATCGGGTACGTCTGGCCCGGATCCCTCTTCCCGCGCTGGCCCCTGACGGTCGGCGACACCACGCCCAGTGCCGTGGTGTCCTCGATGATCGAGATGGGCGCGCCCGCAGAGCTGTTCGACCCGGGTACGGAGGAGTGGTCCGCCCTGCGGGCCCTGCACCGTGGCCGATCCGCGCAGGTGCGGACGACGAACCCCCGTCTGCTGACGGTCGCTGCAGCGCTGGTGCGGCCGGGCCGCACTGCTCTCCTGCTGGACACCGACCCGCTCGCTCCCGACCTCCCGCTGCCCGAACCGTCCGCCGAGCCGGGCGGCACGGTGTCGGCGTCCGTCGCGCGCGAGCCGACCCCCGAGGACGTCGAGGCGATGCGGGCCGAGGGCCGCGATCCCGGGCGTCTGCGCGTGTTCCGCCGTGGCGCGACCGTGCGCGATGCCGGGGAGTACGCGCTGGTGGTCACGTCCGGTGCCGCGGTGCCGGGCGAGCTCGCGGCTGTTCCGTCGCTCCGTCTGACGACGTGAGGACTAGCGCCCTCGCCACGCGGACCAGAGTTCGGAGTACCGGCCGCCCGACTCCACCAGGTCCCGGTGCGGCCCCTGCTCGACGATGCGGCCGTGCTCGAGCACCACGACGCTGTCGGCGCTCGCCGCCTGGGTGAGGCGGTGTGCGACGACGATCGTCGTCCGTCCGCGAGTGGCGGCCCGGGCGGCCTCCTCGAGGTCGCGCGCGCCGGCGCTGCCGGCTTCGGCGGTGGCTTCGTCGAGGACGGCGACCGCCGGATCGGCCAGGACGATACGGGCCAGTGCGATCTGTTGCGCGCGAGACGGAGTCAGCTCGACGCCGCCCTCGCCGACCACCGTGTCGAGACCGTCCTCGAGGGTGCTCACCCACGAGTGCGCGCCGACCGTCCGCAGCGCGTGTTCGACCGTCTCCCGATCCGCGTCCGGTGCCGCGAGCCGCAGATCGTCGATGAGCGGTCCGGCGAACACGTGCACCTCCTGGCTGACGATCGCGACGTGCCGGCGCAGTCGATCGGAGCCGATGTCGTCGAGCGACACCCCGCCCACCCGGACCGATCCGGAGTCCGCTCGCATCGAGCCCGCCACGAGCGCGGCGATGGTGGACTTGCCGGCGCCGGTCGAGCCGACCAGCGCCACCGTCGTGCCGTCGTCGATCCGCAGATCGATCCCGTGCAGGACGTCGTCGACCCCGTCGTAGGAGTGGCGGAGGTTCGTCACGACGACGGTGCCGTCGGCGGGCTCCGCCTCGGTCCCGGGAGAGCGGTCGTCGGGCAGATCGATGACGCCCACCAGTCGTGCGAGGGAGGCCCCGGCCGACTGGATGTCGTCGAACGAGTACAGCAGCATGCCGATCGGGTTGAAGAGCCGGTGGAACAGCAGTGCCGCCGCGGTGGTCTGACCGACGGTGACGGCGTCCTCGCGCACCAGGAGGAAGCCGACGGTGAGGATGACCGAGAGGCCGACGCACTCGGCGCGGTTGCTGCGCGAGCCGAACCGGGTGAAGAGACGGAAGACGGTGACGGCGATGTCGC
Organism: Rhodococcus sp. BP-316; assembly: GCF_019836105.1. Taxonomy (NCBI): domain Bacteria; kingdom Bacillati; phylum Actinomycetota; class Actinomycetes; order Mycobacteriales; family Nocardiaceae; genus Rhodococcus; species Rhodococcus sp. BP-316. Next base: position 314,116 of record NZ_JABUEE010000004.1, on the reverse strand, counting down.
GAGCCTTGCTGGACGATGCGTCGATGCGCGCGAGGTGCTCACCCTCCATGCCGTACGCCCGCACGGTGCGGGCCCCCTGCATGCTGCTGACCAGAGACTGGGCGCGCTCGCCCATCGCGACGCGCTCGGCGGCGTACATCGGGGCGGACCGCGGCAGATACCAGTGCAGGGCCATCACGTACATCGGGATCGCGACCATGCCCGCGAGTCCCAGACGCCAGTCGAGCCCGAGCATCGTGATCAGACTGAGCAGGACCAGCAGCACGGCCGCGAGGATGTTCGGCACCACTTCGCCGAGCGATTTCGCCATCACCGCGATGTCGTCCCCGACGCGGGAGAGCAGGTCTCCCTTGCCGACTCGCTCCAGTGTGCTCACCGGGAGGTGGAGTGCGCGACCGAGGACGCGCTCGCGCAGCGAGGCCAACATCTTCTCGCCGAGCAGACTGACGGTGTAGGCGCCGATCCCGGTGAAGACACCGCCCGCGACCGCCGCGGCGCCGATGACCGTCACGACACCGACGATCGTGGACGTCGGTGCGCCCTCGGTCACCCGATCGACGAGCATGCCGAAGACGTACACGGGAATCAGCGCCATCGCCGCCGCGACCACGCCGATGGCGACGGTGAGCGCGACCGATCCCCGCCGCGCACGGAGTTCGCCGCGAAGGAACGCCCAGCATCGCCGTCCACTCGCGATGGGCAGCAGTGCGGTCGGTTCGGTCATCGCAGAACCGCCTCTCGGTAGCGCTCGTCCGTCTCCGCCAACCCGTGGTGGGTGCCGACGGTCGCGACGCGCCCCTCGTCGAGCACGACGACGCGGTCGGTGACCGCGAGGAGCGCGGGGCTGGTGGTGATGAGCACCGTCGTCTGGGTGCGGGCGTCGCCGTCGTGACGCAGTCCCGCGATGCCGGTGGCGATGGCGTGTTCGGTCACCGCGTCGACGGCGGTGGTCGGATCGTGGAGGACGAGTACCGGTGGCTGCGCCGCGAGTGCGCGGGCGAGGGCGACTCGTTGGCGTTGCCCACCGGACAGGCTGGCACCGCGGTCGGTCACCGGATGGTCGAGACCGCCGTCGTGCATGGCGACGATGTCGGTGACGGCGGAGGCGGTCACCGCGGCGTCGAGGTCGCTCCCGCGGTCCAGGGCGATGTTGGACCGCACCGTGCCGGCGAACAGATCCGACGTGTGCGGTTCCACCAGCACGGTGCGGCGGACCTCGGGGAGCGCGAGCTCGGTCACGTCGACGCCGCCGACCGTCAGCCGTCCGGTGACGTCGTCGGGCGACACCTGGCCGGAGAGGACGGCGGCCAGTGCATCGGCGTCCTGCGGCCGGTAGGCGACGACGCCGACGATCTCACCGCGCTCGAGATGGAGGTCGAGATGCGTCAAGGTCCCGTAGGACAGGTCGTCGAGTCCGACGGACGAGGTGTCGGGGGACCGCGTACCGGTGGAGGTGACCACCGGGTCGGCGCCGAGAACCAATGCCAACCGGTCCGCTGATCCGCGGATGACCGCGAGGAAGCCGGGAAGTCGGGAGAGCGAACTCAGCGGCTCGATGAGGAACTGCGCCAGTCCGACGACAGTGATCAGCTCGGCGACGGAGATCCGGCCCTCGAGAGCGAGGAACCCGGCCGTGCCGGCCACGGCGGCGGACAGCAGCGCGCCCACCGTCGCCGAGACACCGAGATACACGCTGTTGCCACGGGCCAGACGCATCGTCGCGGCCAGTGCACGTCGGCTCGACTGCACGAACCGCCGGGACGCGACGTCCTCGGCGCCGATACCGCGAAGGGGCCGTACGCCGCTGACGAGATCGGTGGCGAGACCCGAGACGCGGGCCACCTCCGCCTGCTGATCGGTCGCGGCGCGGGTGAGGAACGGCGCACACAACTGCAGGAGAAGGAGAAGGACAGGCGTGCCGATGACGACGGCCAGCCCGAGCGGCACATCGATGACGAGAAGTGCCACCGCAGTGACGACGAGGGCGGTGACCGCGGCGGCGACCCGGGCGATGGCGTCGAGCGCCCACGAGGTCTTCTCGGCGTCCGAGGTGCTGACCGTCAACAACTCGCCGGGGCCGAGATCGACCTGGACGCCGCGCGGGTCGAGCACGCGTCCCGCGACCTCCACGCGTAGCAGGTGTGCTTCCCGCTCGATCGCGACGACGATGATGCGGGCGCCGATGCGGTACGCGTAGGAGAGGACGACGAACAGGCCCGCCAGCCCCAGCAACGAGACGATCATCGCGGTGACGTCGCCGGTCTCGACCGCGCGGCCGATGATGAGACCGATGGCGACCGGCACCATCGTCTCGCAGAACTGGTGCACACAGAACAGGGCCGACGAACCGACGAGTCGCACACGGTGGCGCCGGGTGGTGCGGCGTAGGATGGCCCCGCCGGTCGACGGAGGTGCGTCATGCATTAGCCGACCCTAACCCACGTGGCCGACCGGTCGGGACGACGCGTACGCGTCAGTCGTGCTCGGGATTCCTGGTGCGACGGGCGGCGTCGCGCTGCTGCTGAGCGCGTTCCCGGCACCGACGCAGGAACTCCTCGTCGGACTCGGAGTTCGTCGCGACCGCGCGGCCGGGACGGACGTCGTACTCGGGGAAACGGGTCGCGCTCGGTCGGCGTCCCGCGTCGGGACCGCCCCAGATGCCGCCGCCGACGGGCCGGCCCGCCACAAGCCAGGCCACGGACCCGGCGAGAGGAAGGAACACGACGAGCAGGAGCCAGACCGTCTTCGGGAGGTGACGGATGCCACCTTCGTCGGCCGTGATGACGTCGATGAGGCAGAAGATCCAGAGCACGGCGACGATCAGGCCGAGATAGGGCACGGGCGCGTCCTCACGTAAAGCGGTTCACGTCCCGATTCACGAACCGCATGGTCTGTTGACGCGCTCACCCTAGCGCCCGACGTCGCCCTCGTCACTCCGTACGAGCCGTCGCGGGGGTAGGTGGTTCCGAATGCCCTCTGTGAGCGCCCACCGACCGGGTTTCCCCCGGCGGTCCGACGGGCATGCACGGATGTATCGACGAAAGGACAAGTCGTGGTCGCGCAGAACGAGAACGAGCAGCCGCAGGATTTCGCACGCACCACGCGTGCGCACGCCGGTGAGGCCATCACCGACAGCCGCGCATGGCCGGGCTACTTCCTGATGGCGCTGGGCTTCGTTGCGCTCGGACTGGGCCTGACCGCAGCGGGCGGCGGCTTCGAGGGATGGGTGCTAGTCGCCGGCATCGCCTGCCCGGTTCTCCTGCTCGCCGGCCTCGCCGTGGTCCTGCTCGAGCGCAAGCGCGTCAAGGCGGCCGAGGGCAAGTCCCTCACCGATCCCGGTGGTCACTGACCACGATCACGTGACGGGTTCCGATGCGTCGGAACCCGTCGTCACCGTGCCGAGAACTCGCACGCAGTACTTCCGTGCGTGGTCCGAGCTGCACGGAGGGTACGACGTGCACTCGTCGGCACTGGTGCACGGCTGGCTGACCATCACGTACGTTCTGGCCCGCCCGCTCGCGCGGGCGCGCGTCGCCCCCACCGCGGTCACCGCTGTGGGGGTTCTCTTCGCTGTCCTGGCTCTCGCCGTCGCGGGCTCCGGTCCGTGGGGCGCCGGCGCGGCGGCACTGCTTCTCGTCCTGTCGGCGCTGGTGGACAGCCTCGACGGCGCCGTCGCACTGCTCCGCGGTCGATCGACGGCATTCGGCTACGTTGCCGACTCGGTGGCCGATCGACTCTCGGACATGCTCGTCTTCGCGGTTCTCCTCGTGCTGGGAGCGCCCGCACCCCTGGTGGTCGCGGTCGCGCTGCTCACCCTGTTGCACGAGACGGCGCGGGCACGCGCGGTGTCCGCGGGGATGGCGTCGATCGGAGTCGTGACGGTGTGGGAGCGCCCGTCCCGCGTGATCGCCGTCGTGGTGACTCTCCTGGGAGCCTCGGTGGTGGACACCGGTCCGCTGTTCGGCACCATCGGCGCCGCCGTGTCCCTGATCCTCGCCGTCGTCGGCTTCAGTCAGATCAGCGTGTCGATCCATCACGCTCTGAGTGCGCTTCCCGCTCCGCGACCCGGTCGCACTCGAGAGTGAACACCCAGCCGATCAGCACGATGATGTGCAGCAGGAACAGCCACAGCACCGTGGCGACGGCCGCTCCGACGGGTTCGAGGCCGCCGAACGGGCCCGACCAGTCGATGGGTATCGCGAGAAACAGCACGTAGCCCTGCAGGAATCCCGAGACGAAGGACGCGGTGGTCAGGGCACCGATCGCGACGGCCGTACGTGAGAGGGTGGCCGGCGCGACCACCCGGTACGTCCATCCGATGGGTACGGCGAGCACCAGCCAGACGGTGACGAATCCGAGCCAGACGCGGAACGCTCCCGCACCGATGCCGCCGTTCACCGAGGCGAGTGCGTTGCCCACCACGAGAACGGGGATGGTGAGCAGCGGCGTGACGATCAGGACCGGGAGCGCCGACGCGCGACCGCGCCAGCCGACGAACGATTCGCGCACGGGCTCGTAGACGAGCAGGGCCCGTCGCATGCCCTCGCCGTAGAAGGTGGCGGGCAGGATCGCGACCAGGCCGCCCAGCCACCCGAGGTGTGTCCCGGCGTCGAACAGGGTCCGCACCGCACCCGGGGCGCCCGCCGCGCCCGGCAGCAGTCCGGCGATGGCGTCTCCGTACCCGACGACGGTCTCCTCACCCAGCAGCAGCGTGGTGAGGCGCAGACCCAACAGCAACATCGGCACGACGGCAATGCCGCCGTAGAACGTGATGCCCGCCGCCACCAGGGCCGTGTCGCGTGCCGCCAGCCGACGTCGCATTCCCGCCGCGACGGCCGTTCGTTCACGCACGATGCGTCGAGTCGTGCGGACGCCCGTCATGGGGCATGTCTACCCGGTGGCCCGTGCGCTCAACCTGCACCGTTTCGTCCGGGCGGTGCGCGGGTAAGAACGCTGGGACCCGCACGACTTCCGTGGGTGACTTCCGGTCCCTCCACGAGCTGGACCTACGACAGAGAACTGGTGCCATCAGTGACACGACAGCCTTCCACCCCCTACCCCCCGGGTGTCAGTCTTCGACCCGACGGGAGCGCGAACGTCGCGGTCTACACCGAGACGGCCGAGTCGGTGACCGTCGTCACGTACGACGAGAACGGTACCGAACTGTCGTCGACGACACTGCCCGAGTACACCGGCCACGTGTTCCACGGCATCGTCGAGAACATGTCCGTCGGAACGCGATACGGATTCCGGGTCGACGGCCCGTGGGATCCGGCCGCCGGGTTGCGCCACAACGCCGCCAAGCTCCTCCTCGACCCCTACGCGAAAGCCGTTGCGGGGTCCGTGGAATGGGACGAAGCGGTGTTCTCCCACCATCACGACGAGCCCGAGACCCGCAACGACGCCGATTCCGCGCCCTTCATGCCGCGGTCCGTGGTCGTCGACGACTCGTTCGACTGGGGAGACGACGCCGCGCCGCGAATCCCGTTGTCCGAGTCCGTCGTCTACGAGGTGCACGTCAAGGGCTTCACCCAGCTCGACGAGAACGTGGACGAGGCCGTCCGCGGGACCTACGCGGGTCTCGCGCATCCGTCCGCCATCGAGCACCTGACACGGCTGGGCATCACCGCCGTCGAACTGCTGCCCACGCATCAGTTCGTCCAGGACTCGCACCTGCTCGAGGAGGGTCGCCGGAACTACTGGGGATACAACTCGATCGGCTTCCTCGCGCCGCACAACGAGTACAGCAGTGCGGGCGACACGGGTGGGCAGGTCACCGAGTTCAAGTCGATGGTCAAGGCGCTGCACGCGGCCGGCCTCGAGGTGATCCTCGACGTGGTCTACAACCACACCGCCGAGGGCAACCACCTCGGACCCACGCTGTCCCTCAAGGGAATCGACAACGCGTCCTACTACCGGCTGGTCCCCGAGGACCACAGCTCGTACTACGACACGACGGGAACGGGCAACAGCCTGAACGTCGGCCATCCCGCCGCACTCGCCCTCATCATGGACTCGTTGCGCTACTGGGTCACCGAGATGCACGTCGACGGCTTCCGCTTCGACCTCGCGAGCACCCTGACCCGTCAGGACGAGGACCTCGACCGACACAGCGCGTTCCTCGACATGGTGCATCAGGATCCGGTGCTCGCCCCGGTGAAGCTGATCGCCGAGCCGTGGGACACCGCCGGCTATCAGGTCGGCGGCTTCCCGGCGCGGTGGTCGGAGTGGAACGGTAAGTTCCGCGACGACGTCCGCGACTTCTGGCGCGGCGAGGAGGGTAGCCTTCCCGCTCTGGCGCAACGTATCTCGGGTAGCCCCGACGTCTACGAGAACGATCGCCGGCCCACCCTCGCGAGTGTCAACTTCATCACCGCGCACGACGGCTTCACTCTCGCCGACCTCACGATGTACGACGAGAAGCACAACGAGGAGAACGGCGAGGACAGCCAGGACGGCGAGTCCGACAACCGGTCGTGGGGATGCGGCGCGGAGGGTCCGACGGACGATGCGGACGTCAACGCGCTGCGCGATCGCCAGCGCCGCAACTTCCTCGGCACGCTGCTTCTCTCGGCCGGCGTTCCGATGCTCCTGGGAGGCGACGAACTCGCGCGCTCGCAGGGCGGCAACAACAACGCCTACTGCCAGGACAACGAGATCTCGTGGTTCGACTGGGCGGTCGCCGACGACGCACTCGTCGAGTTCACCACGGCGCTGATCACACTCCGCCGCGAGCATCCGGCGCTGCGTCCGGTGTGGTTCCGCCACGGCGAGGACGACACCACCACCGACACGAGCGGCGGTCGACCCGACACGATCGACTTCCAGCGTGCGGACGGCGTCGCGATGGGTGACGACGACTGGACCACCGGATCGAACAAGTCGATCGCCGTGCTGTTCAAGTCGTCGGCCGAGGACACCGTGTTCCTGTGGCTGATGAACGCCTCCGACACCCCGGTCGAGTTCACCCTGCCCGACGAGACGTGGTCGCTCACGATCTCGAGCGACCCCGAGCAGGAGGTGGGCGAGGACCCGACGTCACTGCTGGTACGAGACAGGTCGTTCACGCTGCTGCAGGCTCAGTAGCCGGTCGCGGCACGGCAGATCCGACGCGGGCCCCGATCACCGATGTGGTGATCGGGGCCCGCCGTCGTCCACACCCAGCATCGCGGTGATCACCGCGGCGAGCCGGCGATCGTCGACGTGCCGTGACAGGTCGTCCACCACCGTGAACGCTGCTTCGACGAGAACCGACGACTGTGCCCGCGAGCGTCCCGGCATCGTCGACGCGAGGAGGTGCACCCACTCTCCGCGCTCCTGGCGAGCCATCACGGTGAGCTCGCGTGCCGTCGCCGGACCGGTCGAGAGGCCGTGGCGCCGGAGTACCCGCAGTGCCGGCGCCCGCGTCGCGAGGGCCACGCGCCGCCGCGCCAGCCCGGCCAGCGCCTGGTGCGGCGTGTCCGACCGGGCGAGCACACGCGCCGTCTCGTCCGCCGCCCGGCGCGCGGCGCCGAGGCACACCTCGTCCAGCACCACGGTCTTGCCGCCGAACCAGCGGTAGGTGCTCGACGCCGCGATGCCCACCGAGGAGGCGATGGCCGCCATCGTCACGTCGGTGGGCTCGCTCTCGTCGAACAGCGCCGCGGCCGAGCGCAGGAGTGCGTCCCGTCGCCCGACGGGCGGGACGCCGTGCGGGAGTTCCGGATCGTCGACGGCGTCCGGCAGGTCCGCCGAGAGGACCGCGGCGCACGCGGAGTCGAGAACCTCGAGCACCGCGGCGGCGGGGACGGCGAGGCGGTGCGTCCCGATGCTGGAGAGGGTGGACAGCACCGCCCGAGTCGTGACGTCGGAGTCGCGAGAGGGCCGAAGGATCGGATCGGCACGACGTGCTGCCGCGGTGACGGCATCGAGAACCGTGGTCACCGAACCGATGTCGGGGTCGTGCAGATGCGGGCGGTCGCGGCGCAGCGTGCCGAGCGAGCGGCGCACGGTGAGGGCGCCGAGAGCGAGCGCGTGGTGATCGGCGGGAGCGCCCTCCCGAGCGATGCGCCGTTCGAGGCGTTCGACCGCGGTCAGATGCAGCGTGCGGAGCAGGTCGTACTTCGAGTCGAACCACCGATACACCGACGGCCCCGAGACGCCCGCGGCCGCCGCGACGTCGTCGATGCCGACGGCCGCGTAGCCGCGGGCGCCGAACAGATCCGCTGCCGCGTCGAGCAGTCGCCGCGGCCGTGGCGACCCACCGGTCACCGCGGTGTGGGCGCGCCGGGAGCCGCGGCGTGCAGTGCCACCTCGCCGGCCTTGACGACGAAGTGGACGCGACGGCCGGGCACGAGGTCGAGTTCGGTGGCCGCCGCGACGGTGACGTCGGCGTGCAGCGCGGGCAGACCCGCGGCCGCGGTGGACGTGATGCGGACCGACGAGCCGGTGGACTCCACGTGGCCGATCTGCACGGGCAGCACGTTGCGGGGGCTGCCCCGCGGTGGGTCGACGAAGACGGAGACGGCGGTGGGATGCAGCAGGGCCACCGCCGATGAGCCCGCGTCGAGAGGATCCGGGGCGCGGCCCTGCACGGCGACACCCGACGCGGTCGTGAGCGTGTCCGGAGCGGTGATGGTGCCCTCGATCGAGTTCACTCCGACGAGGGCGGCCGCGAACCGGGTACGCGGAGCCGTCAGAACGCCGCGGACGGTGCCGTGTTCGACCACTCGTCCGGCGTCGACGACGGCCACCTCACCGGCGAGCGTCAGGGCGTCGACCCGGTCGTGGGTCACCAGCAGGGTGGTGCGCGAGGTCTCGGCGAGCACCTCGCGGAGCACGCGGCGCATGGCCGGTGCGGACTCGGCGTCGAGCGCCGCGAACGGCTCGTCGAGCAGGAGCACGTCGGGGTCCGCCGCGAGTGCGCGGGCGAGGGCGACGCGTTGGGCCTGTCCGCCGGACAGTGCGCGCGGCCGCCGATCGGCGAGGTCGGCCGCGTCGACGGCCTCGAGCCATCGGCGCGCGAGTCGCTCGGACTCGGCTCGTCCGGCACCTCGTGAGCGGGGCGCGAAGGCGACGTTCGCCAGCGCGGACAGGTGTGGGAACAGCAGCGCGTCCTGGGCGAGGAGAGCCACCCGTCGGCGATGCGGCGGGACGTCGATGCGCTGCGCGCTGTCGGTGAGGGTGCGCGCTCCGATGCGGACCACGCCGTCGTCGGGCCGGACGAGTCCGGCCACCATCGACAGCAGCGTCGACTTCCCGGCACCGTTGGGCCCGAGGATCGCCACCACACCGCCCGACGGCACCGTGAGCGTGAGGTCGGCGCCGCGTGCTCGGTGACGGACGTCGAGGACGACCGAAGTGTCGGTGGGTGTCACAGCACGCCTGCCGGACGCCGACTGCGAGTGAGGATCACGATGACGATCGCGACGACGATGAGGACCAGCGAGAGGGCCACCGCCGCATCGGGATCCGTCTCGCGCTGGAGGTAGATCTCGAGCGGGAGGGTGCGGGTGACGCCCTGGAGCGACCCGGCGAACGTGAGGGTGGCGCCGAACTCGCCGAGCGCGCGGGCGAAGGAGAGCACCGCACCCGACGCCAGCCCGGGCAGGACCAGGGGAAGGGTGACCCGCAGCAGGACGGTGCCGGGTGAGGCTCCGAGGGTCGCGGCGACGACCTCGTACCGCGTGCCCGCCGTGCGCAGTGCGCCCTCGAGACTGATCACGAGGAAGGGGAGGGCGACGAACGTCTGCGCGAGGACCACCGCGGTGGTGGTGAAGGCGATGTCGATGCCCCACGCCCGCAGGTGTTCACCCAGCAGTCCCTGCCTGCCGAACGCGTAGAGCAGGGCGAGCCCACCCACCACCGGGGGCAGGACGAGGGGGAGCAGGACGAGTGCGCGCACGACGGCGACGATCCGCCCGGTCGACCGCGCGAGGACCAGGGCCATCGGCACCCCCAGCAGGATGCAGAGGACAGTGCTGGCGGCCGCCGTGCGCAGGCTGAGCAGCAGCGCGGCCCGGGACGACTCCGAGGTGACGAGCGGAACGAAGCGAGCCACGTCGACCGAGAGCAGCATCGCCACGAGAGGGAGCACGACGAGCGCCGTGCCGAGTCCGGCAGGCACGAGGATCCAGGCGGGCGGACGCACCGCGTCGCGGTGGCCGCGCGTCCCGCCCGCGAGGCCGGAGATCACGGTGTCTCGACGATGACGGTGGTCGCCTTGACCACCGCGACGGCGACGCTGCCGGGTTCCAGTCCGAGTGTCCGCACCGATTCTGCGCTCATCAGCGACGTCACGGTGAACGCGCCGCACTGCATCTGTACCTCGGCCATCACCGTGTCGACGACCACCGAGGTGACGAGTCCGGCCAGACGGTTGCGCGCGGAGCTGACCGTGCCGCTCGGATCCGGCGGTGCGGCGGCGCGGGCCCGAGCGTGCGCCGCGAGCGAGGCGCCGTTCACGACGGTGCGTCCGGCCGAGTCCTTCGACGTCTCGACGACACCACTCTCGATCCACCGGCGGACGGTGTCGTCGCTGACACCGACCAGGGCGGCGGCGTCTCGGACACGCAGATCACTCATCGGGTCGCGCGCCGGAACGAGACGGGGCGCGGCGCAGATGCGGACGACGTGGGACCGAGGGCGCGCATCCACGTGATGCTAGCGGCCGGGAACAGACTCGGGGGTGTCGGCGTTGCACAGCTCGACGGAGTCGGATCCATGCCCCGGGTACCACCCCTTTCGCCGCTACGAGCGGCCTTCTGCCGAGAGGCGCACGGCCGACTCCGTCCTCTATGCCGCCGAGTTCACGCTCGGCGGCATCGTGCTGTCCGGGGTCGCTTGTGATGCACACCAACAGCACCCGCGATCAGTGAAACGGGACGCCCGGTTCGCATTCCCGCTGGCAGAGGCTCCGGACCGCTGGTGAGGAGCCGGGTCGATGCTCGATCGGTACTCGACCGTGACCGTGTTCCCCAGCTCCGGAGTGGTGAGAAATCCCAGGTGGATGGCATCATGTGCGTGATAGCTGATGGTTCGGGCGCAGGTGAGTGGAGTCGAGAGAATGACGATGTCGTGGGGTAGGACCCGTCGTGGGCGCTCGACTCTGGTGGCCGCGATGACGGTGCTCGCACTCTCCGCGGCCGGGTGCACGGCGGGGTCGGGTCAGACACCGACGGCGGCTCCCGCACCGATCGACTCCAACCCGCTGTCGGAGCTCATGAAGCCGAAGGTGTCGTTGCCGGCGCCCGACGCGTCCGTCGGATTCTCCCCGAGTGCTCCGGTCGCGGTGACCGTGGCGGACGGCACCCTGTCCGAGGTGACGCTCACCGACGACGCCGGCACCCCTGTCCCCGGAGCACTGTCCGAGGATCGGTCGTCCTGGACGAACAGCGAGGTGCTCGACTACAACGGCACCTACACGTTGCGTACGCGGGCCTACGGTCTGGGCGGTGAGGCGTCGTCCGTCTCGTCCTTCACCACCAGTTCGCCGGACAACGTCACCAAGCCGTACCTGCTGCCGTCCGAGAACGAGATCGTGGGCATAGGCCAACCGGTCGCCGTGCAGTTCGACGAGCCGATCCCCGACAAGATCGCCGCGCAGAACGCGATCACCGTCGTGACGGACCCGCCGGTCGAGGGTGCCTTCTACTGGGTCAACCAGAAAGAGGTGCGGTGGCGCCCGCAGAACTACTGGGCTCCCGGCACCCGCGTCACCGTGACGGTGGACGTCTTCGGTCGCGACCTCGGCGAGGGACTCTTCGGCCAGGAGAACGCGTCGTCGTCCTTCTCGATCGGTGACGCCGTCATCGCCACCGCGGACGACGCCACCAAGCAGGTGACGTTCTCCGTCAACGGAGTCGACGTCAAGACCATGCCGACGTCGATGGGCAAGGACAGCTCGCCCACCGACAACGGGGTCTACATCATCGGTGACAAGTTCGCGTCCATGGTCATGGACTCGTCGACCTACGGCGTCGCCGTGGACTCCGCGCAGGGCTACCGCACTCCGGTCGACTGGGCGACGCGAATGTCGTACAGCGGCATCTTCTTCCACTCGGCGCCGTGGTCCGTCGGATCACAGGGCTATTCGAACGTCAGCCATGGTTGCCTGAACCTGAGCCCGTCGAACGCGAAGTGGGTCTACGACAACACCAAGCGTGGTGACATCACCGTCGTGAAGAACACCGTGGGTGGAACGCTGTCGGGTACCGACGGACTGGGCGACTGGAACATCCCGTGGGACGAGTGGAAAGCCGGCAACGCCCAGTCCGTCTGAGCCGCTAGACCTTCAGGCCCAGAGCGGTGAGGTAACCGACCGGGTCCACGGCCTCGCCGCCGCGTCGCACCTCGAAGTGCAGGTGCGGGCCGTTGGAGTCGCCGGTACTGCCGACCGCGCCGATGGCCTGACCGGGAGCGATGGTGTCACCCACGGCGACATCGATGCGACTCTGGTGTCCGTAGAGGACCTCCGTGTCGCCCTTCTGGATCTTCACCAGGTTGCCGTACCCGTCGCCCGCGTCACCGGCCTGCGTGACGGTGCCGCCGGTGACCGCGTAGATCGTGGTGCCCTGCGCGGCTCCGAGGTCGATGCCCTCGTGGTTCTGCCGTCCGCCGCCGGTCGGGTTGTTGCGCCCGCCGTAACCGGACGTGACCTCGAAGGTGCCGGGCGTCAAGGGGAGTCGTGATCCGCCGACCCCCAGCGGGGCCGCCTGGAAGGGCGACGTGGCGTCCGGCGCGGCGTCGGGAGTCACCGGGGTGAGGGTGATGTCGCCGAGAACGAGCCCCGCGACCTCCTGCACCAGCACGCCCGTCGCGTCGAAGACGGCGGCGAGGATCGCCGCCTGCTGCTTGGCGCTCAGCGGAACACCGGGAATCTGGAACGCGGGCAGAGCGGGGAGCGGCGGAAGCGCGGGTGCCGCTGCGGCCGTGGGTGTCCCGGCGAAGAGCAGAGCTCCGGTGGCCGCGACGCCCACCATGGCGGCGGATCCCCAGCGACCACGGCGGCGCACCGGTGACGGCGATGCGCCCACGGTGTCCTGTGATGCGGTGTTCGAGTGTGATGTTCGGTGCACGAGCTACCTCCGTATGCGCCCACGGGCGTCGCCATTCGGTCGGCGCCGACCCGGGGGAGGAGTCCCGTCGCTGCTGCGCTGTCCACGGCGGTACGGCCGTCGACGTCCCTCTGTCCCGTACCGGTCTCACCGACCGGTACCGGACGAGCAGTCGCCCACGGCGCACCGCTCGGCGAAGTCGAATGCCCTTCCCTTGGCATTCACGTCCGTCGAGCGAACAACACGAGTAACACACGGCGCACCTTCCCCAAGAGCGCCACGGGTCACTCTACGGGACAGCAGTATCGCTCGGTAACACGAATGCTCAATTACACCAACGTAATTCGGTTGTGCCGGCCTACCTGCGAAAACACATACGTGTAATTCGGCGGTGGGGCCGTCCCGGTGCGGAGATCGGACCGTGTCCGGACTGGTACCTTGCGTTCGGGGGCGGGTTACTGCCGCGTGTGGCGCGACTGTGGGGGATGTTCTGTATGCGACGACAACGGGCGATGGCGGCTGCGCTGGCACTGGCACTGGTGGGGGGAGTGAGCCTGGTGCTCGCGCCCGTGGCGGCGGCCGAACCGTGTGGAGGACTGCCCGGTACCGGAATCGACGGAACAGGTTTTCCCGGTCAGCCACCTGCGGGACGGCAGGGTCCGGTGCCCGCCTACAACGGGCCGTCGACATCCACCGTGGGGTGGGTGACCGGTCAGGAGAGTGTGAACCGGACGTTCGATCGTTTCGGAATCTCGGGGACCGATCTCGGCATCAGTTGGGACAACGGAGCCGGTCAGACCCTCATGGCGTTCGGCGACACCTTCGGGAACTGCGCGGTCCCGGGCGGGCAGTGGCGGCACAATGTTCTGTTGCGCAGCAACGACACCGACCTGTCGGACGGCATCACGTTCGCCGACGGTGTGCCCGGTGACGTGAACTCCGGTGCGGTGGTGGCCGGGAACGATCCGCGATTCGCGACCCAACTGCTCTCGGCTCTCGGGCTCTCACCTGTCGAGTACACGATCGTTCCCACGTCGGCGATCGCCGTGAACGGCGTGCAGTATCTGCACTTCATGTCGGTCCGCGAGTGGAGCGGCTCGGTGTGGTCGACGAACTACGCGGGAATCGCGACGTCGCGCGACAACGGGCAGACGTGGTTCCCCGAGCCCGCCACCATCCGGTTCAACAGCGGCGTGGCCGTCCCCGGTACGGAGCAGTTGGACGCCCGCTTCCAGCAGGCGGCGTTCGTCCGCGGCCAGGACGGGTTCGTGTACCAGTACGGGACACCGAACGGCCGTCTCGGTGCGGCCTACCTGGCCCGCGTCGCACCCGACGCGATGCTGGACCTCACCCGGTACGAGTACTGGAACGGTGGGTCCTGGACCTCCGACCTGGCCGCCGCCGCTCCTGTGGTCGGCCAGCCGGTCGGGGAGATGTCCGTCGCGTGGAATGCGTATCTCGGTCGCTACATCATGCTGTACGGCAACGACGTCGAGGGCCGCATCATGGCGCGGACCGCGTCGGCGCCCGAGGGGCCGTGGAGCGCTCCCACCGCGCTGGTGGTGAACAACGACATCGGCAACTACCCGGGCGGTGGCCTCTACGCGCCCTACATCCACCCGAGGTCGGCGGGTGACTCGCTGTACTTCACGGCGTCGCAGTACTCGTCCTACAACGTCATCCTCATGCGGACGGACCTCGACGCGCTGCCCCGCTGAGCCCCACGCACGACGAAGGCCCCCGACTCGCGAGTCGGGGGCCTTCGTGTTCGGGGTGGACGACGGGACTCGAACCCGCGACAGCCAGGATCACAACCTGGTGCTCTACCAACTGAACTACGCCCACCATTGCTGCACACCCTGCGGCGATGCAGCGCGTTCGATACTAGCGTGACCGATACGCGGGAAGCCAATCGGTTCCCTGTGTCACGCGTCGCCACCGGTCAGCGTCGTCACGACGGCGCCGATCTCCTCGGTGGTCGGTCCCGGAGCCGCCACGAAGGCCGTCTGCCGGTAGTACTTCAGCTCCCGGATCGACTCCTCGATGTCCGCGAGTGCCCGGTGCGCGAGGCCCTTGGGAGGCTGACCGAAGTAGATGCGTGGGTACCACCGGCGGCACAACTCCTTGATGGAGCTGACGTCGATCATCCGGTAGTGCAGGTAGTCGTTCAGTTCCGGCATGTCCCGCGCGATGAAGCCGCGGTCGGTGCCGATCGAGTTGCCGGCGAGCGGCGCGGTGCCGGCGGGAACGTGCTGCCGGATGTACTCGAGCACCTTCTCCTGCGCCTGCTCCATCGTGACCGTCGACGCACGGACCTCCTCGGTGAGCCCCGACTTGGCGTGCATCTCGGTGACCACGTCCGGCATCGAGGCCAGTGCGTCGTCGTCGCAGTGGATCACGATGTCCACGCCGTCGCCGAGAACGTTGAGGTCGCTGTCGGTGACCAGGGCCGCGATCTCGATGAGCTTGTCCGAGCCCAGCTCGAGGCCCGTCATCTCGCAGTCGATCCACACCAGTTTGTCGTTCACGCACATCCTCGGTATCCGTCGTGTCCATCGGTACCGCTGCCACAGTAGACCCGCACGTGTCGGTACCGGCGATAGAGTTCAGCCCGTACCGCCGGCGACACGAGAACGGGAGCACGAGTGACGATGACGGAACCGACGGAGGGTGGCCGCGCGGCCGCGATCGCAGCGGGGTACGCCACGGAAGGTCCCGCCATCGAACTCGGCAGTGTGGTGCTGGACGGCGTCGCGGATCCGACCGCACGGGTCCGGTTACCGCTGAAGATGGTCAACCGTCACGGCCTCGTGGCCGGCGCCACGGGAACCGGCAAGACGAAGACCGTGCAGGTGATCGCCGAACAGCTCTCCGCGGCCGGTGTTCCGGTGGTGCTGGCCGACGTCAAGGGCGACCTCTCGGGACTGTCCGCTGCGGGCGCGGACTCGGACGGCCTGCGCGGCCGGGCCGGCGAGACCGGCGCGGACGGGTGGGCGCCCACGGGATTCCCGGTCGAGTTCCTCTCTCTCGGTACCGAGGGTGGCGCGGTGCCGGTACGCGCGACCATCACGGCGTTCGGCCCGATCCTGCTCAGCAAGGTGTTGCAGCTCAACGCGACTCAGGAGTCGACCCTCGGACTGATCTTCCACTGGGCGGACACGCAGGGGCTCGCGCTGCTCGATCTGAAGGATCTGCGTGCCGTCATCACGCACCTCAGGAGCGACGAGGGCAAGGCCGACCTGAAGGGCATCGGCGGCGTCTCGTCGTCCACCGCCGGTGTCATCCTGCGGGCACTGGTGAACCTGGAGGCCGACGGCGGCGACACGTTCTTCGGTGAGCCGGAGATGCGGACGGAGGACCTGATCCGCACCGCACCGGACGGACGCGGCATCGTCACCCTCTTCGAACTCGGCGCTCTCGCAGCGCGTCCCGTCATGTTCTCCACGTTCCTGATGTGGGTGCTGGCCGATCTCTTCCAGACCCTGCCGGAGGAGGGGGACCTCGACGCACCGAAGCTGGTGTTCGTGTTCGACGAGGCACATCTGCTCTTCGCCGACGCGTCGAAGGCCTTCCTCCAGCAGGTCGAGCAGACCGTGAAACTGATCCGCTCCAAGGGTGTCGGCATCTTCTTCTGCACGCAGCTGCCGTCGGACGTTCCCGGGCCGGTGCTCTCCCAGCTCGGCGCGCGGGTGCAGCACGCGCTGCGCGCCTTCACCCCGGACGACCAGAAGGCGCTGACCAAGACGGTACGGACCTATCCCAAGAGTGCGGACTACGACCTGGAGGAGGCACTCACCACCCTCGGGACCGGCGAGGCGATCGTCACGGTGCTGTCCGAGCGGGGCGCGCCGACTCCCGTGGCCTGGACCAGGATTCGTCCGCCGCAGTCGCTGATGGACACCATCGGAACGGACGCGATCACGGCCGCCGCGACCGCCAGTCCGTTGTACGCGACGTACGGCACCACCGTCGACGGCGAGTCCGCGTACGAGTTGCTGAACGCACGGATGGCCCCCGAACCGACGCCGCAGCAGCCGGAGTTCCCGCCGCTGCCGCAGACCTACGACCTGCCGCCGCTGCCCGCGCCGGAGCCGGAAGGGCCGTCGGCCGCAGAACGCATCATGGCCAACCCCGCCGTGAAGAGCTTCCTGCGGTCGGCAGCCAGTGCGGCCGGTCGCGAGATCTCACGGAGCATCTTCGGGACCGGACGCCGCCGTCGGAGGTAGAAGGTCAGGAACCGCCGAGCTTCTTGTAGAAGCTGCCGATGATCGGAGCGCTGATCGAGCGCGGACTGTACTGGCCCGCAACGGACATGCCCTTGCTGAGGATTCCGGGAACGATGCGCATCTTGTTCTTCTCGAGCCCGTCGAGAGACAGCCGTGCCGTGTACGCGCTGTCGATCCACAGGAAGTCCGGCACCAGCTTGTCGACGATGGAGGCGTCCGCGGGATCGGGCGTCTCGGTGCGGACCGGGCCGGGTGCGAGGAGCGTGCAGTGCACGCCGGTGCCGGCGAGCTCCGATCGCAACGACTCGGAGAACGTGTTCACGAACGCCTTGGTGGCGGCGTAGGTCGCATTGTTGGGGATGGCCATGTTGCCCGCGGCCGAGCCGGTGACGAGGATGCCGCCGGCGCCGCGCTCGATCATGCCGGGCAGGACCGCCAGCGTGAGATCGTGCACCGCAACAGCATTGAGCTGCACCTGGGCGCGCTCGTAGGCGGGATCCAGCGCCGACACCGGACCGAAGGTGGCAATGCCGGCGTTGTTGCAGAGCACCGAGATGTCGCGGCCGGCCAGTTCGTCCGCCAGGGTCTGGCGTTGAACGGGATCAGACAGATCGTTCACGCGGACCTCGACGGTGACGCCGTGCGCGGCGGTCAGCTTCGCCGCCAGCGCCTCGAGCAACTCGCCTCGACGGGCGACGACGATCAGCGAATGACCACGGGCGGCGAGTTCGGTGGCGAGTGCTTCTCCGATGCCGGACGACGCTCCGGTGACGACGGCACGGGACTCTGCGGTGGGTGCGGGGAGGCTCACGGTCACCGAGGCTAGCGTGACGCTTCGGAGCACGCGACGTCAGAGGGCGGCCGCGAGGCGGGTCCCTTGTTCGATCGCCCGCTTCGCGTCCACCTCCGCCGCCACGTCGGCGCCGCCGATGACGTCGACCACCGTTCCCGCAGCTGTGAGATCGTCCAGAAGATCGCGCACCGACTCCTGGCCGGCGCACACGACGATCGTGTCGACCTCCAGTGCGCGTGTCCGTCCGTCGACGGTGATGTGAAGTCCGTCGTCGTCGATCCGGTCGTACCGCACCCCCGACAACTGCGTCACGTTCCTGCTTCGCAGGGCGGCGCGATGCACCCAGCCGCTGGTCTTGCCGAGTCGCGTCCCGATCCGTCCCGCCGTCCGCTGCAGCAGGTACACCTCGCGAGCCGCGGGGGGAGCGACGGCGGTGGCCACGGCACCCGCGGCCGCCGGATCGTCGGTGACTCCCCATTCCCGGCGCCACTCCGCGGTGTCCAGAGTCGAGGAGTGTTCCGTGGTGAGGAACTCGCAGACGTCGACACCGATGCCGCCGGCCCCGATGACGGCCACGCGCCTGCCGACGTCGCGGTGGCCGAGCACCGCCTCGGCGTACGTGACGACGCTGGGGTGATCGATGCCGGGAATGGGCGGGATGCGCGGCACCACACCCGTGGCCAGGACGACGCGATCGAAGTGCACGAGGTCCGCGGCGCCGGCCGTCGTGCCGAGCCGAACGTCGACCGTCGCTGCGGCGAGTGCGTGGGTGAAGTAGCGGACCGTCTCGGCGAACTCCTCCTTGCCGGGGATGCGTTGCGCGATCGCGAACTGGCCGCCGATCTCGTCGCGCGCCTCGAAGAGGGTGACGCGATGACCACGCTGCCCCAGTGCGACCGCGGTGGCGAGTCCCGCCGGGCCGGCGCCGACGACGGCGACCGTTCTCGCGGAGCGAGTCGGGGACAGCACGAGTTCGGTCTCCCGCCCGGCCCGCGGATTGAGCAGGCAGGACGCCTTGCGATGGACGAAGACGTGGTCGAGACAGGCCTGGTTGCAGGCGATGCACGTGTTGATCTCGTCCGGTCGGCCGTTCCTCGCCTTGAGCAGCCAGTCGGGATCCGCCAGCATCGGGCGGGCCAGCGACACCAGGTGCGCGCTGCCGTCGGCGAGCAGGCGTTCGGCGACCTCCGGCATGTTGATCCGGTTCGCCGCCGCCACCGGCACCGTCACCACCTCGGTGAGGCGGCGGGTGAAGTCGATGAACGCGGCCCTCGGTACGGACGTGACGATGGTGGGCACGCGCGACTCGTGCCAGCCGAAGTCGGAGTCGAACAGATCGATCCCGGCTCCTTCGAGTTCGGTGGCGAGTGCCACGATCTCGTCCCACGTCTGACCGTTCTCGACCAGATCGGCCAGCGAGATCCGGAACGAGAGCAGGAAGTCCGGTCCGACCGCTGCTCTGATGCGACGCACGATCTCCACCGGAAGGCGGCGCCGGTTCTCGGCGGACCCGCCCCATCGATCGGTGCGACGGTTCGTCCTCGGTGCGAGGAACTGGTTGAGGAAGTAGCCCTCGCCGCCCATGATCTCGACGCCGTCATAGCCTGCGCGCTGCGCCAGGCGCGCGCACCGGACGTAGTGGCTGATCTGCCGTTCCACGCCCCGATCGGTGAGGCCGCGGGCGCGGAACGGGGTGATCGGCGACCTCCCACCCGACGCACTCACCGAGAGCGGATGGTAGGAGTAGCGGCCCGCGTGCAGGATCTGCAGCACGATCCGACCACCCTCGCGGTGCACGGCATCGGTCACGCGTCGGTGGCGACGGGCCTCGAGACGGTTGGTCAACTTGGCCGCGAACGGAAGCAGCCAGCCGGTGCGATTGGGGGAGTAGCCCCCGGTGACGACGAGTCCCACACCACCTCGGGCGCGCTCGGCGAAGTACGCGGCGAGCTTCTCTACGTCCTTCGCCCGATCCTCGAGTCCAGTGTGGATCGAGCCCATCATCACCCGGTTGGGCAACGTCGTACGACCGACCGTGATCGGCGACAGCAGAACAGGGAAGTCGGTCATCTCGGCACCCTATGCTGCGAGACATGGTGGTCGTGGGCGCGCCCGGTGTCGTGACGAAGAAGCAGGTGCTGGCGTGGGGTTTCTGGGACTGGGGCGGTGCCGCCTTCCAGGCCGTGATCCTCACGTTCGTGTTCTCGGTGTACCTGACCGACTCGGTGGGTGCCGATCTGCCCGGCGGAGTGTCCGCCACGTCGTGGTTGGGGTGGTCGCTCGGCATCGCCGGAGTTCTGGTCGCGGTCCTGGCTCCCGTCTCCGGTCAGCGCAGCGATGCCAGAGGTCGCCGCAAACGGCTCCTCTTCGTACTGTCGACCGCGACCGTCGTGTGCATGGCGGCACTGTTCTTCGTGAAGGACGACTACCACTACCTGTGGCTGGGCCTGATCCTGCTGTCCGTCGCCTCGGTGCTCTTCGAGGTGGCGCAGGTGCCCTACACCGCGATGCTGCGTCAGGTCTCGACGCCCGACAATCTGGGTCGGGTGTCCGGATTCGGCTGGGCGATGGGCTATTTCGGCGGCATCGTCCTGCTGCTGATGTGCTACTTCGGGTTCATCGCCGGCGACGGCGACGAGCGGGGCCTGCTGGGCATCACCACCGAGGACGGCCTCAACATCCGGCTCGTGGCGCTGCTCGCGGCGGTGTGGTTCCTCGTGTTCTCGCTTCCCGTGCTCTTCGCGGTTCCCGAACTCCCCGTCACCGACCCCGAGGCGGCGGCCGCGCGAGCCGGCTACCTCGAGTCGTACCGCGTGCTGTGGCGCGACGTGTCCGAGCTGTGGCGCACCGACCGCCGCACCGTGTGGTTCCTCGTCGCGAGCGCTCTGTTCCGTGACGGTCTGGCCGGGGTCTTCACCTTCGGAGCGGTGTTGGCCGTCACCGTGTACGGCATCTCCAGTGCCGACGTGCTGCTCTTCGGGGTCGCCGCCAACGTCGTCGCCGCACTCGGCGCCGTCGTCGCGGGGCGTGTCGACGACGTGCTGGGGCCCAAGCTCGTCATCGTCGTCTCGCTCGTGTCGATGATCGTCGCCGGGCTGGTCCTGCTCGCCGTCTCGGGTCCCCTGATGTTCTGGATCTTCGGACTGATCCTGTGCCTGTTCGTCGGACCCGCACAGTCGGCGTCGCGCACCTTCCTGACCCGCATAGTCCCGCCCGGCCGGGAAGGCCAGATGTTCGGCCTCTACGCCACGACGGGACGCGCGGTCTCGTTCCTCGCTCCGAGCCTCTTCGGACTCTTCGTCTTCCTCTTCGACGCGGATCGGGCCGGCATCATCGGCATCGTGCTGGTGCTGGCGGCCGGGCTACTGGCCCTGCTCCGCGTCGCGGCACCCGAGGGTGATCGGGGGAGGGACGCGGCGGCGTGAAGGTCGACCACAAGAAGGAGATCGCGACGTACAGCGCTCGACTCGGGGTGTTCGACGTGGTCGAGGTGCCGCCCCTGCAGTACCTCACGATCGACGGGGACGGTGATCCGAACACGACCGCCTGGACCGACGCGGTGTCGTCTCTGTATCCGCTCGCGTACGGCCTGAAGTTCCTCGGCAAGCGTGAACTCGGCAGAGACCACGTGGTGATGCCGCTCGAAGCGCTGTGGTGGGCGGACGACTGGGCGTCGTTCACCCGCGAGCGGGACCCGTCGCGATGGCGATGGACCGCGATGATCATGACCCCCGACTGGATCACGGCCGAGCATCTGGAGGCCGTCCGCGAACAGAAGGCGGGCCCGCGGACAGGCGACGTGCGCCTGAGACGTCTCGACGAGGGGCTGTGCGTGCAGACGCTGCACGTCGGGTCCTACGACGACGAGGCGCCGGTGCTCGCGCACATGCACGACGTCGTCGTCCCGGCGCACTCGCTCCGGATGACGGGACGTCATCACGAGATCTATCTCGGCGACCCACGGCGTGTGGTGGCCGGCAAACTGAGAACGATTCTGCGACAACCGGTCACGCGCTAACGCGCGAGGATCTCGTCCGCCAGTCGGTCCGGATCGTCCTCGGGCACCCAGTGGCTGACACTCAACTCGACGAACTCGTACGGGCCGGTGACGTGCTGGGCACACCGCTCGGCGGCGGCGCGGCCGACCGCCGTGTCCTGGTTACCCCACACGTAGGTGGTCGGCACCTCGACGGACGGGAGATCCGCGAAGTCGCGCGTCATGGCGCGGTACCACTCCAGCGCGGCGGTGAGCGTCTCACGCCGGCCGACCACCGGAAGATGCTGCGAGACGATCGTCGGATCGGCGGCACCGGAGAACATGGCGATCAACCGGCGGGCGTCGTCCTCGAGCAGCAGATCCTCCGCCTTGCCGGGCCGGCGGAAGAGAGTCATGTACTCGCTGCGCTTCTTCTGGTCCTCGTCTTCGCGGATCGCCCATCCGAAGGCGGCCGGGTGCGGGACGGACACTGCGGTGAGGGTGCGCACGCGATCCGGATGCAGCGCCGCGACGTACCAGGCGACGATCGACCCCCAGTCGTGCCCCACGAGATCGACTGCCGCGAAGCCCAGTTCATCGAGCATTCCGATGACGTCGGCGACCAGCAGGTCGATGCGGTAAGCGTCGGTACCGGTCGGACGGGCACCGGGGGAGTACCCGCGCTGGTTCGGCACGACGACGTCGCGGCCCGCGTCCGCCATGCGGATCGCCACGTCGCGCCAACTCGCGGACGTCTCGGGAAAACCGTGCAGGAGAAGGGCCGGGCGGTCGCCGGGGGTTCCGTAGCGGTCCGCGTCGAAGGTCAGGTCACCGACTGAGATCTGCATGGGGAAAGGCTATCGGGTCCTCACGCTCCGAGGGCGGCTGCCGACGTCCGTGCGCCGCGGACGTTCCGAGGCTGCCACTGGCCCATTCCCAGCATGATCACGCGCAGCTGGGACAGCGCGCGTTCGACGATGTCGCGTTCGGCCGCGCCGGCGGGCGTCACCTCGACCAGGTCCACCACCGTCGCCAGCATCGTGTTGACGATGAGGTCGGCGACCATCTCGAGATCATCGCCGGGCCACGACGACAGGGCGGAGATCCGGGACAGGTCCTGAGTGAGCTCGTGCACGATCATTCGCAGTTCGGTCTCGATCGCGCGCCGGACCTCCACCACCCCGCCGGACCGCTCGCGGATGAGGAAGCGGAACTGGACGTCGTGTTCGCGGATCTCGCCCACCAGCAGTTCGAGCGACTCGCGCGCGTTGTCCGCGGACGGGTGACGACGGACGTCGCGCAGGATCTTGCGAAGGACGCGCATGCTGTCCTCGACGACCGCGACTCCGAGGTCCTCCATCGACGCGAAGTGGCGGTAGAACGCCGTCGGCACGATTCCCGCCGCGCGCGTGACCTCCCGCAGGCTCACGCTGGAGAAACTGCGGTCCGCGATGGCGTCCAGCGTTCCGTCCACGAGTGCCCGCCGGGTGCGTTCCTTGCGTTCGGCCCTGCTGGCCGTCGTGGAACCTACGGAATTCTCGGACATTCCTCGACATTAACCGACATCGGTGTATGGGTGTGCACTTCCGCCGCGCGAGAGCCTGGCGGGTCACTGCTGCTCACGGTACGTGTCCGTCGTCACATTGGCCTTGAAAGTTGCCGGTACGGGCTGTCACACTCGGTTCCAGTGAACGAGTGTGCACTGGAGAAGTGATCCGGTCACCGGCCCGTCATTCGAGGAGGACGACTTGAGCATCGCCACCACCCCCACATCGCGCGGCCGTCGCAGTTCGCTGCTGTCCAGGTTGCGGCCCCGGTTGCTCGAGACGCTGACGACGCCGCACGCGGTCGATCGGTACCTCGAACTCGTCGACCCCATGATGACTGTCGACGACATGCGCGCCGAGGTGGTGGCCGTCCGTCACCAGACTGCCGACACCGTCACGCTGACGCTGCGCCCCACGTGGCAGTGGAAGGGGTTCTCCGCCGGCCACTTCGTGCAGATCGGTGTCGTGGTCGACGGCGTCCGGCACACGCGTTGCTACTCCCCGGCAGGTACCGCCGGAACCGACGACGACACGATCGAGCTCACCGTCAAGGCTCAGCCCGACGGCATCGTGTCCAATTACCTGGTCGCCTCGGCGAAGCCCGGTCTCGTGGTCAATCTCGCGCCGGCCACGGGCACCTTCGAGCTCCCGAGCCCGCGGCCGGACCACGTTCTGCTGATCAGTGGTGGAAGCGGCATCACCCCGGTGATGTCGATGCTGCGCACGCTGGTGCACGAGGGGTACACCGGACGCGTGGCATTCCTGCACTACGCCTACACGGAGAACGACGTCTGCTACCGCGCCGAACTCGACCGCATCGCGGCCGAGAACGACAACGTGGACGTTCTGTACGCGTACACCGATCAGCAGAACGGTGGTCATCTGCACGGATTCTTCGACACCGAGCACCTGAACGCCGCAGCACCCTGGCACGCCTCGGCGCAGACGTTCCTGTGTGGTCCGCCCGGGTTGATGAAGGGTGTCAGGTCGGTGTTCGACGACCTCGGACTCGCCGAGTCGCTGTTCTCGGAGGAGTTCGTCACCGCCGTTCCGGTCGTCGACGGGGATGCCTCGGGAACCGTGTCGTTCTCGGGTTCGTCCGTCGAGGCGGAGAACGACGGCGCCACCCTCCTGGAGCAGGCCGAGAATGCCGGGTTGACACCGGAATTCGGCTGCAGGATGGGAATCTGCTTCACCTGCACGGCAATCAAGAAGTCGGGATGCACCCGCAACGTCAAGACCGGTGAGCTCGACTCCGATCCGGACAACGAAATCCAGCTCTGCATCTCTGTCCCCGTGGGCGACGTCGACATCGACGTCTGACCCATCCACATACTCGAAGAGGAGGTCACCATGTTCGGACTCTCACTGTCCTTTCTCCCGTTCATCGGTTCCAGCTCGGCGCCCGACACCACGACGTCCGGCGTCGACGTGATGGACGAGCCGGGAACCGACGGACCTGTCGTCCTGAGCTACGAAGCCGTGGAGGAACTCGGGCGCAAGCTCGACGACCTGCGCGCCCGCACCGTCGCGGATCTGGGTCAGGAGGACCGCGACTACATCTTCAAGATCATCAAGGCGCAGCGCGGACTCGAGGTCGCCGGTCGCGGACTGATGTACTTCGGCTTCTTCCCGCCGGCCTGGATCGCCGCCGTCAGCGCCCTGAGCCTGTCGAAGATCCTCGACAACATGGAGATCGGTCACAACGTCATGCACGGCCAGTACGACTGGATGCGTGAGCCGGGCCTGAACTCCAAGGTCTTCGAGTGGGACAACACCTGCCCCGGTGACCAGTGGCGCCACTCGCACAACTACATGCACCACACGTACACCAACATCCTCGACATGGACCGCGACATCGGTTACGGCATCCTGCGGATGGACAGCGCGCAGAAGTGGAACCCGTACTACCTGGGCAACCCGATCTACGCGTTCCTGCTCATGACCTTCTTCGAGTGGGGCGTCATGATGCACGACCTGGAGGCCGAGAACGTCATCCAGGGCAAGCGCAAATGGCACGACGTCAAGCCCCTGCTCGAGGGCTGGTGGAAGAAGGCCGGACGACAGGTCCTCAAGGACTACATCGTCTTCCCCGCGCTGACCGGGCCGATGTTCGTCCCGACGCTGGTGGGCAACTTCACCGCCAACATCGTCCGCAACGTGTGGGCCTACTCGATCATCTTCTGCGGCCACTTCCCGACGGGCGTGCAGACGTTCACCGTCGAGGAGACCGCGCAGGAGACCCGCGGCCAGTGGTACGTGCGTCAGATGCTCGGCTCCGCGAACATCGAGGGTGGCGACCTGTTCCACATCATGTCCGGCAACCTCTCGCACCAGATCGAGCACCACCTCTTCCCCGACCTGCCCGCGCACCGCTACCCGCAGATCGCGCCCGAGGTCAAGGCGCTCTGTGAGGAGTACGGCCTTCCGTACAACACTGGTGGCTTCTTCCATCAGATCGGTACTGTGTGGGGCAAGATCTTCCGACTCGCCCTTCCTGACCGTTTCACCGGTGTGGACAAGGTGACCGGTGTGATCATCGAGCGCGAAAAAGCTGCAGCCTGAGAGGTAGTGCCATGGTCGGCAAGTTCGAACGCAACAAGGACACCGTGCAGGAACTGACCGAGTCCGCGGCGACCCACGTCGGACGCATCGCGGTCATCATCGCCACGGCAGTCCGCGACGTCACCCGCGAGATCGGTGACCTCGTCACCGACGGCATCGAGATGAGGGAAGCGTCGCGCCGGGCACAGTCCGACACGCGCACCTTCGAGGTGATCGAGGGGGACTTCGAGGAATCGTCCAGGCGGTCGAACGGTCGCTGACCCGGAGCCTCACAAACGGCGCCGCACCCATGACGGGTGCGGCGCCGTTGTCGTATGGGGTGCCGGCTCGGTCGTTGCCGTTGCGCTCTGCGGTGGCCGGGCGCAGCGCGCGGTGGAGCGCGCAGGGTGTGGAGTGCGCGGAGCGACGGGCGGTGCGCGCGGTGGTGGGTTCCGTCAGGAACAGTCGCCCGGTTCGCCGAGCTTCACCACCGACAACACCGCTTCCCCCTCGGTGACCAGTGCGCCCGGCTCCGGGCTTTGTGCCACCACCGACCAGTTCGCGTCGAGGACCTGATTCCTGCCGGCGCCGGTCGCATCGTCGCTTCTGGAGTAGAAGACCCCGGCGGCTTGGATCAGATCTTGAGCGTCCTGCAAGTTCATGCAGACCACCGCCGGCATGGATGCCGGCGCTGCCACAGGTGCGGGAGCTGGAGCAGATGTGACCACTGCGGGAGGTTCCGCCACCGCTGAAGTAGTGGCCGGTACGCGTGACGCTGTCGCTTCAACGGTGACCGTCTCTGTCGATGTTTCGACCGTGGTGGTGGTTCCGGAGTCGCTTTCGCTGCCGCACGCCGTGATCATCAGTGCCGAAATCGCCGTGAACGCAAGCACTGCCGCGTGACCACGCCTCGAAGGCCGTCTCGTCCTGTCGAGTGTCATCGCGTCGGCTCGCAGCCGACACCGTCGTTGTCGCGATCGAGCCCGGCGCGGTAGCCGGGCTGACCGCGCAGCACGGGTGCTGCGCCACGTGCTCGAGCATCGTCGCAATTCTCGTAGTAGACGCCGCTCGGCTGAGGTGCTGCCTGCGGACGGGGTTGCGGTGCCGGGGTACCGCAGTTCGCCGACCACAAGCCTGCACCGACCTGGCGAGCGCCGTTCTCGGCATCTCGAATTTCCGCGGAGCGCGACACCTCTCCGCTCGCCCTTGCGGCGCCGGCGCGGGTGGCTTCCACGTTGTGATTCCACCCGTCCACGCGAACTATGTAGGCGGGAAGCTCTCCAGAGGCGTCGGCACCGCCGAGTGACGGATCGACGATCACGGCGACGAGCTGCCGCTCGAGTGCGGATCGCGCGAAGTCCCGCGACTGGGGTCCGTAGCATTCGTTCAGCTCGGGAGCGTCAGCTCCTGCGATTCGCACGGTGATCGCACCGCGGGTCACGTCGACGACGCGAACAGAGTCGCCGTCGACGACCTCGGTCACGAACGCGGACGGAAGGGTCGGAGCAGGATCGGCCGACGCGGGCGCGGCTGCTGCAAGGGCGACGACGACGGCGCCGCAGGACACCACGCCGACACCGGCAATAAAGCGCTTCATTGAGGGACCTCGGTCTAAGGGGGTGTTTAAGAACGGCTGATAGTAACCAGACCGCGGGGTTCGAGAGGATGCTTTCGCGAGGTTTGCGACTTTGCCGGGCGCAGCGCGCGGTGGAGCGCGCAGGGTGTGGAGGGCGCGGAGCGACGGGCGGTGCGCGCGGTGAGCACCCCCGGAGCGGAGCCCAAACGGAGCAACGCGCGGCTTGGGTGCGCACGGCGGCGGGGTCGGTCACACTGTCCCGATGAAGGTGACGGACGAGGAGCGGCGCAAGATCCTGGTGCACCGGCATGCCGTGGGTCTGGGGTCGTCGCTGACGCCCGAGGACGTGGTCCAGCGCATCGTCGCGCTCCACGCCACGGATGCGGCGAGCGTGTCGTTGCAGGTTCTGGCGCGATCGACCACCGCGACCCTGGACGACGTGCGCGACGCTCTGTACACCCGCCGCTCGCTGGTGCGGGTCATGGCGATGCGCCGCACCCTTTTCGTCATCGACAAGCAGTTCATGCCCGTCGTGCAGTCCGGTTCGAGCGCCGGGGTGGCCAGAACCCTGAGAACGCGTCTGGCGAAGCAACTCTCGACCCTGCCCACCGACCCGGTGATCGATGATGTGCCGGCGTTCCTCGACCATCTCGAGTCGGGTGTCGATGCGGCACTGGCTGCGTCGGGCACCGCGACGGGAGCCGAGTTGTCCACCGCCGTACCGGAACTGCGCACCGCGTTCCTCCCGACCACGGACAAGAAGTACGACGTCCGTCGCTACGTGACGTCGTCGCTGCTGACGTTGCTGTCGGCGGAGGGGCGCATCGTGCGCGTGGAACCGCGGGGGAACTGGACCTCGCGCCACCACACGTGGGCACCGGTGAGCGCGTGGTGGCCCGACGGTGTGCCGCCGATCGAGGAGGCGGATGCGCGAGTTCGCCTGGCGCGCACCTGGCTGGAGGCGTTCGGTCCGGCGACTCCCGAGGACCTCCAGTGGTGGACCGGATGGAACAAGGGTCACACCGTCAAAGCCCTCGCCGCTCTCGACGTCGAGGAGGTCGAGCTGTCGTCGGGTGGGGGAATCATGCTGCGCGGCAGCGACATCAGCGGTGCCGACGGGGGTGTGGCGCTGCTGCCCGCGCTGGATCCGACGCCGATGGGGTGGAAGGATCGGCGATGGTTCCTGCCGGACGAGTACCGACCGGATCTGTTCGACACGTTCGGCAACGTCGGCCCCACGGTGTGGTCGAACGGCCGGGTGGTCGGCGGTTGGGCCGTACGCGGCGCCGGTGAGGTGGTGTTCCGGTTGTTCGAGAAGGCCGACGAGGAGCAGGTCGCGGCGGAAGCTGTACGTCTCGAGGCCCATCTCGACGGCGCGTCCATCACCCCGACCTTTCCGACTCCGCTCGAGAAGGCGCTGCGGACAGGATCAGGGAACTAGGCCTGCACGCCGGGCGGCGTGCGCGGCTTCGTGTCTGGTCGACGCGTCGAGCTTGGCCATGATCGACTTCATGTAGCTCTTGACTGTGGACACGGTGAGGCCGAGCTCCTCGGCGATGGCGATGTTCGACCGGCCCAGCGCCACCAGCGACAACACGTCCCGTTCGCGGGCCGTCACGTGCGGAGCGGACGGTATCGGTGCGGCGGGTTCCAGGAAGGCGCGCATCGAGTCGAGCACGGACGTGAGCTCGGGTGCGTCCGACCGTGCCGCGACCGCCCGCAGCCGCGTGTACGTCTGACGGACGTCCTCGCGCAGCCGGTCGGCATCGCGCCGCGCCTCGTCGACGGCGAGGTCCTGGCCCAGAACCCCCGCTTCGAGGGTCAGCACGTCGAGCACGCGATCCCCGATGTGGCCGGCCGTGTGCATCGCGCCGTAGAGCACGCCGACGGCTGTCCGCCCGACGACGACGGGGGCGGCGATCATGGCGCGCAGGCCCTCGGCGGAGATGATGGCGTCGTATCGGTGGCTGATCTTCGGAGTCCGCATGTAGTCGTCGAGCGCGACGGTGCGATTGACCTGCAACACCTTGCCGCCGAGACCGTGACCTGCCTCGAGTTCGACACCGTCGAGCGCCCCGACGGACTGCCCGGCGAAATGGCGCAGCGTCAATCGCCGTCCCGCGGTCATGACTCCGCCGAAAGCGAGCGTGACGCCCGAACCGGCGCGCAACCGGTCCACGGCGGCGTCGAAATGTGTGTCGATCATGGTCTCCGTCTTCCTACCCTCTTCGGAGGGTATCGGGCCGCGAGTGTTCCGCGCCACACTCTCACCATGACGACCTTGACCGACGATGTCGCACGCCTGCTGGCGACCTACGGATCCGCCGACGCCGACCTCGCCGCCCTGCTGTGCGACGACCACGACCCGGCGGCGATCGCGTTCACCTTCATCGAAGGCGATCTCACGGCGCGCGACCTCACCTACGGCGAGCTGCACGAGCTGTCGGCGCGATTCGCGACGGGCCTCGCCGAGATGGGCGTCGGCCGGGGTGACCGCGTGGGAGTGTTGATGAGCAAGCGGCTCGAACTGGTCGTCGCCCTGCTCGGGCTCTGGCGACTCGGCGCGGTGCACGTCCCGCTGTTCACCGCCTTCGCTACTCCGGCGATCGCGATGCGCGTCGAGGCCGCGCAGGCGCGCGTCGTCATCACCGAGACCGACCAGCGCGAGAAGCTCGACTCGATCGAGGGCATCACGGTGATCGAGACGGGGGAGGGCTTCGACGCTCTGGTTCGTGAGCACGAGCCGATGGCGGCCTCGGTGGCCGTGGGCGGCGACGGTGTGATGATCCAGCTCTTCACCAGCGGCACGACGGGAAAGCCGAAGGGCGTGCCGGTGCCCGTGTCGGCGCTGGCGTCGTTCGTCGCCTACATGACCTACGGCCTGGACGTGTCCGAGGACGACGTCTTCTGGAACGCCGCCGACCCCGGCTGGGCCTACGGGCTCTACTACGCCATTCTCGGCCCGATGGCGATGGGCCGTCGCAGCCTGATGCTGCATGCCGGCTTCACCCCCGCGCTCACGGTCGCGGTGATGCAGAAGTTCGAGGTCACCAACTTCGCGGCGGCGCCGACGGTGTACCGGAGCCTGAGCAAGGACCCGTCGGTCGGTGGCATCACGTTGCGACGGGCGTCGTCGGCGGGGGAGCCGCTGACGCCGGACGTTCTGGTGTGGTCGGAGTCGGCGCTCGGCGTGCCGGTGCGTGATCACTATGGCCAGACCGAGCACGGGATGGTCATCGTCAACGCCTGGCACGACGCGGTGCGTGAGCCGCTGATCCCGGGGTCGATGGGAAAGCCGTTGCCGGGCTTCACCGCCGGAGTCGTCGAGGATCAGATCGGCTTCGAGGTGGCGGGCAGCCCGCTGATGTGGTTCACCGGATACGTCGACGCTCCCGACAAGACAGCCGAACGGTTCACCGACGACGGGTCCTGGTACCTGACGGGCGATGCCGGACGCATCGAGAACGGCTCCTACTTCTTCTCCGCGCGTAACGACGACGTCATCGTCATGGCCGGCTACCGGATCGGGCCCTTCGACGTCGAAAGCGTTCTCGTGGAACACCCGTCGGTCATGGATGTGGCGGTGGTGGGCCAACCCGACGACATCCGCGGAGAGGTGATCGAGGCGTACGTCGTTCTGGCGGAGGGCGTCTCGGGTACCGCCGAGTTGGAGTCCGAGCTGCAGCAGCTGGTGAAGTCCAACTTCGCCGCGCACGCCTACCCGCGCACGGTGCACTTCGTCGACGCACTGCCCAAGACGCCCAGCGGCAAGGTGCAGCGCTTCCTGCTGCGCCGGAGCCGTCAGCCGGGCAGCAGCGCTCGGAACTCGGGGCAGTAGGCGCCGATCGCGGTACCGACGATGGCGCCCGCGGCGCTCTCGTCCCATTTGCCGCGGCTGCCCGTCGTGACGGCGTCCACCTCGGCGATCACCGGCTGCCCCTGCTGCAGTTCGGCGCAGATGCCGCGTCCGAGAATCTTCATCGTCTCCGGGTCGGTGTACTCGATGGCGCCACTGTCCAACCCTGCGATGAAGAGGTCGTCCGCGGCGACGGCCTCGGGCCCCGTCGGCACGGAGGGACCGGCCACCGACGGCGTGCTGGGCGCCTCGGACGTCGAGGTCGCCGGAGCCGGGTCGTCGGCCGGGGGTGTCGCCGGGTCACCGCCGCACCCCGCCACGCTCAGAGTCGCGAGGAGGAGAAGGGTAGCGGTGCGGCGGGTCACCGGTGCGACGTTACCGCTCTCATGGTGATCCAATGACCGCGTGAAGCGCACCCACGACCGCCGCCGCGATGCCCACGTGGCGCTGGGTCTCGCCGCTGTGGCGGGCTTCGTCGACGCCGTCGGCTTCCTCGCTCTCGGCGGCTTCTTCGTCTCCTTCATGACGGGCAACACCACTCGGGCGGCCGTCGAACTCACTGCGGGACATCTCGGTGCGGCGTCCGTCGGGCTCGTGGTGATCGTGTCGTTCGTGGGCGGGGTCGTCACCGGGTCGCTCGTCGGCGACCTCGCCGGCCGGCGTCGTAAGACCGTCGTCCTCCTGCTCGTCGCGGTACTGCTGGCGGCGGCCGGCGTCGTGCACCTCGGCGGCGGCGCCACCCTGGTGTCCGCACTGATCGTGGCCGCAGCGATGGGCGCCGAGAACGCGGTGTTCGAGCGGGACGGCGGCATCAGCCTCACGTACATGACCGGGACGCTCGTGACCATGGCACGCACGATCGCCGCTCGGATCCAGGGGCGCAGCTCGGAATCCTGGGTCCGCCCGTTGTTGATGTGGGCTGCGCTCGCGGGCGGAGCGATTCTCGGCGCCGCGGCCTTCGCGATCGTCGGACTCGGCGCACCCGTGGTGGCGCTGATCGCGGTGCTCGTGGCTGCCGTCGTCGTCTTCTCGATGGGCGAATGAGCGCCGTGGTGCCCCCGGCAGGATTCGAACCTGCGACCAAGGGATTAGAAGGCCCTTGCTCTATCCCCTGAGCTACGGAGGCGTGCATCGGTGTCCGATGCGCCGTCGAGTGTAGCGAGGCGCTGCGCCCTGCCCGGGCCGGAGGTGCGGCTTAGACTTCTCGCTCCGAGGGAAGGCAGCAGGCGTGCAGGACGTGATGGACCAGGTGCTCGCGGCGTGGCGCGCGGGGGAGTCCGTGGGCGTGGGCACCGTGGTGCGCACGTTCCGATCGGCACCGCGTCCGCCGGGTGCGTCGATGGCTGTGCTCGCGGACGGCAGAGTCGTCGGGTCGGTGTCCGGTGGCTGCGTCGAGGGCGCGGTGTACGAGGCCGCGCAGAACGGTGAGGCGGGTCTGCATCGCTACGGAGTCAGCGACGACGATGCGTTCGCGGTGGGTCTGACCTGCGGGGGCATCCTCGACGTCTTCGTCGAGACCGTGTCCCGATCCTCCTTTCCGGAGCTCGGTGCGGTGGCGTCGGCGATCGCGGAGCACCGGCCGGTCGCGGTGGCCACTGTCATCGAGCACCCCGATGCTGCGCGGGTCGGTTCTCGCCTGGTCGTCGACCCGGTGGCGGCGTCCGGCACGCTCGGGTCGCCCCGCGCGAATGCCGCGGTGATCGACGACGCCCGTGGTCTTCTCGAAGCGGGCCGCACCGATGTCCTGCACTACGGCCCCGACGGTCAGCGGCGTGGCGAGGGAATGACGGTGTTCGTGAACTCCTTCGCTCCCCGTGCTCGCATGATCGTGTTCGGTGCGATCGACTTCGCGTCGGCGGTGGCGCGTCAGGGTGCGCTGCTCGGCTATCGCGTGACCGTCTGCGATGCGCGGCCGGTGTTCACGACACCCGAGCGATTCCCGACGGCCGACGAGGTGGTCGTCGAGTGGCCGCACCGGTATCTCGGGCGACTGCAGGCCGAGGGTGAGATCGACGAGCGCACCGTGATCTGCGTACTGACCCACGACCCCAAGTTCGACGTGCCGCTGCTCGAGGTGGCGTTGCGGCTGCCCCGCGTCGGCTACGTGGGTGCGATGGGGTCGCGGCGAACCCACGACGATCGGGTCGCGAGACTGCGCGAGGTGGGAATCGGCGACGACGAGCTCGCGCGACTGTCGTCCCCGATAGGGCTCGACCTCGGCGCCCGGACACCGGAGGAGACGGCGGTGTCGATCGCGGCGGAGATCGTCGCGAGGCGGTGGGGCGGGAACGGACGGCCGCTGGGGGAGCGCGAGGGACGCATTCACCACTGACGCCCCTCGCGAGTACGTCCGAACTGCTGCTGCAGCACGGAGGATCACGACGTTTCCGGCGTACTCGCCGGAGGGGGTGACGTGTGAGTTGCGCGTCTACTACGTCCCGTAGGTGCTGCGATGCCGGTCACCTCCTACCCTGGAGGTATGGCAACGACTGAGGCACCGCGTTCCGCGACCGCGGAACCGGACGGTGGGGCGCGACGAGCCGGATCGGCAGGCGTGTTCGCGAGTGCCGGACTGATCGCCGCGGTGGTGGCCGGCCTGATCGTCGCGCTGTCCGCATCGCAGGCGTTGGTCCTGCTCGGCATCCCGGATCCGGGTCCGGTGACGACGTACGGTCTGCCCGCTGTGCGCGCGCTCGGGGAGGTCGCCGCCGTCATCGCCGTGGGCTCTCTGCTGCTCGCAGCCTTCCTCGTGCCGCCGCAGAGATCGGGCGTCCTCGACATCGACGGCTATCGCGCGCTGCGCACCGCGTCGTCGGCGGCAATCGTGTGGGCGGCCTGCGCGATCGTGCTGGTGCCGCTGACCCTCTCGGACACGTCCGGTCAGCCGGTGTCCGAGGCGCTGCGTCCCGAGAACCTGTGGTCGGGCCTGTCGCAGATCGAGTTGGCCCGCGCGTGGCAGTGGACCGCGATCATCGCGATCGTGCTCGCACTCGGGACACGTGCCGTGCTGCGGTGGTCGTGGACGCCGATCCTGCTGGTGGTCGCGCTCGGCTCGCTCATGCCTCTCGCACTGTCGGGGCACTCGTCGTCCGGTGGATCGCACGACGTCGCCACCAACAGCCTCATCCTGCATCTTCTCGCCGCGTCGCTCTGGGCGGGCGGACTGTTCGCCGTCCTGGCGCACGCCCGTCGCGCCGGCGCGCACACCGATGTCGCGGCGCGGCGCTTCTCCGCGGTCGCCACGGTGGCGTTCGTGGTCATGGGTGTCAGTGGAGTGGTCAACGCCTTCGTCCGCGTCGAGCCCGCAGATCTGTTCGACACCACCTACGGCCGACTCGTACTCGCCAAGGTCGTCGCCCTGGTCGTCCTCGGCGTGTTCGGCTACACCCAGCGTCGACGCGCCCTGCCCGCGCTCGCCGCGGACCCGACGTCGCGCGCGAATCTCGTGCGTTTCGCCGGTGCCGAGGTACTGGTCTTCGCGGCCACGATCGGGCTCGCGGTCGGACTCTCCCGGACACCGCCCCCGCTGGGGAGCGCTCGGGAGCTGACGCTCACCGAGGCGGAATTGGGATACGACCTCACCGCGCCCCCGAGCCTCGGGCGTTTCCTCTTCGACTGGCGGTTCGACCTGATCTTCGGCACCGCCGCCGTCGTCATGGCCGTCGTCTACCTCCTCGGCGTTCGTCGACTGCGGGCCCGTGGCGACGCGTGGCCGGTGGGTCGCACGATCGCCTGGGTCCTGGGCTGCGCGACGCTGCTGTTCGCGACGTCGTCGGGTGTCTACCGCTACTCGATGGCGATGTTCAGCGTGCACATGGGCTCGCACATGGTGCTGTCGATGCTCACCCCGGTGCTGCTCGCGCTCGGCGGCGGCGTGACCCTGGCCCTACGGGTGCTGCCTGCGGCCGGCCGGGACGGTGTGCCGGGACCGCGCGAGTGGATCCTCGAGGCCCTGCACAGCCCGGTGTCCCGGTTCCTCACCCAGCCACTGGTCGCGGCCGTCATCTTCGTGGGTGGCTTCTACGCGCTCTACCTCGGCGGCATCTACGGCGCGACCGTCGACTCGCACGGCGCCCACCTGCTGATGAACGCTCACTTCCTGCTGAGCGGCTACCTGTTCTACTGGGTCGTCATCGGCGTCGATCCGGCACCGCGTCGACTGTCGCCCGTGACCAAGCTGGCGATGGTGTTCGGATCGCTGCCGTTCCATGCCTTCTTCGGTATCGCGCTGATGAGCACCGAGACGGTGATGGGCCAGACCTTCTTCCGCGGCCTGTCGCTGCCGTGGAACTCCGACCTCCTGGCCGATCAGCGACTCGGCGGCGGCATCGCGTGGGCGACGGGCGAGATCCCGCTGATCCTCGTCATGCTGGCGTTGCTGGTGCAGTGGTCCAACACGGACCGGAAGGAAGCGGTCCGCACGGACCGGGCGGCCGATCGCGACGACGGTGCGGACCTCGCGGCGCACAACGCGATGTTCGCGGAGCTGGCGCGCCGCGAGCGTGAGCGCAGTTAGAAGACCAGACCGCGCAGGGCGAGGAAGCGGAGTCCGCCGACGAGGGCGGTGACTCCGACCAGGATCAGGGCCGACAACGCGGCGCCGGCGGTCGGCAGTGCGACGTCGAGCGCGGTCAGCGCTGCGGTGCTGGCGCCCAGACCGATGAGTGCCAGTCCGCCGCCCTCCCACTGCGCGGTGAACCAGCCCACCCGATCGGCGGCGTGGAACGTGAGACGGCGGTGCAGTTCGTTGGCGAGAACGGTCGACGCCACTGCTCCGACGGCATTGGCCACGATGGAACCCTCGCTGTGCATCGCGACGAACACGGCGACGTAGAGGACGTTGCTGAGCCCGCCGACCAGTGCGAAGCGGACCAACTGGGGGAACGCTCCGTCACTTCGCAGCGCCACCAGCATCGGATGCCCGGGGTGCGAGGGAAGCACGGGGGAGACCACGTTGTCGATCACGACGCCCTCCCGTGCAATCTGCTCTTGACGCTGACGATCTCGTCCGGTGTCAGCGCTCGACCCGGCAGGGGCACCGACCGATCCGGCACCGCCGCGAGGGAATCGATCACCAGGGCGAAATAGCGTCGCCAGTTGTCCTCGTCCACCTCGTCTGCAACCTCGGCGCCGGCCACGATCATCCGCACCAGGGTGAAGAGGTCGCCGGGCTGCACGTCCGGGCGGAGCTTCCCGGCCTTCTGGGCGCGCTGGATGAGAGTGTTGATGGTCGGTTCGAGCTTGGACCGGACTGCCGCGATGCGGTCGAGGCCGTCGTCGCACCCGAGGACGACGTGACCGAGACCACGGTCCGCGGCCATGTGTCGACACATGAATTCGAAGAAATCGACCATCGCAGCCCAGGGATCGTCGGCCTCCGCGGCCACCTCTGCGCGGCTGAGCACGTCGACCAGACGCTGCTCGAGGATGCCGTCGATGAGTTCCTGCTTGTTGGCGAACCGCCGGTACACGGTGCCCACACCCACCCCGGCGCGCGCAGCGACATCGTCGAGCGTGATCTCGAGACCCTTGCGTGCCAACAACTCTCGCGCACAGTCGATGATCTTGAGCTTGTTCCGCTCGGCGTCCGCTCGAAGCGGCTTCGCCGCTGTGGTGGGTTTCACAGTCCGTTTCGTCCTGGTTCGTCGGTTAACCGGAGGGCATACCTCCGCATCGCTGCTATCGTCTTGCTATCCGGAGCGTACGCCTCCGTATAGCTCCATTTCACGCCGTACCGAAGCGAGGATCAATGTCTTCCACCACATCCGACGTCGGAAACGTCCAACCGACGATTCGGTCGAGCGCGCACGACGCGCCCGACCGCACTCGCTGGCTCATCCTGGGCGTACTCGGCCTGGCCCAGCTGATGGTCGTACTCGACGCGACCGTCGTGAACATCGCGCTTCCCGCCGCACAGCTCGATCTCGGCTTCGACAACGCGGACCGCTCGTGGGTGGTCACCTCCTACGCTCTGGCATTCGGCAGCCTCCTGCTGCTCGGTGGTCGACTCAGTGACCTCTTCGGTCGCCGCACCACGTTCCTCGTGGGACTCGTCGGCTTCGCGGTGATGTCCGCCGTCGGCGGCGCAGCCGTCAACTTCGGCATGCTGGTCGCGGCCCGTGCGGGACAGGGTGTCTTCGGCGCCCTGCTCGCTCCCGCAGCGCTGTCCCTGCTGACCACGACGTTCACGGATCCGAAGGAACGTGCGAAGGCGTTCGGCATCTTCGGCGCGGTCGCCGGTGCCGGCGGCGCCATCGGCCTGCTTCTCGGCGGTGTGCTCACGGAGTGGGCGAACTGGCGCTGGAGCCTGTACGTCAACTTGATCTTCGCGGGAATCGCGTTCGTCGGCGGCTTCCTCCTGCTGGCCAAGCACCGCGCCACCGAGCGTCCGGTACTCGACATCCCCGGCACCCTCACCGTGTCCGCGGCGCTGTTTTCCATCGTCTACGGATTCGCGCACGCCGAGTCCGACGGGTGGAGCAACGCGGTGACCATCGGTTTCCTCGCGGTCGGTGTGGTCCTGCTCGGTGTCTTCGTCTACCTGCAGACGCGGGCGACGCATCCGCTTCTCCCGCTGCGCATCGTGCTCGACCGCACCCGCGGCGGCGCGTACCTCGCGGTGTTCGTCATCGGTGCCGGCATGTTCGCGGTGTTCCTGTTCCTCACGTACTACCTGCAGAGCACGCTCGGCTACACGCCCATCACCACCGGGTTCGCGTTCCTGCCGATGATCGCGACCCTCGTGGTCACGGCCACCGTCGCGACGTCGGTCATCCTGCCGCGCTTCGGGCCTCGCGTTCTCATGTCCGCCGGCATGCTGATCGCGTCGGCCGGCATGGCCCTGCTGACCCAGATCTCGATCGACAGTTCCTACGCCGCGCACATCCTGCCGAGCCTGCTCGTCATGGGCGTGGGCATGGGCGCCACGATGGCCCCGGCCATGCAGGGCGCCGTGTCCGGAGTCTCGCCGGACGACGCCGGCGTCGCCTCCGCGACCGTCAACACGATGCAGCAGATCGGCGGATCCATCGGTACTGCGCTGCTCAGCACCATCGCGGCGACGGCAGCGACGAACTACGCGACCGACAACCAGGCGGCCGTGGCTCAGGCCGCGGATCCGCAGGCCGCCGCGACGCTGCTCCGGATGAACGCGGAGATCGCCAGCTACACCACGACGTTCTGGTGGGCGTCGGGCATCTTCCTCGCCGGCTCGGTGATGGCAGCGCTGCTCGTCCGCTCGGGCAAGCTGCCCGACGGACCCGAGGGTGCCACCGTCGTCGCTCACTGACGTACACAGTCACCGGATCCGGTGCAGAGAACCGTGTCAGACGCGGTTCTCTGCACCGGATTCGTCGTGGATGCGGGTGAGCAGGTCGGTGAGGGTCGCTCGGTCGTCCGCGCTCAGGCCGGCGAACATCGCCTCGGACGCGCTGCGCTGCGCCTGTGCGATGGTGTCCGCGAGTGCCCGCCCCTCGTCGGTGAGGTCGAGGAGAACCGCGCGACGATCGGTGGCATCGGCGTGCCGTGCGACGTAGCCGGCCGACTCCAGCGCGTCGACGACATCGGTTGCCGATCGGGGTGCGATGCGCAACCGTTCCGCCAGATCTCCGGGCCGAAGTGGTCCCGCCGCGCCGGACAGCACGCGCAGTGCCCGTCCGTGTGAGGGCGAGAGTCCGAAAGGTTCGAGTGCGGCCATGTGGCGGCGCCGCATCGACCTGGCCACCATCATGACCAGATCGGCCGGGTCCTTCTCGTGGGAATGCACGGGACGATACTAGCGTTGCAGCGGTCGACCTCATAATGAGGTAACCTCAGTTCTACCCGATCAGGGAGGTCATATGCGTTCCTCCACCACACCGGCAAGGCCGGTGCAGTCCCCCGTGACATCTGCGGACCACCAGCCCGCACCGCTCGGGCGCGTCGTCGCCCTCTTCCGGCCCTATCGCGGCCGGGTCGCCGCGGTGAGCGCGGTCATCACCCTCAGCGCCGTCGTGGCACTGGGATCGCCGCTGCTCCTGCGCGACATGCTCGATCACGCCATCCCGAACGCCGACGTCACGCTGGTGACGATCCTCGCGGCCGGCATGATCGCGATCGCCGTCGTCACCAGCTGTCTCGGCGTCGCCCAGACCTGGATGTCCAACAGCATCGGGCAGGCCCTGATGCATCAGCTCCGCGTGCAGGTCTACTCGCACCTGCAGCGTCAGTCTCTCGGCTTCTTCGCGCGCACCCGCACCGGCGAGGTGCAGTCGCGCATCGCCAACGACATCGGCGGCATGCAGTCCGTCGTCACCAACACGGCCACGTCGATCGCTCAGAACGCGACCACCGTCATGGCCACCGTCGTCGCGCTCTTCCTGCTCGACTGGAAACTGGCCCTCTTCTCGCTCGCCATCCTGCCGGTGTTCGTCCGCATCGCTCGGCGGGTCGGCGACGAGCGTCGCCGTATCTCCACCGTGCGGCAACGCCTGCTCAGCGATCTGTCCGTCCAGGTGGAGGAGTCGCTCTCGGTGAGCGGCATCCTGCTGGGCAAGACGACCGGCGCGTCGTCGGTCCTCACGAATCGGTTCACCGAACGCTCGTCCGAGGTGGCCGACGTCGAACTCCGCTCGATGATGGCGGGCAAGTGGCGCATGGCGACCATGTCGATCAGCTTCGCCGCGATGCCGGCCCTGGTCTACTGGTTCGCCGGCGTCACCATCGGCAACGGCAGCGCGTTGACGGTGGGAACGCTGGTCGCGTTCACCACCCTCCAGACACAGCTGTTCCGCCCCACGATGATGCTGCTCAACACCGGCGTCGAGGTGCAGAGCTCCCTGGCTCTGTTCGGCCGGGTCTTCGAATACCTCGATCTCCCGGTGGACATCGACGAACCCGCCGTACCGACGCCGATCGATCCGACGGCCCGACGCGGTGAGGTGCGCTTCCGCCACGTAGGCTTCGACTATCCGGGTGCGGCACATCCGACGCTCACGGACATCGACCTCACGGTCCCCGCCGGGAGCACCCTGGCGATCGTGGGAGCGACCGGCGCCGGCAAGACGACACTCGGGTATCTGACGGCGCGGCTCTACGATCCGACGTCCGGGTCGGTCGAGGTCGACGGTGTCGATCTCCGCGATCTCTCGCTCGCCGACGTGTCCGCGACGGTCGGGGTGGTGTCGCAGGAGACCTATCTCTTCCACGACACGATCCGCGAGAACCTCCGCTTCGCGCGGCCCGACGCCACCGACGCGGACATCGAGAATGCCGCTCGCACAGCGCAGATCCACGATTTCATCGCCTCGCTCGACGACGGCTACGACACGATGGTGGGGGAGCGTGGCTACCGGTTCTCCGGTGGCGAGAAGCAGCGCCTCGCCATCGCGCGCACCGTTCTGCGCAACCCGCCCGTCCTCGTTCTGGACGAGGCCACCAGCGCTCTGGACACCACCACCGAACGTGCTCTGGCCGACGCGATCGACCAGCTCGAGCAGGACCGCACCACCATCGTGGTGGCCCACCGACTCTCCACCGTGCGGTCGGCCGATCGCATCGTGGTGCTCGATCACGGGCACGTCGTCGAATCGGGATCCCACGACGAGCTCGTCGCCCGCGGCGGTGCCTACGCCGCACTGCTGGCGGCGTCCGGCGACTCGCTGGTCACTGCCTGACCACTCCTCCTGTCAACCCCCGCGGCGCTCCTGTGGACGGCCGTCCACAGGTGCTCGCGGGCCCTTCTGTCCGCGGTGCGAGCGGCGCAGAGTCGGGTGCGCGGTCGGTACCGGATCGACCGCGAGAGGGGGGAACGATGTACGAGTCGTATCTGACCGTGGTGGGCACCGTCATCACCGATCCGATCAAGCGGACCACGCCGTCCGGCGACGAGGTGCTCAGCTTCCGCGTGGCCAGCAATTCGCGCCGCATGGACCGCGAGAGCGGGGAGTGGCAGGACGGGGACACGCTCTACGCCTCGGTCAGCTGCTGGCGACGTCTGGTGTCGGGGGTCGGAGCGTCGCTGATGAAGGGCGATTCGGTCATCGTCTTCGGGCAGGCGCACACCAACGAGTACACGACCAAGGAGGGCGTGGGACGAGCCGATCTCGAGATCCGAGCCGCCGCGGTGGGACCCGATCTCGCTCGGTGCCACGTCAAGGTGGACCGGCCGCGTCAGGCGGCCGAGCGGCAGGAGTCCGGCGAGACCGTCGCGGAGGCCGCGGTGGACACGGCCGAGCCCGAGCCGGTGCCGGTGGGCTGACCGCGAACGGTTTCACGGGCACCGGTCGGTCCCGGTAGACTTCCGCGTCGAGCACATCTCCCAGTTGTCGGCCCCGTCGTCGGCATCTCAGCCGGCGCGATCCGCCCGGCACACACGCTGGTGAGCACATCGAGAGGAACTCGTGGCGGAATTCATCTACACCATGAAGAAGGTGCGCAAGGCGCACGGCGACAAGGTCATTCTGGACGACGTGACGATGAGCTTCCTGCCGGGAGCGAAGATCGGCGTCGTCGGCCCCAACGGCGCCGGCAAGTCTTCGATCCTCAAGATCATGGCCGGGATCGACCAGCCCGGAAACGGTGAGGCGTTCCTCGCGCAGGGCGCCACCGTCGGCATCCTCATGCAGGAGCCCGAGCTCGACGAGAACAAGACGGTTCGCGAGAACGTCGAGGACGGTCTCGGCGAGACGATGGTCCAACTCAAGCGGTACAACGAGATCGCCGAGCTGATGGCCACCGACTACTCCGACGAGCTGATGGAGGAAATGGGCGAGCTGCAGGAGAAGCTCGACCACGCCGACGCGTGGGAGATCGACTCGCAGCTCGAGCAGGCCATGGACGCACTGCGCTGCCCGCCGCCGGACGAGGGTGTGACCCACCTGTCCGGTGGTGAGAAGCGTCGTGTGGCGTTGTGCAAGCTGCTGCTGAGCAAGCCGGACCTGCTGCTGCTCGACGAACCCACCAACCACCTCGACGCCGAGTCGGTTCTCTGGCTCGAGCAGCATCTGGCCGCGTACCAGGGTGCCATCCTGGCCGTGACCCACGACCGGTACTTCCTCGATCACGTCGCGCAGTGGATCTGCGAGGTCGACCGTGGTCGCCTCTACCCCTACGAGGGCAACTACTCCACGTACCTGGAGAAGAAGGCCGAGCGTCTCGAGGTCCAGGGCAAGAAGGACCAGAAGCTGCAGAAGCGCCTCAAGGACGAACTCGCCTGGGTCCGCTCCGGCGCCAAGGCTCGCCAGGCCAAGAACAAGGCACGTCTCGATCGCTACGACGAGATGGCGGCCGAGGCCGACAAGATGCGCAAGCTCGACTTCGACGAGATCCAGATCCCCAACCCGCCGCGCCTCGGCGACGTCGTGGTCGAGGTCAAGAGCCTCGACAAGGGCTTCGACGGCCGCGTGCTGATCAAGGACCTGTCG
This sequence comes from Rhodococcus sp. BP-316, assembly GCF_019836105.1. NCBI lineage: Bacteria > Bacillati > Actinomycetota > Actinomycetes > Mycobacteriales > Nocardiaceae > Rhodococcus > Rhodococcus sp. BP-316. The sequence continues at coordinate 271,162 of NZ_JABUEE010000004.1, read as the reverse complement.
TTCACGCTTCCGCGAAACGGCATCGTCGGTGTCATCGGCCCCAACGGCGTCGGAAAGACCACGCTCTTCAAGACCATCGTCGGTCTCGAGGAGCCGGACGGCGGCGAGGTCAAGATCGGTCAGACGGTCAAGCTGAGCTACGTCGACCAGAACCGCTCGGGCATCGACCCGGCAAAGACGGTCTGGGAGACGGTGTCGGACGGCCTCGACTTCATCACCATCGGTACGCAGGAGTTCCCGTCGCGGGCGTATATCAGCTCGTTCGGGTTCAAGGGCCACGACCAGCAGAAGGCTGCCGGCGTGCTGTCCGGTGGTGAGCGCAACCGCCTGAACCTGGCGATGACGCTCAAGCAGGGCGGCAACCTGATCCTGCTCGACGAGCCCACCAACGACCTGGACGTCGAGACCCTCGGTTCACTGGAGAACGCCCTCGAGGAGTTCCCTGGTTGCGCCGTCGTGATCTCGCACGACCGGTGGTTCCTCGACCGGACGTGCACGCACATCCTGGCGTGGGAAGGTGGCTTCGGCGACAACGAGGCCGCTTGGTACTGGTACGAGGGCAACTTCGAGGGCTACGAGGCCAACAAGGTCGAGCGCCTCGGTCCCGACGCCGCTCGCCCGCACCGCGTGACGCACCGGAAGCTCACGCGCGACTGAAATGTACTGGTAAGTAACCTATTTTCATCGCACGCCACGTCACCGCGGTGTTCGGCTCCCGGCCTCTCGAGGCTAGGGTCGGGAGCCGAACCCCACGGACAACGTCGCCCCGACCGGTGGATCCGCCGCTCGTGGTGATCGAAAGGCGACAGCGATGACTTCAGCGGGAGAGCACTCCGAGGCGGCAACGGCGCCGAACTCGGTGCTCGATCGGGCGGACGACCTCCGCGCGGTGTACTTCGGGCACGTCGATCTGGACGTGTTGCGGACCACCACGGGAGCCGACCCGACCGCGGTGGTGCACCGACATCTCGAGCTCGCCGAGCGTCGTGGTCCCGGCGTCGCCTCTCTCGCCCTGCACCGCGGACCCGACAGCACCGTCGGCGTGGCCCTGCAGATCGTCACCGACGACATGCCGATGCTTGTCGAGTCGGTCACCGCCTGGCTCACCGGAGCCGGCATCGCGGTCGTCGAGGTGGTGCACCCGATCCTGCGCGTCGTGCGCGACGAGTCCGGCACGCTCCTCTCCATCCGAGGCGGAGCCACCCCGTCCGATGTCGAGACCGGCGATCTCGCGGACGGCAGCATCCTCGAATCGTGGATCCACGTGGCTCTGCACCCCGCGGCGAGCGAGGAGGCCTTCGCCTCGCTCGAGAACTCGCTGGCCGACGTGCTCGCCGACGTCCGTCGCGTCGTCGACGACACCGAGGCCATGCAGCGTCGCCAGCTGGAACTGGCCGATCGTCTGGAACGACCACGCCGCGGAGACGCGGACGGAACCGAGTCCGTCACCCCCGAGGCGCGGCACGACGCCGCCCGCCTGCTGCGGTGGTTGTCCGAGGGCAACTTCCGCGTGCTCGGCAGCCGCCGGTACACCGCGACGGAGGCGGGTCTCGAACCCGTCGCCGAGTCCGCGCTGGGCATCCTGCGATCCGACGATCCGGGGGCCGTCGCGGGCTTCGACCTGCCGATCGACCGCGTGGTCGCTCGCGAGGACCTCCTCGTGCTCACCCGCGCATCGAGCTCCACGTCCGTGCACCGCGCCGTGCACCCCTACTTCGTCGGTGTCCACGATCTGGACGACGAGGGAAACACGGTGGGAGAGCACCGGTTCACGGGGCTCTTCACCATCTCCGCACTGCACGGCAACGTCCTCGACATCCCGGTCGTGGGTGACCGCGTGCGCACCGTCATCGAGCGCGCCGGGCACACCCTGTCGTCGTACTCCGGCCAGGCCATGCTCGAGTCGATCCAGTCCTTCCCGCGCACCGAACTCTTCTCGGCGGACAGCAGGTCGCTCTTCGACACCATCTCGGCCGTGGAGCGCAGTGCCCTGCGCCGCGAGGTGCTGCTCTTCCTGCGCCGCGACGGGTACGGCCGGTTCGTGTCGGCGCTGGTCTACCTTCCGCGCGACTCCTACACCACCCGCCTGCGTCTCGAGACCCGCAGGATCCTGCTGCACGAGCTCGGCGGTACCGACGTCGAGTACGAGGCACGCGTCTCGGACAGCCCACTCGCGTTGGTGCACTTCACTGTTCGCTTCGACGGACAGAGCGCGGACGCCGTCGACGTCTCGGACGCCAACCGCGACCGCATCCGGGCCCTGATCGCCGACGCCACCCGCACGTGGGACGACGCTCTGCGTGAGGCGGCCGCGGCCGACCCGTCGGTGTCGCCCGACAACGCGGCGCGCTATGCCGTCGCCTTCCCCGAGGCCTACAAGCAGGACTTCGACGCGGACCGGGCGCTCGTCGACATCGCTCGACTCGACGCGCTCGTCGGCGACGACATCGACATGTGCCTGTACCGCCCGCGCGACGCCGAGGCGGGTCACTGGCGTTTCTCCCTCTACGTGACCGGCAGCGAGGTCTCGCTGAGCCAGGTGCTGCCCGTCCTGCAGAGCCTCGGTGTGGAGGTGGTCGACGAGCGGCCGTACGCCGTGGTGCGCAAGGACGGAACGCGCTGCTGGATCTACGATTTCGGCCTGTCCGCGGAGCCCGAGGTCATCGAGGGCGCCGAGAACCAGACGAGTGTGGTCAGCCGACGATTCACCGACGCGTTCGCTGCCGTGTGGAACGGCCACGCGGAGGCCGACCGCTTCAACGAACTGGTTCTGCGGGCCGGTCTCGAGTGGCGCCGCGCGGTGGTGCTGCGGGCGTACGCGAAGTACCTGCGCCAGGCCGCTTTCCCTTTCAGCCAGACCGGCATCGAGGGTGTTCTCCTCGCCAACCCGGTGACGGCTCGACTGATCGTCGACCTGTTCGACGCGCAGTTCGATCCCGCCTCGGCGTCCGAGGAGCGTGCCGACGAGATCGCGTCGGAGCTCGCCGAACTGATCGATCAGGTGGTCAGCCTCGACGCCGACAGGGTGCTGCGTGCCCTGTTCACCCTCGTGCGAGCGACGCTGCGCACCAACCACTTCGTCGTCGACGAGCAGGGTCGCGAGCGCGATTTCCTGTCCCTGAAGTTCGACCCTCGCGGCATCGACGTGCTGCCCAAGCCGCGCCCGCGTTTCGAGATCTTCGTGTACTCGCCGCGCGTCGAGGGCGTGCACCTGCGCTTCGGCACGGTCGCGCGCGGTGGTCTCCGCTGGTCCGACCGGCGCGAGGACTTCCGCACCGAGGTGCTCGGACTGGCCAAGGCGCAGGCCGTCAAGAACGCGGTCATCGTGCCGGTGGGGGCGAAGGGCGGCTTCGTCGTCAAGCAGCCGCCGTCTCCGACCGGCGATGCTGCGACCGACCGCTCCGCGACCACCGCCGAGGGGAGAGCCTGCTACCGCATGTTCATCGCGGGGCTGCTGGACGTCACCGACAACCTCGACCGTGCCACCCGCGCCGCGATCCCACCGCAGCGCGTGGTGCGACGTGACGACGACGACTCGTACCTCGTGGTCGCGGCGGACAAGGGCACTGCCACGTTCTCCGATCTCGCGAACGAGGTGTCCGCCGAGTACGGCTTCTGGCTCGGCGACGCCTTCGCCTCGGGCGGGTCGGTGGGGTACGACCACAAGGCGATGGGCATCACCGCCAAGGGTGCCTGGGAGAGCGTGAAGCGTCACTTCCGCGAGTACGGCATCGACACGCAGTCCGACGAGATCACCGTGGTCGGTATCGGTGACATGAGTGGCGACGTGTTCGGCAACGGGATGCTGCTCAGTGAACATCTCCGCATCGTCGCCGCGTTCGACCACCGGCACATCTTCCTGGATCCCGCACCCGACGCGGCCGCCTCCTTCGCGGAGCGACGGCGACTGTTCGAACTGCCGCGCTCGTCGTGGGCGGATTACGACACCTCCCTGATCAGCAGGGGTGGCGGAGTACACGAACGCACCGTGAAGTCGGTGCCGGTCAGCGCCGAGGTGCGCGCGGCTCTCGGACTGGCGGACGACGTCACCGCCCTGTCACCGCCCGAACTGATGCGCGCCATCCTCACGGCGCCGGTGGACCTGCTGTGGAACGGCGGCATCGGCACCTACGTGAAGTCGCGCACCGAGAGCGATGCCGACGTGGGCGACAAGGCCAACGACCCGGTGCGCGTGAACGGTGCGGACCTGCGGGCGCGCGTGGTCGGAGAGGGCGGCAACCTCGGGGTGACCGCGCTCGGCCGCATCGAGTACAGCGCCGCGGGCGGCAAGATCAACACCGACGCCGTGGACAACTCCGCCGGCGTCGACTGCTCCGATCACGAGGTCAACATCAAGATCCTGCTCGATTCCACCGTGACGTCGGGTGACCTGGCCGCGGAGGACCGGGAGTCCCTGCTGGCTTCCATGACGGACGAGGTGGGCGCCCTCGTTCTCGAGGACAACGTCGCGCAGAACGAGCTGCTGGGTGTCTCACGGGCACACGCCCCCGAACTGCTGGGCGTCCACGCTCGACTGATCGCCGACCTGGTGGCGTCGGGGCGGGTGGACAGGTCGCTCGACGCGCTGCCGACGAAGTCGGAGATCTCGCGGCGCCTGCAGAACGGGCTGGGTCTCACCTCGCCCGAGCTGTCGACTCTCATGGCTCACGTGAAGTTGGCGCTGCAGGAAGACCTGCTGGCATCGGATCTGCCGGACAACGACGTGTTCGCCCCGCTCATGACGGACTACTTCCCGACGCCGTTGCGCGAACGTTTCGCCGGTGCCATCAAGGCGCATCCGCTGCGCCGGGAGATCGTGGCCACGCGGGTGGCGAACGAGACGGTCGACCACGGCGGCATCACCTACGCCTTCCGCCTCGCGGAGGACTCGGGAGTCGGGAGCACGGACGCGGCGCGAGCGTTCGCGGCGACGAGCGAGATCTTCGGTCTGCACGACATCTGGTCCGCGATCGCCGCGGCCGACATGCCCACGGACGCGTCCGACGAACTGGTGCTCGAGTCTCGTCGCCTCCTCGACCGAGGATCCCGCTGGCTGTTGTCGAACCGGCCGCAGCCCATCGCTGTCGGTGCCGAGATCACGAGGTTCGCGCGCAAGGTGCGGATCCTGGAATCGCAGCTCCCGACCTGGCTGAAGGGTCGGCAGGCACGCAGCGGACTCGACCGTGCCACGTCCGCCATCGAGAAGGGCGCGCCGGAAGAGCTCGCGCACAGAGTGTTCCGGCTCCTCGACGTGTTCTGCCTGCTCGACGTCATCGAGACGGCGGACATCGCCAACGAGGACGACGAGGTGATGGCGAGCCTCTACTACGCCCTCAGCGAGCACCTCGGCATCGACTGGCTGCTGTCTGCGGTGTCCACGCTCGAACGCGGCGACCGCTGGCACTCCCTGGCGCGGTTGGCGTTGCGCGACGACCTGTACTCGTCGCTGCGTGCCCTCACACTCGACGTGACGGGCGGCGGCGAACCGGGGGAGACGGCGGACGAGATGATCGCCGACTGGGAGTCCACCAATGCCTCCCGGCTCGCTCGTGCCCGAGCGGCCCTGACGGAGATCGGCGAGTCCGGAACGCTGGATCTGGCGACGCTCTCGGTGGCGGCACGGCAGATCCGCAGCATGGTGCGAGGGGCGGGTGCGCGGACCGACGTCTCGCGTTGACCACGCCCGGCGACGGACGTGCCCGGCCCGGTGCCGCGCCGGGCCGGATAGGTTGGGGGGCGTGACAGACGACGAGCTCATCGGCTTCCACTGCCCCGTCGAGGTGCGCTGGTCGGACATGGACGTGTACCAGCACATCAACCACGCACGCATGGTGACGCTGCTGGAGGAGGCCCGGATCCCGTGGCTCATGGCCGACGGTGTTCCCACCGCGACCTTGCGGAACAGTGCGGTGATCGCCGACCTGCACGTGCGCTACCGCGGCCAGTTGCGCCACGAGGACACGCCTCTCGACGTGTTCATGTGGGTGGAGCAGTTGCGGGCCGTCGACTTCACGGCGGGATACGAGGTGCGCCCGCACGGCGCACCGATGAGTACTCCGCCGGCCATCGTGGCGTCGACGCAGATCGCAGCCTTCGACATCGACACCCAGCGCCTGCGCCGGCTGTCCGGCGACGAGCGCGAGTACCTGCAGCGCTGGCAGCGGCCGTGACGGGTGCACTGGCCGAGCGGTCGGTGACCGTCCCGGACGCGCGGGACCGGGACGATCTGTCGACCTTCCTGACCCACGCCGCGCGGCTCGACCCGGGCGCGGTGGTGCGCCTCCGGCGCCGCGGTGACAGTCACGTGGTCGCGTGGATCGAGACCGGATTCGACGTCCTCGCCGCCCGCGTGATCCGCGCCCGGGTGCTGCCGTCGGACGTCACCGTGGCCGCGGACGGGCTCCTCTCGGCGATGCGATCCGCCGGACCTGCACCGTTCGATCCCGGCTTCGGCATGGACTCCGCCTGGCGCGGCCCGGTGCCGCCGGACGCCGGGTGGACCCATGTGGACGACGTCCCCGGTCCGGTGTTCGTGGAGCTGGCCGAGCGTGGTGTCGCCCTGGCCCGCGAACACGGAACCGATCACGGCCCGCCCGTGTCGCTGCTCGATCAGGACGTGGTGACCGTCGAGGCCGACGGCGAGGCGGTGCCCGTGTCGATGCGCATGATCTTCGCGCTCAACGCCATGAAGTTCGTGCCCACGGTGTCCGACTCGTCGCGGAGTGCGGACGACGCGCGCGTCCGGGTGCGAATCGCTCGGTCCTGGATCCGGCTCGACGCCCGCTACGGATCGGTGTTCCGCAGCCGGGGCGCCACGATCCCGCTCATGGTGTCCTGACCGACCCGCACCGCGACTCGCTCAGACGAGCCAGGCCGCCGCGTCGGCCGGAAGCAGCCCGTCCTGCAGCGGTGCGCTGGCGAGCAGCAGCGCTCCCGGCGGCAGGGTGATGGGCTCGGACGTGGTGTTCAGAGCGCAGATGACGCCGCCGCGGCGCCGGAACGCCAGACACCCGGGAGGGCTCCCGTACCACTCGACTCCGGGCTCGCTGAACTCCGGACGCGCGGCCCGCAGGCTCAACGCCGTCCGATAGAGGCTCAGCATGGAGTCCACGTCCTCGAGTTGGCTCTCCACGGTCAGCGGGGCCCACTCGGCGGGAATCGGCAACCAGGTCTCCCGCGCCGTCGAGAATCCGAACGGCGGCTCGGTGCCCTCCCACGGCAGCGGGACGCGGCACGCGTCTCGTCCGCGTTCCTGGCCGCCGGATCGGAACCAGGCGGGATCCTGCAGAGCGGAGTCGGGGAGGTCCGCGTTGGGCAGCCCGAGCTCGGAGCCGTTGTAGACGAACACGACACCGGGGAGCGCCAGCAGGACAAGGGCCATCGCGCGTGCGCGCTGCAGACCCTGCTCACCTCCGCCGTACCGGGTGACCTCACGGTCGACGTCGTGGTTGGACAGGGTCCACGTCGGCGTGCCGCCGACACGGTCGACCGCGTCGAGCGAGTTGTCGACGGCATCCCTGATGGCCGAGGCGTCGAACGCGGACTCGGCCAGCCGGAAGTTGAAGCCCAGGGTGAGCTCGTCGGGACGGATGTAGCGACTGAAGCGTTCGTTGTCCTGGACCCACACCTCGCCGACCGTCATCGCGCCGTCGTACTCGTCCACGACCCGGCGGATGGCGCGGTGGATCTCGTGCACCCCGTCGTCGTCGAAACGGGGGTCCCCGTCTTCGTTGCGCATCAGCTCGTTCACGGACAGATCCATGTCCGGGAGATCCGCCGGCTTGGCCATGCCGTGGGCCACGTCGATGCGGAACCCGTCGACACCGCGGTCGAGCCAGAACCGGATCGTCGCCTCCAGGTCGGCGAGCACCTCGGGTTCGGTCCAGTTCAGATCCGGCTGCTCGGGCGCGAAGATGTGGAGGTACCACTGACCGGGCGTGCCGTCCGCCTCGGTGACGCGGTGCCACGCGGGACCGCCGAAGATGCTGGGCCAGTTGTTCGGCGGCTCGGAGCCGTCGCCCTTGCCGTCCCGGAACACGTAGCGGGCCCGCTCCGGGCTCCCGGGCGCCGCGGCCAGAGCGGCCTGGAACCATTCGTGCTGATCGCTCGTGTGGTTCGGCACCAGGTCCATCGTGACCTTCATGCCCCGCGCGTGCGCCTCCGTCACCACGGCGTCCATCGTCTCGAGAGATCCGAACAGCGGATCGATGTCGCGGGGATCGGACACGTCGTATCCGTGGTCGACCATCGGCGACCGCATCACCGGGCTGAGCCAGAGTGCATCGACGCCGAGCAGTTCCAGGTATCCGAGCTTGTCCCGGATGCCACCCAGATCACCGATCCCGTCGCCGTCGGAGTCCGCGAACGAGCGGGGGTAGATCTGGTAGAAGACGGCGTCGGACCACCAGGGGGCCGGGGCGGACGGGCCGTCGGCGCGGGACGGGCCGGCGGACGCGTCGATCGGAGTGCTCACAGGCGCAATAGTGCCAAAGGCCGAGCCGCGAGGGGCGGTGCGCCCGTCACCACGACCCCTCCGGCCTGCCCGGCCTCTCGTGGCGACCGGCCTCCGGCCTGCCCGGCTCCCACGAGAATCACCACGCGTCCGCTGTTCATGCCATGGGGAGGTCAAGAAAATCGGAGCGATCGGCGTGAAAACTACCCAAAGTTTGTTTGGTGGGGTATTTTCAGGCGGAACTTCAAGCGACGGTAAAGGAACCTCCATGACGACTCCTGTTTTCGAAGCCGTGAGTCTCGACTCCGTCGAGCTCCTGCCGGCTCCGATCGATCCTTCGTGGATCCTCGAGGGTGCTCCCGTCGCGCGCAGCGGTCAGTGGTCCTGCAGCCCGGACACCACCACGTCGTCGTGGGTCTGGGACTGCACCGCCGGCACCTTTAACTGGTACTTCGAGCAGGACGAGACCATCCACGTGATCGAGGGCGAGGTCGTCGTCCAGTCCGCGGGCAACGAGCCCCGCGTGCTCCGCGCCGGGGATGCCGCTCTGTTCTACGCCGGCACCTGGGCCGAGTGGCACGTGCCGCACTACGTGCGCAAGCACGCCATCCTGCGCCCCCACATCCCGCGTCCCCTGTGGTTCGCGATGCGTGTCGCCCGCAAGCTGCGGGGCAAGGGCCGCTCCGGCGCCCTCGGCTGAACGCGCAGCGCTACAGCGGCGAGTTCACCATCGAGTTCGCCGCCATCTCGATGTAGTCGACGAACTGCTGTCGATGCACATCGTCCATCGTGTCCGAGTCGATCGACGCCAGGGCCGTGTGCATCGCGCGCAGCCAGGCGTCGCGCTCGAACGGCCCGATGACGAACGGCGAGTGCCGCATCCGCAGACGCGGGTGGCCGCGCTCGTCCGAGTAGGTACGCGGACCACCCCAGTACTGCTCGAGGAACATGCGCATCCGGCGCTCCGCCGGGCCCAGGTCCTCCTCCGGGTACAGCCGCCGCAGAATCTCGTCCCGCTCGACCTCGGCGTAGAAGCGCGCAGTCAGGGTGCGAAACGTCTCCGCACCGCCGACCGCGTCGTAGAAGGTCTGTGCCGGCTCGGTCATGGCTCCATTGTTCTCCACGATCACGTGCTCATACTCGGGGCGGGTCCGAAGGGCCGCCCGTTGGGGTAGGGCGCCGCGATGCCGGACTCGTCGAAGGCGTCCAGGATCTGACGATGCAACTGCCGCTGCACGGCCCACTGCCGGCCGGGTCGGACCTTGATGGTCAGGCGCAGCGTCACCGTGTCCGACGTGACGGCGTCGACGCCGAGCATCTGCGGGGCCTCGAGAATGTCCTCCTGGAACTCGCCACGCTCGATGGACTCGCGCGCCGTGCGCTCGGCCACCTCGCACGCGACGTCGATGTCGGCGGAATGACTGACGGGGAGGTCCAACACCGCGACGGCGTGACCCTGGCTCATGTTGCCGACACGCAGCACCTCGCCGTTGCGGACGTACCAGAGCGTCCCGGAGATGTCGCGGACCGTGGTGACCCGCAGGCCCACGGTCTCGACCGTGCCCGATGCCTCGCCGAGATCGACGATGTCGCCGACTCCGTACTGGTCCTCGAGCAGCATGAAGATGCCGGAGAGGAAGTCGCGGACGAGGTTCTGCGCGCCGAAACCGAGCGCGACACCCACGATGCCTGCGGACGCGATGAAGGGGGCGACGTTCACACCGACGATGGAGAGCGCGCAGAGCACGAACCAGACCAGGATGCCGACGGAGACCGCCGACTTGAGCACCGAACCGATGGTGCGGGCGCGCTGGTTGCGGCGCTCGTTCAGGATGGTGGTGGTGACGCCGGCGGGCGCACGTTCGCGCAGCGGCCTCAGCAGGGGCGGTTTACCCGCAGCGCTGCGACCCGCGCCGGGTGAGCGGCTGGTGAACCGGTCGATCATGCGGTGCAGGACGTAACGCAGAACCACGGCGAGCAGGGCGTACCCCAGAACCTGGAGCGGGCGTTGGATCAGCCAGTCGCGACCGGTGTCGGAGAGCGAGAGGGCGAGGACGTCGTTCGGGTCGAAGGAATACACCCGAAAAGTCTACGGATCTCCTCGGCGCACGCCACCTGTCACCACCCGTCTCGGCACCCACCCCGCCACCCGTGCGGGGAGACACCCGGAGTTCACCGCGTGGCCGTCGGCCGGACCTCGAATGAGCGTGCGAACGGCACCGATTCGTGATGCACTGTGGTTGGTCTTCACGTGCGGGCGGTGGCTGTCGCAAACCAGTGGTAGTCGCGCCGCGCGCAGTGGTCACTGGAGGTGGCATGAAGAAGAGCGGGACTGTCGCGAAGGTTCGGGCCGGGCATCGACAACTGTCGCCCACCGACGCCGTGCAGGGCGGCGCGTCGGGGGCGCGACCCCAGTCCGAACACCCTGTCGTCTTCGGCGGCGCGTCGTTGCACGCCGTCACCGATCACTCCGATCCGGCCGACGTCGACGGACACCTCGATCACGAGGACGCCGTCCCCGCCTGGGTGAAGCGGCGCGTACTCCTCCTGAACGCCACGTTCGAACCACTCACCGCGCTACCCATGCGGCGTGCCGTCGTCCTGCTGGTCTGCGAGAAGGCCGTCGTGGTGCACGACGACGACGACGGTCCCGTCGTCCACTCGGCGGACATCGCTCTGCAGGTGCCGTCGGTCATCCGCCTCCGCTCGTACGTGCGGGTGCCCTACCGGGCGCGCATCCCGATGACGCGGGCGGCTCTGATGCATCGGGACCGTTTCCGGTGCGCGTACTGCGGTTCCAAGGCCGAGACCATCGACCACGTGGTGCCGCGCAGTCGCGGCGGCGGTCACTCCTGGGAGAACTGCGTCGCGTGCTGCGCTTCCTGCAATCACCGCAAGGCGGACAAGATGCTCAGCGAGCTGGGGTGGACCCTGCGCGCCGCGCTGGTCCCGCCGAAGGGTCCGCACTGGCGACTGCTCGCGAGCATCAAGGAACTCGATCCCACCTGGCTGCCGTACCTGGGTGAGGGCGCGGCCTGACACCCGTCCACTAAGGTGATGGGCGTGAGCATCCTCGAAACCGCGCTGATCTTCGGACTGATTCCGTTGGCACTGTTCCTCGCGCTCTTCGTGTTCGCGAAGATCACGTCGACCGATCCCGCGCCGCGTCCCGCCCCCTACCGACTCGGGCAGCAGTGGGACCACGCCCCGGTGCTGTGGTCGGCCACGGACGAGGTGACGCCGTACTCGCAGCACGCTGCGCATTCGACACACGCCGAACTCACCGCGGGTTCGGCTTCGCTGGTAGGAGGCCGGGCAAGTGGCAAGTGGTGAACTCTCGACCCGTCGGATCGACGAGGAGAACCTTCCCGTCGGCCATGTGGTGACCGCGAGCGGTCGAGTCTCCGGTGTGCACCAGGTGGGCACCGTCAACCCCGACCTGTCCCCGTTCGCGACCGACGAGCTGATCCAGCTCGACGAGTCGCTCATCGAGGCCACCCGCCGTACGGGCATCCGCTTCAACGTGCTGGTCGGTGACCTCGGCCCCGACACCGCCGCGGGTGCGGACGCCGCTCTCGCGGGAACGCCCGAGGCCGAGTACTCGGTGCTCATCGCGGTCTCACCGAACCAGCACGCCATCGAGGTTCGTTCCGGTCGAGGCGTCGCCCATCTCGTCGACGACCGCATCGCGCAGCTCGGTATCACCGCGGCCACGGGATCCTTCCGTGACGGCGACCTGATCGACGGCCTCGTCGCCGCCGTGCGCGTCATGAGCGCGGCGATCACCGGCCCGTCCGCCTGACACGGCGCCACCCCGGCACAAAGACAAAGGCCCATCATCCGCGAGGATGATGGGCCCTTGTCCGTGCGCGAGTCAGGTGCGGTCAGGCACCGTCCGCCGCTCGGGCGGCGAGTGACCGCACCACGGACGCGCGACCCTCGACGACGAGGCGCGCGAGGGCCGGCGGGTGGTCGCCCGCGAGGAACTCGTCCGCCGCCGCCACCGACTGCTCAGTGATGGACCAGGTCGGGTACAGACCGACGACGACGGTCTGCGCGACCTCGCTGGAACGACGTGCCCAGACATCGGAAATGGCGTCGAAGTAGCGGGAGACGAACGGCTCCAACAACTCTCCCTGGCCCGCACCGGGAAACGCGCCGATGATGGCACGTGCGGTGATGTTGGGTAGGGAGTCGTTGTCGATGACCGTGGTCCACGCCTCCTCCTTGACCGAGGCCTGCGGGCGGGCAGCTCGTGCCGCCGCCGCGTTGCGGGCACCGGCCGCGGTGTTGTCCTTCTCGGCCTCGGCGTCGATCACGGGTGTGTCGGACCCCGTGTCGATCGCGCCGCTGCGAGCCAGAGCGGTGACGAACCGCCAGCGCAGATCGGTGTCGACGGTGAGGCCGCCCAGATCCTGGCCGTCCACGTCTCCGTCGAGCAGCGCCTGCATCACTGTCGTGTGGCGCTCGGCCAGCACGGACGAGGCCAGCGCGTTGACGTAGGCCAGCTGATGATCCGACCCACCGTCGGCCGCGCGCGCCAGCTCGAGGAGGCGGTCGGCGAACTCGGGCCATCCCGTGGACTGCGCCCACCCCGGCTCGGCGTAGCTGCCGAGCGCGGTCTGCGCCTGCAGCAGGAGCCGCTGCACGACTCCGACCTCGGTCTCGGAGGTGATGCCGCGCTGCACCAGTGCGACGAAGTCGCGTGCCTTCAGATCGGCCTGCCGGGTCATCTCCCACGCCGCCGACCACGCCAGGGTGCGAGGAAGCGACTCGGTGATGTCGCCGATGCGCGCGATGAGCGTCTCGAGCGAGGTCGGATCCAGCTGTAGCGAGCAGTACGTCAGGTCGTCGTCGTTGACGAGCACCAACCGACCGGCGGGCGTGCCCACCAGCGCGGGAACCTCGGTGCGCTCCTGCGGCTCGACGTCGAGCTCGACCCGCTGGGTGCGAGTGAGCGCGCCGGAGTCGTCACCGTCGTAGATGCCGACGGCGATGCGGTGCACGCGGCGCTCACCCTTGCCGGGTGCCGCGGCCCCCTGCACGACGGAGAAGGACGAGTAGTTGCCGTCGTCGTCGATCTCGAATTCCGGTGTCAGGGTGTTCAGGCCGGTGGTGCGCAGCCACTGATCACCCCAGTCCGAGAGGTCGCGACCGGACGAGGCCTCGAGAGCCGACAGCAGATCCGAGAAGGTCGCGTTGCCGAAGGCGTGGTCGCGGAAGTAGCTGCGCAGACCCGCGAGGAAGTCCTCGAGCCCGACGTAGGCGACGAGCTGCTTGAGGACGCTGGCGCCCTTGGCATAGGTGATGCCGTCGAAGTTGACCTCGACTGCGGCGAGATCGGGAATGTCCGCGGCGATGGGGTGCGTCGACGGCAACTGGTCCTGGCGGTAGGCCCAGCTCTTCTCGACGTTCGCGAACGTGGTCCACGCGCTGGTGTACTCGGTGGCCTCCGACTGGCAGAGCACCGACGCGAACGTGGCGAAGGACTCGTTGAGCCACAGGTCGTCCCACCACCGCATGGTCACGAGATCGCCGAACCACATGTGGGCCATCTCGTGCAGCACGGTCTCGGCGCGGCGCTCGTAGGAGTAGCGCGTCACCTTGGACCGGAAGACGTAGTCCTCCAGGAAGGTCACCGCGCCGGCGTTCTCCATGGCGCCCGCGTTGAACTCGGGCACGAACAGCTGGTCGTACTTGCCGAAGGCGTACGGGACACCGAAGTTACGGTGGTAGAACTCGAAGCCCTGCTTGGTCTCGGTGAAGAGGCGATCGGCGTCCATGTACTCCGACAGCGATGCGCGGCAGTAGATTCCGAGCGGAATGGTGCCGTGGTCGTCCGAGTAGGAATCGGTCCACTGCGCGTACGGGCCGGCGATGAGCGCGACGAGGTAGGTGCTCATCACAGGAGTCGTCTCGAACACGTGCGTCGTGGCACCGGACGCCTCGGAGGTCTCCGCGGCAGCCGCGTTGGAGATGACGGCCCAGTCCTTCGGTGCCGTCACCGTCACGTCGAAGGTCGCTTTGAGATCCGGCTGGTCGAAGCACGCGAACATGCGCTTGGCGTCCGCGGTCTCGAACTGGCTGTACAGGTAGACGGAGCCGTCCGACGGATCGACGAAGCGGTGCAGGCCCTCACCGGTATGGGAGTAGACGCATTCCGCGACCACGGTGAGCTCGTTGTGCTCCGCGAGGTCGGTGAGCGCGATGCCCGTCGACTCGTCGTAGGAGGAGACGTCGACGTCGGTTCCGTTGAGCGTCGCGGAGCTCACCGAGGCGGCGACGATGTCGACGACACTGGAGGCTCCGGCAGTCGCGTCGAAGGTGACGGTGGTGGTCGAGGAGAAGGTCTTCTCGCCCGGGCCACCGGCTCCGTCCGTCAGGTCGAGAGTGATGGAGTAGTGCGTGACCGTGAGCAGCGAGGACCGTTCCTCTGCCTGGTCCCTGGTCAAATTGGGGGCAACCACGTGCACCCTTTCTGTCGATTTCTTCTGCCACCGCCGAACTGCGGTCGCGGCTGTGTCCATCCCATCATGACGCCGGTCGCCGCGGGCGGGTAGAACAGGTGTGCAGAGTTCGTGTCACCGGCCCACTGTGCGGGACGCTCCGCAGACCAGCCGAACACCGAGCACTACCCGACGACGAAAGGACCGACGTGAGCGATAGCAAGGACGTGGCAGATTTCTGGTTCGACCCGCTCTGCCCGTGGTGCTGGATCACCTCGCGCTGGATTCTCGAGGTGGCGAAGGTTCGCGACATCGAGACGAACTTCCACGTCATGAGCCTGGCGGTCCTCAACGAAGGACGCGATCTTCCCGACGAGTACCAGGACATGATGAAGAAGGCGTGGGGTCCCGTCCGCGTCGCGATCGCGGCCGCGCAGGAGAAGGGCGACGAGATCCTCGAGCCGCTCTACACCGAGATGGGGACGCGAATCCACAACGAGGGCAACAAGGACTTCCCGGACGTGATCCAGAAGTCGCTCGCTGCACTGGACCTCCCGGCCTCGTTGGCCGAGGCGGCCGCGAGCAGTGAGTTCGACGACGCGCTGCGCAAGAGCCACCACGCGGGAATGGACAAGGTGGGCAAGGACGTCGGCACGCCGACCATCCACGTCAACGGTGTCGCCTTCTTCGGTCCCGTGCTGTCGAGGATCCCGCGCGGCGAGGAGGCCGGCAAGCTGTGGGACGCGTCGGTGATCTTCGCGTCGTACCCGCACTTCTTCGAGCTCAAGCGTTCTCGCAACGAGGACCCGCAGTTCGACTGAGTCGACCGCGCACCCCGTCGGTGATGCCGGCGGGGTGCGTCAGACCACGATGAGGTCGGGACGGCCCCGGCGATCGCGAGTGCCGTCTCCGAACTCCAGTGCCTCGCCGCCGAGCCAGCGACGCGCGGACCAGGCGGCCGCCACCGCGTCGAGCACGTCGTCCATCGCGGGCCCGTCCTCGATCGCACTCGTGGCCTCCAGCAGCGCCGGCACGTCCACCACCACCGAGAGTGCTTGCAGCCGTTGCGCGATGCCGCGGGCTCGTTTCTTCGACGTGAAGCGCGTGGCGGGGGCGAGTGCCCGGAACGACGATTCCGGGTGCACCTCGATCACCCGCGCGATGTCGGGGTCGGCCGCGTCCCAGGCCCGGATGTGGTCGGTGAGGTACCAGGACTGCTTGCTGATGGCCTTGCCCGTGCGGGCGCGGGCGATCACGCAGGCGTCCTCCCAGGAGGCCGCCCACACCGCGTCGCGTACCGGCGTGGGGAAGAGCGACGATCGCGCCGGGCCCAGGAACGTCCGAACCTGGAGTTCGCTCGCCCGCACTCCGGCGTCGGGAACGGTCAGCGGCATGTCGACCCCGACGGCCGCGCAGTCCCGGGTGGTGTCCAGGACGGCCGCGACGGTGTCGACCAGGGTCAACGACACTCGTCCCTCGTGGAGGCGAGCCACCACCCACCGGCCCGCGGCGCCGTCCACCCCGGCGACGGGGCCCCACCCGCACGGTGGCGTCGGGGCGGAGGGGGGCACCTGTCAAACTCTAGCCATGCGCGTATACCTGGGTGCCGATCACGCCGGCTTCGAGTTCAAGAATCAGATCATCGACCACCTGCGGGAATCGGGACACGAGCCGATCGACTGCGGTGCGTTCACGTACGACGCGGTGGACGACTACCCGGCGTTCTGCATCGAGGCGGCTCGCCGCACGGTCGCCGACCCGGAGAGCCTCGGACTGGTGCTAGGTGGCTCCGGCAACGGTGAGCAGATCGCGGCCAACAAGGTCCCCGGCGCGCGGTGTGCTCTCGCCTGGAGCGTCGAGACGGCCCAGCTCGCGCGTCAGCACAACAAGGCGCAGCTGATCGGCATCGGCGGCCGCATGCACACGCTGCCCGAGGCGCTCGCGATCGTGGACGCGTTCCTCGAGACCCCGTGGTCGGGCGAGGAGCGCCACCAGCGCCGCATCGACATCCTGTCCGAGTACGAGCGCACCGGCGACGCGCCGGCCGTTCCCGGTGCACCCTCGGCCGACGGCGGCTCCGAATAAGAGGGTCCGCACCACAGCCCGAGTAGTCAGGTACCACCCATGCCCGAGGGGCACACTCTCCATCGTCTGGCGCGACTGCACCAGAAGCGTTTCGGCGGCCAGGTCATCGAGGTGTCCAGTCCGCAGGGACGTTTCGTCGACGGTGCCGAGTGGGTCTCCGGGCATGTCCTGAAGCGCGCCGACGCCTGGGGCAAGCATCTGCTCCACCGGTACGACAACGGGGCGATCGTCCACGTCCACCTCGGGCTGTACGGCAAGTTCGGCGAGCAGTCCGTTCCCATGAAGGAGCCCGTCGGCCAGGTGCGGATGCGCATGGTGGGGGAGGAGTACGGCACCGACCTGCGCGGCCCCACCCGCTGCGAGATCTTCGACGACACTCAGGTCGACGCGCTGGTGGCGCGCCTGGGTCCCGATCCGCTGCGCAAGGAGTCCGACCCGGAGAAGGCGTTCCACCGGATTCACAAGTCGGCCATGGCGGTCGGCGCGTTGCTGATGGAGCAGGACGTCATCGCCGGCATCGGCAACGTCTACCGGGCCGAGCTGCTGTTCCGGCACCGCGTGAGCCCGTTCCGCACCGGCAAGCACCTCGACCACGAGGAGTGGGACGAGATGTGGACGGATCTCGTCGAGTTGATGAAGGTGGGCGTGCGACGCGGGCGCATCATCACGCTGGACAAGGAACACGACTCGGGCACCGGGTCGCGAGGACCGGGACGCCCGCGTTCCTACGTCTACAAGAGGAACGGCCAGCCGTGCCTGATCTGCGGCACGACGATTCTCACCGCGGACATGAAGGGCCGCAACCTCTTCTGGTGCCCGACGTGTCAGGCGACGTGAGGTCGGTCGAGCACTGATCCGTCCGCACGAGTTCCGGGGGGCGCGCACCCGGTTCCGCTGACTGGACGGGGTGCACGGCACCGGGGGGTGTGCGGACCGGCGCCCGTGGAGGTCAGAAACCTCCGAAGTCGCCGCCGCCCCCGAAGTCGCCACCACCGCCGAAGTCGCCACCACCGCCGAAGTCGCCACCACCGAAGTCGCCCCCGGCATCGCCGCCCATGTCGCCACCACCGTCACCCGTGTCGCCGCCCATGTCGCCGCCGTCGCTCATGTCGGTCCCGTCGCCCTCACCGCTGGCGAAGTTGTCCGCCCCGTAGCCCACGCCGGCCATCCCGGAGAACATCGCGGAGAACAGGAACATGGATCCCATGCCCCACGCGCCGGCCACGAGGGCGGGCTTCCACCACGGCTCGGAGTACCAGCCCGCAGGGACGGGGCGACCCGCCACGCGTCCGCCGGGGTAGTAGTTCGGCGTCTTCTCGGACGGTCCGGGGCTCGCGGTCACGGCCCGACCCTCGTAGTCGACGGTGCGTTCCTCGGTGACCTCGCCCGCGGACTTCTGTCCGTCGATGGTGGGGACCTCGGGGCCGGGGTCCATGCCCATCGCCAGCCGGGCAGCGCGGATGTAGTAGAGCCCTTCCAGCGCAGTCTGTTTGGCCAGACGCGCCTGGGTGGGGGACTGCGCCTGATCGATCTGTGAGCCCGCGGCCGTGTAGCGCTCGGACGCGTCGGCCAGAGCCTGCTTGGAGGCAGTGTCCGAGCCGACCAGGTTGTACACCTGGCCGCCGAGGCGCTCGATGGCCTGACGCGCGTCGGCCTTGGCGTCGTCGAGCGACTCGAGACTCCGTCGGCCGGACCTGCGCTGGGACACGACGACGACGCCGACGACCAGAGCCACGACGACGATGATCAGGAGCAGAGGTTCCATGGTCCCAGTGTACGGAGAGTCCGGTTCCGGTCGCGGATCACGACGCGGGGCGCAGCGACTCCCGGCCGTTGCTCCACGCGTCCATGAGATGGTCCGCCAGGACGTTCTCGACGTGGTCGATGGCGCGCATCCCGAAGACGACGTCCGCCTCGAGTTCCGGTTCGCGCGCGATGAGGTCGCCCACCACGTCGTGTCGCATGACCTGCTCGTGCACCGCGTCCGCCTCGACGTGCTCGGCGTAGAACGCGACGCACTCGGCCGGGAACTCCAACCGCTGCAACGCTTTCACCAGCCGCTGCGATCCGGGTGAGGAGGTGATCTCGGTCGCGGCGAGGTGTCCGACGGCGGCACCCCGCAGCGATCGGTGCAGACCGAACATCGACATCAGGTTGACCGGTGCGAGGGTCGGTGCACCCACCCGGTCGAGGTAACCGAGGTAGGTCGCGTCGAGTCCCGCCGCTGCGAGGAGGTCGCGAAAGAGGTTCTGGTGCATGCGGCTTCCGCGCCCGCCGCCGAACTCGTCGAACTCGACGGCGACGTAGGAGGCCTTGGCCTGACCCTGGAGCCGCGGGATCGTCCACGCGTGGGGGTCGGCCTCCTTGAGGTGGTACAGCGACCGGTGCGCGAGGTACTCCCGCATCTGCTCGGCGGTGCCGGTGTCGCGGAGGTGGAAGGACGGGCCGGACCCGTCGACGTGCTCCGTCGACAACAGGTCCATCTCGTCGGCCGCCGAGCCGCCCACCGTCACGTGCGCACGGACGTCGGCGAGGAAGGCGCTCTCCATCTCGGCACGCAGACGCAGGAGGTCGGGATTCCACTCCCAGGCGTCGTCCACACCGGGGAGCCCGCGGTAGTGCAGTTCGTAGCAGAGGTACAACGCGAGATGAAGGTCGTCGCCGTAGGGATCGGCGTCCGTGACGGGGGCGACGACGCTGCCCGCGTCCGACGGGGACTGCACGAGTGCGGACAGGACGGCGGAGGACAGCGGCCCACGCGCCGTCGGCAGCGCGGCTGCGGTCGGCGGGGTCGAGGTGGTCGGGGTGTCGTTCAGCATCGCGGTCACCTCGTCCGACTACCCGTTTCGACCGTGTCCGAACATGCGCGGCGGTCGCTGGGGTCCGAAGACGGGCAGCGGACCCGATCCGGGTTCGGTCGGTACGGGCGTGGTGCGGCGGAGCAACAGGGTGGCCGCGTCGAGCACCAGTTCGCGGTCGTACGTCAGGCGGTAGTCGAACACCGGGTCCGACTCGGTCGATCCGTCGCCGTCCGTTTCGGCTCCGATGACGGCGGCGGTGAAGTGCGGGCTCACGACGATCACCGACAGTTCCCGCAACAGCGGGTCCGCGGCGGGCAGCCTCATGGTGTGCAGGCCGGGCACCGGCGGTGTGGTCGCGGCGCCGCCTCGTCCGAACAGGGCGACGAGCGTCCCGGACGCGGCGAGGTGCGCGGCCTGATGCATCTGCTCGGCGGACACCTCGAACGAGTGCGGAACCGTGGCCAGCACGATGGTCGACGGTCCGGTGGCCGCCGCGTGGAGCGCGAACTGGTCGATGATCGTGGAGAGCAGGGACAGACGCCCGCGGCGGATGCCACCGGTGGCCGCGGCGAGTGCGAAGGGCGTCGGCGCGGACGGCATGCGGTGGGTGAGCCCGACGGCGAAGGGGGAGTCCGACGGCAGGTCGGCGGCGGTCGGGCCGGCGTGTGGCTCACGGCGCGGCAACGGAGCGGGCGTGCCGAAGAGCCAGCCCTGGCCGAGAGCAGCGCCCATCTCACGCGCGAGATGCAGGTGTTCCTCGGTCTCGATGCCCTCGGCGAGGACCACCGCGCCCGTGCGGTCGGACTCCGCCGAGACCGCCGCGAGCACCCGCGCGGTGTCCGCCGTCGCCCGCTGCTGGGTGAACGTCATGTCCAGCTTGATGATGTCGGGCCGCAGGAACGGCAGCAGGGCCAGGCTCGCCGTCTCGGCTCCCACGTCGTCCACCGCCACGAGCCACCGTCGGTCGCGCACTCGTTCCACTGCCTCGAGCAGCGATGCGGGGTCGGCGAGCAGGTCACGTTCGGTGATCTCCACGACCACCGACAGTCGCGACGCCTCGGCGAGCAGAGCGGCCACCCCCGCGGGAGGCGCGAGGTTCATCGCGCTGGGTTCCATGTTGACGAACAACTGCAACCCGGTCGGCAGATTGGCCTCCAGCGCCCCTCGGAGCGCACTGACTCGGCACATCCAGTCCAGCTGACCGACGGTCCCGTGCGCACGCGCCGACTCGAACAGTGCGGCGGGTGACTCCCAGGGTGTGCCGACGGGGCCGCGGGCGAGGGCCTCGTAGCCGACCAGCGCGCGCGTCGAGAGGTCGACGACGGGTTGGTAGAGGGAGTGGACCGTCAGGCCTGCGGGGATCTCTTCCACGCCCGGTCCTCTCGTCGGCGGACCGAGTCCGCGTGCCTGCAGCATCTGAAACAGTAGGCCGATCACCCCTCGCGAGGGCGAGGACGGATCAGACGGGCGACGGCACGACGGTGACAGGGACGTCCACCGAGTGCATCACGGCTCGGCTGGTCGATCCCAGCAGGAGCGAGGTGAATCCACCCCGCCCGCGGCGACCCACGACGACGAGGTCCGCCTCGGCCGATCTGGCCACGAGTTCCCGCACCGGCCGGTCCTGGACCACCACGCGCTCCACCTCGACGTCGGGGTAGTCCTGCGACCACCCGGCCATCGTCTCCGCGAGGACGGCCTCCTCGTCCTCGGCAGACCGACCGAGGCCGCCGGGAACGTCGATGTCGCTCCACGCGTGCACGGCGATCAGCGATGCCCCACGTGACGAGGCGATCTCGAACGCCCAGCGGACGGCGGGCACGCTGTTGTCCGTGCCGTCGACGCCGACGACGACGGCGTGTCCCGTGCCCTCGTTCGGCGGCGTGTCCAGAGGCACCACGGTGACGGCGCACGAGGCGTGTGTCGCCACCGCCGTGCTCACCGACGCGGAGAGTCCTCCGGTGAACTCGCCGAGCCCCCGCGTCCCCACGACGATCATCGCGGCGTCCGTCGATCGTTCGACCAGTACTCCGGCGGGGGTGCCGTGGTGGGTCTCGGTGGAGACCGACACGTCGGCCGCCACGGCCCGCGCCGCGTCCACTCCGTCGGCGAGAATGCGGTCGAGTGCACTCGCTGCAGTGTCGTCGACGTCCGCGAAGGCCGGCGCGGACACCGCCGTGACCAGCACGAGGGGCAGGCCGCGAGCGGTGCAGAGCCGCGTGGCCCATCGCACGGCCGCGAGCGCTGCGGACGATCCGTCGACTCCGACGACGACGGGGTGGGACACGGGCATGCAGGCCTCCAGCGGTTCGAACGGACGGTGCCGAGATGACCACAGTGTTCCCGACGCGAGGCGATGTCATGCCCGGAACAGGCAGTTGAGTCTGCAACGGCGTTATCTCGATGTGCTGTGAACGTTATCGGATCGTGATGCTCTGCACGCAGCCTCGTCACTCTGGCGGGCGAATCTAAGGCAGACGCCGAGGAACGAGATCGACGCACACGAACCGGGAGACACAGCAATGACCGCACACGGACTCGACACCCACTTCTCTTTCGACGCTGCCGATCTCACCGTCCTCGAATACGAACGCGGCGACGTCGCCGTGGTGTCGGTCGGCGGCGAGATCGACATGAGCACCACGCCCGAACTCCGCGAGGTCCTGGCACGCGTGGCCGCTCGCGGCCACGAGGACGTGGTTCTCGACCTGTCGGACGTCACCTTCCTGGGCAGCGCCGGCGCCGTCCTTCTCCTCGGCGCGGCGTCCTCGCTGTCGGTCCGTCCGATGGTGCTGGTGGCCACCGACCCCGCAGTGCGGCGCCCGCTCGAGCTCCTCGGCGTCTGCTCGCCGATCACCGTGTGCGGAAGCATCTTCGAGGCAGTGTCGCTGGTCACCTCGGCGCGCGACGGCGCCGGAGTCCTGTCCGACGCCGGCTGACCCCCGAACACACGAGAGCCCCCCGATTCGGTGAATCGGGGGGCTCTCGCGTTAGCGGAGCGGGCGACGGGAATCGAACCCGCGTAATCAGTTTGGAAGACTGAGGCTCTACCATTGAGCTACGCCCGCATGCCTGCGGCGGTGCTGGGATCGCCAGCTCCTGCCGCCTGCGTTGAGGAACTGTACCGAACGTCGCGCGCGATCGAGAAATCGGCCCGCCGTCGGCGCCTCCGCGGTACCGCCGTAGGATCGTCGGCGCACGTCGCTGTGGCCTTGCCGGTGCGAATCGCCACGATCGAGGGTGACGGCGTGCACGAGGAACGGGATGTGGCGCAGCTTGGTAGCGCATCCGCTTTGGGAGCGGAGGGTCGCAGGTTCGAATCCTGTCATCCCGACAGACGTCGGTCGCCGCGATCGAATGGTCCAGATCCACCTTCCCACCGGAACCACCCCGCACCACCACAGTCCGACAACGAATCACTGCAGTCGAGCAGATGAAGGAGCACGTTCGTGAAGAGCACTGTCGAGCAGCTGAGCCCGACGCGAGTCCGTATCAACGTCGAGGTGCCCTTCGAGGAGCTGAAGCCTGATTTCGACCGCGCCTACAAGACGCTCGCGCAGCAGATCCGCCTGCCCGGGTTCCGGCCCGGCAAGGCGCCCGCGAAGCTTCTCGAGGCACGCGTCGGCCGCGCGAACGTCCTGAACCAGGTGGTCAACGACGCGTTGCCCGCCAAGTACAACGACGCGCTCAGCTCGACCGAGCTGAAGCCCCTCGGCCAGCCGGACATCGAGATCACCAAGCTCGAGGACGGCGAGGAGATCGTCTTCACCGCCGAGGTCGACGTGCGTCCCGAGATCACGCTGCCCGACTTCTCGAGCGTCACCGTCACCGTCGACCCGGTCGAGATCACCGACGAGGCCGTCGACGAGCAGCTGCTCTCGCTGCGTCAGCGTTTCGGCACCCTCACCGGTGTCGAGCGCGCTGCGCAGACCGGCGACTTCGTCTCCATCGACCTGTCGGCCACGGTCGACGGCGAGGACGTCGCGGAGGCCTCGACCGAGGGCCTGTCCCACGAGGTCGGCTCCGGCCAGCTCATCGAGGGTCTCGACGACGCGATCGTCGGCCTGTCCGTGGGTGACTCCAAGGAGTTCCCGACGACGCTGCTCGCCGGTGAGCACGCCGGCCGGGAAGCGCAGGTCACCGTCACGGTGAAGTCGGTGAAGGAGCGCGAGCTGCCCGAGCCCGACGACGAGTTCGCCCAGCTGGCGAGCCAGTTCGACACGTTCGACGAGCTGATGGCCGATCTGCGCGAGCGCGTGGCCCGCGTCAAGAAGGTCGAGCAGGCCGGGCAGATCCGCGACAAGGTGCTCGAGGCTCTGCTCGAGTCCGTCGAGGTCCCGGTTCCCGAGGCCTTCGTCAAGGCCGAGGTCGATTCCGCGCTGCACGACGCGATCCATCCGCTCGACCACGACGAGGACAAGCTCGCGCAGCAGCTCGAGGCCGCAGGCTCCTCGCGCGAGGAGTTCGACACGAACGCGCGTGAGAGTGCCGAGAAGTCCGTGCGCACCCAGCTGTTGCTCGACACCATCGCCGACGCCGAGTCGGTCCAGGTCGGACAGGAAGAGCTGACCCAGAACATCGTCTTCCAGGCGCAGCGCTACGGCATCGCGCCGGAGGAGTTCATCCAGCAGGTGCAGCAGGCCAACCAGCTGCCCGCACTGTTCGCCGACATCCGACGCAGCAAGGCACTCGCCGCGATCGTCGATCGCGTCTCCGTGACCGACACCGCCGGTGCGAGCGTCGACACCAAGGAGCTCTTCGGAGATCCCGAGGACGAGGCCACCGACGAGACCGAGTCGGCGGAGATCGAGTCGTCCACGGACGAGTCGGTTGCGGACGATTCGTCTGCGGGCGAACAGCAGAAGTAACGCTCACAGCGAACGACGGCGGTTCCGGGACTCCGGGGCCGCCGTCCTTCGTTAGTGTCGGTGACAGAGAACGTGAGCGTTCCGTCCACAGGGAACGTTCGCGCTCACGGCGAGAAACTCGTTCAGGCGAGACCACATCGAGCACGAGAAGGCAGGTACCGTGACCACCACGAACCCGGCGACCAACACCGACCAGGCAGGGCCGTCCCGTCAGGCAGGGTCGATCGTGACCGCTCCGGCCATGACGTCCGCGACCGCCGGACTCAACCTCAGCGACTCCGTCTACGAGCGTCTGCTCCGTGAGCGCATCATCTTCCTCGGCACGCAGGTCGACGACGACATCGCGAACAAGCTGTGCGCCCAGATCCTCCTGCTCTCGGCAGAGGACCCCACTCGCGACATCGCGCTCTACATCAACTCGCCCGGCGGTTCCGTCTCGGCCGGCATGGCGATCTACGACACGATGAACTTCGCCGAGTGCGACGTCGCGACCTACGCGATGGGCCTGGCGGCGTCGATGGGCCAGTTCCTGCTCACCGCCGGGACCAAGGGCAAGCGCTACGCCCTGCCGCACGCCCGCATCATGATGCACCAGCCGTCCGCCGGAATCGGCGGCAGCGCGGCGGACATCGCCATCATGGCCGAGCAGTTCGCCCTCACCAAGCGCGAGATGGCCGAACTGATCGCACAGCACACCGGGCAGTCGTTCGAGCAGGTCACCGAGGATTCCGACCGCGACCGGTGGTTCACGGCGCAGCAGGCCCTCGAGTACGGCATGGTCGATCACGTCATCACACGCGCCGAGCAGGCCGGCGGCACCAGCGGAGCCGACAACTGATCGGACCGGACAGCGTAGCGCGCGACGCGCTCGCTCCTGTCGGTCGTCCGATCTCTTCACCCACACCCTTGGAGTACTGATGTCCCAGCTCTTCGATCCCCGTTCTCTCCCCGGCTCCAGCTCGCCCGCCGGGCCCGATTCCCGCTACATCCTCCCGTCCTTCGTCGAGCACTCCAGCTACGGCGTCAAGGAGTCGAACCCGTACAACAAGCTCTTCGAGGAGCGCATCATCTTCCTCGGCGTGCAGGTCGACGACGCCTCGGCGAACGACATCATGGCGCAGCTGCTCGTGCTCGAGGGTCTCGATCCCGACCGCGACATCACGATGTACATCAACTCGCCCGGTGGCTCGTTCACGTCGCTGATGGCGATCTACGACACGATGCAGTACGTGCGCGCCGATGTCGCGACCGTCTGCCTCGGTCAGGCCGCGTCGGCCGCCGCCGTGCTGCTCGCAGCGGGTGCCCCCGGCAAGCGTGCGGCACTGCCGAACGCTCGCGTCCTCATCCACCAGCCGTCCACCGGCGGTGTGCAGGGCCAGGTGTCGGACCTCGAGATCCAGGCTCGGGAGATCGAGCGCATGCGTCGTCTGATGGAGACCACCCTCGGTCGCCACACCGGCAAGGACGCCGACGTCATCCGCAAGGACACCGATCGCGACAAGATCCTCACGGCCGAGGAGGCCAAGGACTACGGGATCATCGACACCGTCTTCGAATACCGCAAGCTCTCCGCACGCAAGTGACGCCGGCCGGCCGGAGGCCGCTCCCGACACGCCCGGACGACGGGTCGTGAACGGGTGGCTCCGGCCGGTTCCGAGCCCCCGGACTGCATCGATTCACCCACGTCCGAGGGGGTGCGACGCCGCTCCGACATGCCTGCTCGGGTTGCGTCAGAAGTCGACCTCCGACCGCGAAGGCGGGTACGGTCGCACGCAGAGATTCTCTTTCACTAGTGAGGACTAACGCTCATGGCACGCATCGGTGACGGTGGTGATCTGCTCAAGTGCTCTTTCTGCGGAAAGAGCCAGAAGCAGGTCAAGAAGCTCATTGCCGGACCAGGTGTCTACATCTGTGACGAGTGCATCGATCTGTGCAACGAGATCATCGAGGAAGAACTGGCCGAGTCGAGCGAGGTCAAGCTCGACGAGTTGCCCAAGCCCGCGGAGATCCGCGACTTCCTGGAGAACTACGTCATTGGTCAGGACACGGCGAAGCGTCGTCTCGCCGTCGCGGTCTATAACCACTACAAGCGCATCCAGGCCGGCGACAAGGCCCGTGACGGCCGTGGTGAGACCGTGGAACTGGCCAAGTCCAACATCCTGATGCTCGGCCCCACCGGCTGCGGCAAGACCTATCTCGCGCAGACGCTGGCGAAGATGCTGAACGTCCCGTTCGCCATCGCCGACGCCACCGCGTTGACCGAGGCCGGGTACGTCGGTGAGGACGTCGAGAACATCCTCCTCAAGCTGATCCAGGCCGCGGACTACGACGTCAAGCGTGCCGAGACCGGCATCATTTACATCGACGAGGTCGACAAGATCGCTCGCAAGAGCGAGAACCCGTCGATCACGCGCGACGTCTCCGGCGAGGGTGTGCAGCAGGCCCTGCTCAAGATCCTCGAGGGCACGCAGGCCAGTGTCCCGCCGCAGGGTGGACGCAAGCACCCGCACCAGGAGTTCATCCAGATCGACACGACCAACGTGCTCTTCATCGTCGCCGGTGCGTTCGCCGGGCTCGAGAAGATCGTGTCGGACCGCATCGGCAAGCGCGGCCTCGGCTTCGGCGCCGAGGTCCACTCCAAGGCCGAGATCGACACGCAGGACCACTTCGCCGAGGTCATGCCCGAGGATCTGATCAAGTTCGGTCTGATTCCCGAGTTCATCGGTCGCCTGCCGGTCGTCGCGTCGGTCACGCATCTCGACAAGGAGTCCCTCGTGACCATCCTGTCGGAGCCGAAGAACGCTCTGGTGAAGCAGTACACGCGCCTGTTCGACATGGACGGTGTCGAATTGGAGTTCACCCCGGACGCGCTGGACGCGATGGCCGAGCAGGCCATCCATCGCGGCACGGGCGCTCGTGGACTGCGCGCGATCATGGAGGAAGTGCTCAACCCGGTCATGTTCGACATCCCCAGTCGTGACGACGTGGCGAAGGTGGTCGTGACGGCGGAGACCGTGAACGACAACGTGCTCCCCACCATCGTGCCGCGCAAGCCGGACCGGCCGGAACGGCGCGAGAAGAGCGCCTGACCCCCTCAGCTCGATCGAGAGCCCCGACGACCGATGGTCGCCGGGGCTCTCGTGCGTCGGGGGTAGGGTCGCCGCCATGCGCGTCGCGATCACGTACTGCACCCAGTGTCAGTGGCTCCTGCGAGCCGGATGGATGGCGCAGGAACTGCTGCAGACCTTCGGATCCGACCTCACCGAGGTGGCGCTGATTCCCGGCACCGGCGGAGTCTTCCGCGTCGTGGTGGGGGAGTCCGTGGTGTGGGATCGCAAGGAGCGCGGCGGTTTTCCCGAGATCACCGTCCTGAAGCAACTCGTTCGAGACGAGGTCGACCCGGAGCGCGACCTCGGGCACGCGGACCGTCCCTAGACGCGCTCGAACACCGCCGCGAGTCCCTGGCCGCCGCCGATGCACATCGTCTCGAGGCCGTACCGCACGTCTCGTCGCACCATCTCGTGAGCGAGGGTGGTCAGGATGCGTGCGCCGGTCGCGCCGACCGGGTGGCCGAGGGAGATGCCCGAGCCGTGCGGGTTGAGCCGAGGGTCGGCGGGGTCCATCGACCATTCGGTCAGCACCGACAACACCTGGGCGGCGAACGCCTCGTTCAGTTCGACGACGTCCATGTCGTCGAGGGTGAGGCCGAGCCGGCCGAGAACAGCGGCCGTCGCCGGGACCGGGCCGATGCCCATCGTCGCCGGCGCGACACCGGCCACCGCCCATCCGGCGAGTCGGACCAGGGGTGTCAGCCCCAGCGCTGCGGCCCTGTCCGCCGTGGTGACGAGGCAGAGCGCGGCGCCGTCGTTCTGGCCGCTGGCGTTGCCGGCGGTGACCGTCGATTCCGGATCGATCGTTCCGCGGATCGGGCGGAGCCGGGACAGCGACTCGAGGGTGGTGTCGGCTCGGGGGTGCTCGTCGTCGGTGACGACGACGGGATCGCCCCTGCGCCGAGGCACTGTGACGGGCGCGATCTCCTCGGCAAAGACGCCGCTCCGTTGCGCCGCGACGGCGCGCTGGTGGGACTGCACCGCGAAGGCGTCCTGGTCGGCGCGGGACACACCGTACTGCTCGCGGAGGTTCTCGGCCGTCTCGATCATCCCACCGGGCACGGGAAAGTGTGTGCCGCCGGCCGTGATCCGGGCCCGTGCGAGCCTGTCCTGGAGGGGCACGGAGTCGGCGCCGACGCCCCACCGCACACCGTCGGTGTAGAACTCGGTGGAGCTCATCGATTCCACGCCGCCCGCGAGCACGACGTCGCTCACGCCCGTGGAGACCTGCATGCAGGCGTCGAGAACGGCCTGCAGCCCGGACCCGCAGCGGCGGTCGACCTGGCGGCCGGGGACGCCGATGCCGAGCCCCGCATCGAGTGCGGCGACGCGTCCGATCGCCGGTGCCTCGCCGTTCGGTGCGCCCTGCCCGAGGATCACGTCGTCGATGTCGGCGCCGGACAGCCCGGTGCGCGAGAGGATCTCGATGATCACGGCAGACGCGAGGTCCGCTGCGGGAACGGTCTTCAGGGCCCCGCCGAAGCGGCCCACGGGGGTGCGCAGCGGAGCGCAGATGACGGCGTCGAGCATGGCGTGGTCTCGTCTCGTGTGTCGGTGGTCGGGTGGGGGGAGAGGTCAGGAGGTGCGGGCTGCGTCCGACCGCGACGCGACGCGGGCGAGATCGGCGTCGATGGCGGCCGCGGTGCTCAGCAGCGCCGGCACGACGGTGGTTCTCAACTCGTCGAGCGAGTAGCGCGCCGCGGGAGTGCTGATGTTGACCGCGGCGGTGACGGCGCCGCCGTGCCCGTGCAGCGGCGCGGCGATCGAGCGGAGTCCGATCTCGAGTTCCTGGTCGACGATGCAGAAGCCCTGTGTCCGAACGAGATCGAGTTCGGCGCGCAGGCTCGACTCCGTCGTCACCGTCCGTCCCGTGAGGTCGCGGAGGTCGGTGCGCGCGAGAAGGTTCGCGAGAGCGTTCTCGTCGACACCGGCCCACAGGACTCTGCCCATCGAGGTGGCGTAGGCGGGGAAACGGGTGCCGATGGTGATGGACACGGTCATGATGCGACTCACCGGGACCCGGGCGACGTAGACGACGTCGAGGTCGTCCAGGACGGACACCGACGAGGACTCGTGCACGCGCGCGGTCAAGGCCTCGAGATGCGGTCCGGCGATCTCGGGGAGCGAGAGCGACGAGAGGTACGAGTAGCCGAGATCGAGGACCCTCGGAGTCGGCGCGAAGGTGGTGCCGTCGGTGCGGACGTACCCGAGTTCGACCAGGGTGAGCAGGAAGCGACGGGCAGTGGCGCGGGTGAGATCGGTGGCTCGGGCGACCTCGGACAGCGTGCGACGGGGATGGTCCGCGTCGAAGGCCCGGATCACCGCGAGTCCGCGGGCGAGGGACTGCACGTGATCCGCGGCGGCAGCGCGGGTCTGCGGCGGTGCGGGCTCGGTCATGGGGTCCTCTCCTCGTCGGCTCGGATGCGCGTGTCTCATTGAAGCACAGTGTTCGCATCGCGGACTTCTGTTCACCTGTCGAACGGTGCGTTAGGGTCACGGTCATGATGAACAAGGTGGTGGCCTCGGCCGCCGAGGCGGTGGCCGACATCCCGAGCGGATCGTCGATCGCGGTGGGCGGATTCGGTCTGGTCGGTGTGCCGGAGCTGTTGATCGCTGCGCTGCTCGACCAGGGTGCGACCGATCTCGAGACCATCAGCAACAACTGCGGGACCGACGGCTTCGGGTTGGGAATCCTGTTGGAGCAGGGCCGGATCCGCAGGACCGTCAGCTCGTACGTCGGGTCGAACAAGGAGTTCGCCCGCCAGTACCTCGGCGGTGAACTCGAAGTGGAGCTGACACCGCAGGGCACGCTCGCCGAGCGGCTGCGAGCGGGCGGCGCCGGAGTCCCGGCGTTCTTCACCCCCGCGGGGGTGGGGACACAGGTCGCCGAGGGCGGGCTGCCACAGCGGTACGACGGCGCCGGCGGGGTCGCTCTCGCCTCGGCCCCGAAGGAGACGCGCGAGTTCGACGGCGTCACCCATGTCCTCGAGCGCGGGATCGCCGCCGACTTCGCACTGGTGCACGCCTGGAAGGGTGATCGGTACGGCAATCTCGTCTACCGGGCCAGCGCCCGCAACTTCAATCCACCGGCAGCGGAGTCGGGGCGCATCACCATCGCCCAGGTAGAGCATCTGGTCGAGCCGGGGGAGCTGACGCCCGAGGACGTGCACACGCCCGGTATCCACGTTCAGCGCGTCGTCGTCGTCGGGCCCGTGACGGTCGGGATCGAGCGCAGGACGGTGCGGTCATGACCCCGACTCCGCGCACACGGGACGAGATGGCGGCACGGGTGGCCGCCGAACTCGAGGACGGGCAGTACGTGAACCTGGGCATCGGTATGCCCACGTTGATCCCGGCCCACATTCCCCCCGACAGGACCGTGATCCTGCACTCGGAGAACGGAGTTCTGGGCGTGGGCCCGTACCCCACCGAGGACGAACTCGATCCCGAGCTGATCAATGCCGGCAAGGAGACCGTCACCGTGCTCCCGGGGGCCTCGTTCTTCGACTCGGCACAGTCCTTCGGCATGATCCGCGGCGGCGCCGTGGACGTCGCCGTCCTCGGCGCGATGCAGGTGGACAGCCGCGGTGATCTCGCCAACTGGATGATCCCCGGCCACATGGTCAAGGGGATGGGCGGCGCGATGGACCTGGTCCACGGAGCGCGACGCGTCATCGTGATGATGGAACACGTCTCCCGCAGCGGGGAGCCCAAGATCGTCGAGAGGTGCACGCTCCCGCTCACCGGTCGCGGCTGCGTGCACCGCATCATCACCGATCTGGCGGTCCTCGACGTCACGGCGGACGGGCTCGAACTGATCGAGACCGCACCCGGTGTGGGGGTCGACGACGTCCTTGCGGCGACGGGCGCCGAGGTCCGCGTCCGGACGTAGCGTTACCGTTTCCTTCTCATGGTCGACTCACTCACCGACGGACTGAAGGTCCGCCATCTGACGATGATGGGCCTCGGCTCCGCGATCGGCGCCGGGCTGTTCCTGGGCACCGGCGCCGGCATCGCCGCCGCGGGACCCGCCGTCCTCCTGTCCTACGCCCTCGCCGGCTTCCTCGTGATCCTCGTCATGCGCATGCTCGGCGAGATGGCCGCCGCCTCGCCGTCGTCGGGATCGTTCTCGACCTACGCCGAGATGGCGTTCGGCCGCACCGCCGGCTTCGTCACCGGCTGGCTGTACTGGTTCACCCTCGTCATGGTCATGGGCGCCGAGATGACCGGCGCCGCAGCCTTCATGGGTGCATGGTTCGGTGTGGATCCGTGGATCCCCGCCCTCGTGGCCATGGTCGTCTTCGCCGCGATCAACCTCGCGAAGGTGTCGAACTTCGGCGAGTTCGAGTTCTGGTTCGCCGCCATCAAGGTCACCGTCATCATCGGGTTCCTCGTCGTCGGGACGTTGCTGGTGTTCGGCCTGCTCCCCGGTTCGGACCCTGTCGGCGCCGCCAACTTCACCGGTCTCGGTGGGTTCGCGCCCAATGGCGTCTCGGGCATCGCCGCGGGGCTGCTGGTCGTGGCGTTCGCCTTCGGCGGCATCGAGATCGTGACCATCGCGGCGGCCGAGTCGAAGGACCCGGCCCTGTCGGTGGGGCGCGCGGTGCGCAGCGTCGTGTGGCGCATCAGCGTCTTCTACCTCGGGTCGATCCTGGTGATCACGTTGCTGCTGCCGTGGAACCGCCTCGACGAGGCGCAGTCGGCCGCGGAGAGCCCGTTCACGCTGGTGCTGCAGCAGGCGAACCTCTCCGGGGTGGTCGGCTTCATGGAGGCCATCATCGTGCTGTCACTGCTCAGTGCCTTCAACGCGCAGATCTACGCGACCAGCCGGATGATGTACTCGCTGGCGTTGCGGGAAGGCCGGAGGCCGGCCGGTGGTGGGCGGGACGGGCATGGCTAGTTGGCGCGGGTGGATGCGTCGGGGGTCCCGCGTGCCGCGCTGCTCGTCTCGGTGTTCTTCGGCTTCGTGACCGTGCTGCTGAACTATCTCGACCTCGACGGTCTGCTGACGTTCCTGCTGAACGCCGTGGGCGCGTCCCTGTTGGCGATCTGGGCGGTGACGGTGGCGTCGCAGCTACGACTACGACGCCGTCTGGAGGCGGCAGGTCCACTGCCCGTTCGCATGTGGGCGTTCCCGTACCTCAGCTGGGTGGCGCTCGCGCTCCTCGTGGGCCTGACCGTGCTCATGCTGACGGACGCGTCGTCCCGTCGTCAGGTACTCGCCACCCTCGCGGTGGTCGTGCTGTTGACCGTCGTCGGTCTGATCACCGGGCGTCGTCGGGCGGCGGCTCGCTGATCACACGGTGGGCGTGGGTGTAGACGTTCATACCGTCTCCGCGGAGGAAGCCGACGACAGTCAGGCCGGATTCGTCGGCGAGGTCGACGGCGAGCGACGACGGCGCGGACACCGCGGCGAGGATCGGGATCCCGGCCATGACGGCCTTCTGCGCGAGCTCGAAGGACGCGCGTCCGCTGACCATGAGCACCGTTCCCGTGAGGGGAACCCGTCCCTCGAGCACCGCCCACCCGATCACCTTGTCCACGGCGTTGTGTCGGCCGACGTCCTCCCGCACCGCGAGAAGCGTGCCGTCCGTGTCGAAGAGCGCGGCCGCGTGCAGCCCGCCCGTGGACGCGAAGATGCGCTGGTGCTCGCGGAGGGTGTCCGGGAGCGTGGTCAGGACGGTCGTCGTGACTGTCGCGCCGTCGGCTCCGGGGGAGTGGCGGGTCTTGAGCCGCACCGCATCGAGTGACGCCTTGCCGCAGACGCCGCAGGACGATGTCGTGTAGAAGTTCCGTTCGACCCCGGGGTCGGGTGGTGGGACGTGCGCTGCCAGAGCGAGATCGAGCACGTTGTAGGTGTTGAGCCCCTCGTCGTCGACACCGTCGCAGTACCGTGCGGCCAGAATGTCGTCGCGGCCGCCGATGACGCCCTCGGTGGCGAGGAACCCGTGCGCGAGTTCGACGTCGTGTCCGGGCGTACGCATGGTGACGGCCAACGCCTTGCCGCCGACGCGTAACTCCAACGGTTCCTCGGCGACCACGGTGTCGGGCCGTGACGAGCGGTGCGGTCCGCGGATGCGGACGACCGGTCGGCGGACGGTGGCGCGGCCCATCAGTGGTGGCTCTCGTGCGACGTGCTCATCACTCCATAGTGGACCCGCGTCGGCTCGGCGCGCGGACGGACCCGTGTCCGAGGCGGCGGTGCATAAGTTAGCCTTGCCTACACCAGGGGGGCTGGGTCCCCGCCGTCCATCGAAGGGACCACCTCACCATGGCCATGTCGGCCGGCGTCTCACGTCGTTCTTTCCTCCTCGGTGCCACCGGCGCGATCGTCGCGGTGGCCGCTGCGTGCAGCAGTTCCGACTCCGGCGGATCGCAGGACTCCGGCGCGACCGTGTCCACGAAGTACGGCGAGGTCAGCGTGCCGTCGGATCCGCAGCGCGTCGTCAGCGTCGGGTACAACGACCAGGACACCCTGCTCGCGCTGGGTGTCGTTCCGGTCGGAGTGTTCGACTGGTACGGCGACTACCCGTCCGCGACCTGGCCCTGGGCGCAGTCTGCGCTGGGGGGCGCCGCACCGGCGATCGTCGGGACCGCGTCCGAGGGCATCGACGTGGAGAAGGTGGCGTCGGCAGGCCCCGATCTCATCGTCGGTACCTATGCGGGTATCACGCAGTCGGAGTTCGACTCGCTGTCCCAGCTCGCCCCGACCGTCACCCAGCCGACCGGTTTCGTCGACTACGGCATTCCGTGGCGCGACCAGACCACACTGCTCGGCCAGGCGCTCGGTCGGGCCGATCAGGCGAGCACGCTGATCACCGATCTCGAGCGCGAGTTCGCCGACACGGCTGCCGCCAACCCGTCGTTCGCCGGCAAGACGGTGCTGCTCGGAGCGCTGCAGGGCCCCGGACAGTTCGGTGTCTACGGCGCGCAGGACCCGAAGGTGCGCTTCCTCAACGAACTGGGCTTCGTGAATCCGCCGGTCGTCGACCAGGTGGGCGAGCGCAACTTCGCCACCGTGAGCACCGAGCAGTTGTCTCTCGCCGATGTCGACGTGCTCGTCTGGTACGCCGGTGGCGGCTTCGGTGACAAGCTCCGTGCCGAGCTGGCGGCCACTCCCGTCTACCAGCAGCTGACCGCCGTCCAGGAGAATCGCGTGATCATTCTCGAGGACGAGGCCGCCGAGGCCATGGCGTGGAGCACCGTGCTCAGCCTGCCGTTCGCGTTGCAGGAGATCCCCGGCCGGCTGGCACCTCTCGTGCGCTGACAGGCCCGACGGTGGATCGGCCGGCGGTACTGTCGGCGGCGTGACCGTGCTGATCATCGGCGACGCCGACCGTCCGGACTCGGCCGGTGAGAGCCCGGGCCGATTCGCGGTGCGAGGTCCGGAGTCGGACGCGTGGTTCGACGCCGAGACGGACCGTGCGGTGGTCGGCTGGCGCTGTGTGCTGATCGGTTCCGCAGCCCATGTCGCGGTCTACCGCGAGCGAGCGCTGCGGGCGGGCGCAGAACCCGACGAGATCTCCGTCGTCGTCACGCAGGACGGCAGTGTCGACGTCTACTGCCCGGTGTGCCGAACGGTCGGACCGGCACCGCCCTGTGGGTCCTGCGGTGCGAATCTCGTGGTGACCGACCATGTCTCGAGCCGTCTCGCTGCTCGCCTCGGCGTTCCGGACGCCGCGTCGTGACACTGCGGGTGGTCCACTCGACCGCGGTCACTCCGGACGGTGCGGTGCGGCGCATCGACCTCGCGCCGCTGCGCTCGGGGGACGCGCTGCCGTCGTTCGTGCCCGGAAGCCACGTGGTGGTGCGCTGCGGCGACGACGCGTCCGCCCCGTACAACGCCTATTCCCTGATCGGGCCGCCGCACGCCCCGTCCCTCTTCTCGTGCGCGGTACTCGCCGTCGGCGCCGGGTCGCGATGGCTGCAGAGCCGGCGCCCGGGTGACCTCGTCGAGGTCGACACTCCGCGCAGCACCTTCGCTCCGGTTCTCCGTGCGCGGAGGCACCTGCTGGTGGCCGGCGGGATCGGCATCACGCCGATCCTGTCCCTGGCGCGGTGGCTCGGGTCGACCGCCGAGGTGCACTACGTCCACCGGCCGGAACGCGGCGCGTTCGCCGAGGACGTGGCCACGTCGTGCGATGCGCGGATCAGCACCACCCGCGAGGACTTCACGAGCGGACTGGCGGACGCGCTCACCCGGCAGCCACTGGGAACTCACCTGTTCGTCTGCGGGCCACCCTCTCTCGTCGAAGCGACGCTGACTGCCGCGCGTGCGGTGGGCTGGCCGGAGAGCCGTCTGCACACCGAGGCGTTCATCCGCCCCGATACTCCTCGCCGGTCGTTCGTGCTCGAACTCGCGCGCAGCGGTCGCACCCTGCCGGTGTCGGCCGACGAGTCGGTGCTGGACGTCCTCGACACTGCCGCCGTGTCCGTCGACCGGCAGTGTCGTCACGGTGTCTGCGGTCGGTGTCGGACGCCCGTGCTCGCGGGCGCCGTCGATCATCGCGACCTGTTCCTGTCCGACGACGAACGCACACGGTCGGATTCGATGATGGTCTGCGTGTCCCGCGCCGCGGGGGACCGTCTGGTGGTGGACCTGTGACCGACCTACGGGCCTTCCCGTTCCCCTTCGACGGTGACACGTACCGGTACAGCACGAATCTCGAACCGGCGCGCACGGCTCATCGGACCGCCGCGGGCGGCTGGGGTGAGCACGTCGTCGAACCGGGCACCGACTATCGGGGCGCGCTGGCCGAACGCGCCCGCATCCTCGCACGGGACCCCCGGCGAGCGGTGTCGTTGCCGCACATGGCGCCGGCCGGGTGGGACGCGCTCGAGACGGTGCTGACCGAACTGCACCGCAGCATGCCCGACGAGACGACGCTCGATCTCGACGACGGGCGTGTCCGTTTCTCGAACAGATTGTCCGGCACCAGCATCGACGTCGCCAGAGGTGACCCGAGCGTCGACCCACTGCTGCTGGCGGCGGGGGAGACCCCGGACGATCTCGTCCTGCTCGACACCCGCAGGGGCGAGCTGTTCGCCGACGCGGGCGTGGTGACGTTCGCGTCGGGGTGGTCCGTGAACTTCGCTCTGGGTGCGAGCTTCGAGGACATCCACGGTCCCGTCCCGCGTGTGCGGGAGGAAGGGGTCGTGGCGCGGGCGCGCGCGTTCCTCCTCGGGCTGGGTGCGGGAGCGATCGTGCGGCGCACCAACTGGTCGCTCGGGGTCGATCATCGGCTCGACGCCTCTCTGGAGACGCGCGGGGAGTGGGCACCCGCGCGACGGCACCTCGAGACCGCGTCCGTCGACGAGGTCGGCCGGCGCCTCTGCCTGCGGGTCGAGGTGCAGCACCTGACGCGCCTCGCTCCGTCCGGTGCGATCCTCTTCCTCATCCGCACCCATCAGGCCTCGCTCGACGAACTCGCGGCGGTGCCCGGCTGGGCGGAGCGCGTCGTCGCGGTCACCGCGGAGCTGCCGCGTGACATGGCCGACTACAAGGGGCTGACCGCGCTGCGACCGGCGATCGACCGCTGGTGGCGGAGCAGACGTCGCGCGGTGCTCGGGTGATCGCCTAGGTTCGGGGGCATGACCGACGCGAGCGCTTTCCGGACTCCCGACGCCTACCTCGACCTTCCCCGCATCGCGGGGCTCGCACTGTCCGTCGACGGAGCGTCGCTCGTCACCACGATGTCCGAGCTGAATGCCGCACGGACGAAGTACGTCTCGAGTCTGTGGTCCATCGCGACGGACGGCACGTCGGCGCCGCGCCGGCTCACCCGGTCCGCCACAGGTGACTCCGCACCGACCTTCGCCGCGAACGGCGACCTGCTCTTCGTGCGAGCGGCGTCCGGTGACGACGACGCACCGTCCGCGGTGTGGGCGCTGTCCTCGCGGGGCGGAGAGGCCCGCAGAGTCGCGCACCGCGGCGGAGGGGTCGGGGGAGTCGTGGCCGCGACCGACGCGCCGGTGTTCGCTGTCTCCGGTGAGGTTCTGGGCGACGTCGACCGTGACGAGACGCTGCGCGCGCTGCGGAAGGACAAGGCCGTCTCCGCGATCCTGCACAGCGGATATCCGATGCGGCACTGGGACAGCGACCTCGGTCCGGCGTCCACGCACGTCTTCGTGGGGAACCTCGGCGACACTGAGGACACCGACGTCGCACTGCGGACGGTGACGCCGCGACCCGGCGGTTCGGCGGGCGGCGGCGCGTACCGCGACACCTCCGTCGCGGTGGCTCCCGACGGCTCGTGGCTGGTGGCCACACGCAGGGTCGCGGGAGCCGATGCCACCACACGGCACGTGCTCGTCCGGATCGACACCTCGGACGGTGCCGACGCCGTGCTGGTCGACGACCCGGTGGCCGACGTCGGAGCCCCTGCCGTCTCGCCGGACGGAACGCGCGTCGCCTTTGTGCGCGAGACGCATCCGGAACCGGATGCGGCGCCGCGGACCACGCTGCACGTCCTCGACCTGACGACCGGGCTGCCGGAGCAGTGGGCGGCCGGGTGGGACCGGTGGCCGTCGTCGCCGGTGTGGTCCGCCGACGGGCGCAGCATCCTGGTGACGGCGGACGACGACGGCCGGGCACCGATCTTCGTCGTGACGCGCGACGCGGCCCGCCGCCTGACGCAGGACGACCACGCCTACACCGACCTGCGCCCGGCTCCGGACGGTGATGTCGTCCACGCGCTGCGCTCGTCGTATCTCGTTCCGCCGCATCCGGTCCGGATCACGCTCGTCGACGGTGCGGTGACCGAGCTGCGATCACCGGCCGCCACGCCGGCACTGCCGGGCACCCTCGAGGACATCGAGACCACCGCCGAGGACGGTGTGCGGGTGCGCGCCTGGTTGGCTCTCCCCACGGGCACGTCCGCCGACTGGCCCGCGCCGCTGGTGCTGTGGGCGCACGGCGGACCGCTCGGATCGTGGAACGCCTGGTCGTGGCGCTGGAATCCGTGGATGCTGGTGGCCCAGGGATTCGCCGTCCTGCTCCCCGATCCGGCACTGTCCACCGGGTACGGGCAGGCGTTCGTGCAGCGCGGCTGGGGCCGATGGGGGACGGAGCCCTACACGGACCTGATGGCCGTCACCGACGCCGTCGAGCAACGCGAGGACATCGACTCCACGCGCACGGCGATGATGGGCGGCTCGTTCGGCGGCTACATGGCCAACTGGGTCGCAGGTCACACCGACCGCTTCCGGGCGATCGTCTCGCACGCCGGTCTGTGGGCGCTGGACCAGTTCGGTCCCACCACCGACGAGGCGTCGTACTGGGCGCACGAGATGACGCCGGAGATGGCGTTCGAGAACTCACCGCACCTGGCCGTCGCGGACATCGTCACCCCGATGCTGGTGATCCACGGCGACAAGGACTATCGCGTGCCCGTGGGCGAAGCGCTGCGGTTGTGGTGGGAGCTGTTGTCCGAGTCCGGTTCTCCCGCCGACGAGAACGGGGAGACCGTGCACCGGTTCCTGTACTTCCCCGACGAGAACCACTGGATCCTCTCGCCGCAGCACACCGCCGTCTGGTATGGCGCCGTGCACGCCTTCCTGGCCGAGCACGTACTCGGACAATCCACTCCGATGCCCGAGATCCTCGCGGCGCGACCGGGCCGGACCGTCGATCCCGACGCGCACTAGAATCACCCGGTGACCAGATCGACGACAGCGCCCGACGAGAACCCTGCCGACCGCCTGCCCAAGGCCTGGAATCCCGGTGACGTGGAAGCAGGCCTCTACCAGGGATGGGTCGACTCCGGGTACTTCGTCGCCGATCCGGACAGCGCGAAGCCGGGGTACTCGATCGTGCTCCCGCCGCCCAACGTCACCGGCAGCCTGCACATGGGCCATGCCCTCGATCACACACTGATGGACGTCCTGTCCCGTCGCAAGCGGATGCAGGGCTACGAGGTGCTGTGGCTTCCCGGCATGGACCACGCGGGCATCGCCACGCAGTCGCTCGTGGAGAAGCAACTCGTCGCCGAGGGAACGTCCAAGGACGAACTGGGTCGGGACGCTTTCATCGAGAAGGTGTGGGAGTGGAAGCGTGAGTCCGGCGGCACCATCGGCGAGCAGATGCGCCGGATCGGTGACGGCGTCGACTGGAGCCGCGAGCGGTTCACGATGGACAAGGGCCTCTCGCGTGCCGTCCAGACCATGTTCAAGCTGCTCCATGATCGTGGCCTGATCTACCGCGCCGAGCGCCTCGTCAACTGGTCGCCGGTGCTGAAGACGGCGATCTCCGACATCGAGGTCAAGTACGAGGACGTCGAGGGCGAACTGGTCTCGCTGCGCTACGGATCGTTGAACGACGACGAACCGCACGTGGTGGTCGCCACCACTCGTGTCGAGACGATGCTCGGCGACACCGCCGTCGCCGTTCACCCCGACGACGAGCGCTACCGGGACCTGGTGGGAACGACGCTTCCGCACCCGTTCCTCGACCGGGAGATCCCGGTCGTCGCCGACGACTACGTCGACCCCGAGTTCGGCACCGGCGCCGTGAAGATCACGCCGGCACACGACCCCAACGACTTCGAGATGGGTCTCCGGCACAGCTTGCCGATGCCGTCGATCATGGACACCTCGGGCCGGATCGCCGACACCGGAACGCAGTTCGACGGTATGGACCGCTTCGAGGCTCGTGTCGCCGTGCGCGAGGCACTCGCGGAGCAGGGCCGCGTCGTCGCCGAGAAGCGTCCGTACGTCCACAGTGTCGGCCACTCCGAGCGCAGCGGCGAGCCCATCGAGCCGCGACTCTCCCTCCAGTGGTGGGTGAACGTCACCACGTTGGCGGCCTCCGCCGGCGACGCCGTGCGCGACGGGCGCACCGTGGTGCACCCGAAGAGTCAGGAACCGCGGTGGTTCGCCTGGGTGGACGACATGCACGACTGGTGCATCTCGCGCCAGCTGTGGTGGGGGCACCGCATCCCCATCTGGTACGGACCCGACGGTGAGACGGTCTGCCTGGGCCCCGACGAGACGCCGCCCGAGGGCTGGGTGCAGGACCCGGACGTGTTGGACACGTGGTTCTCGTCCGGCCTGTGGCCCTTCTCGACGATGGGCTGGCCCGACCGCACTCCCGACCTCGAGAAGTTCTATCCCACCAGCGTTCTCGTCACGGGTTACGACATCCTGTTCTTCTGGGTCGCCCGCATGATGATGTTCGGCACCACCGTCGGCGACGAGCTGCCCGGTCCGGTGCCGTTCCGCGACGTGTTCCTGCACGGGCTGGTGCGTGACGAGTTCGGCCGCAAGATGTCGAAGTCGAAGGGCAACGGCATCGACCCTCTCGACTGGGTCGACCGATTCGGTGCGGATGCACTGCGTTTCACGCTGGCGCGCGGCGCGCATCCCGGCGGTGACCTCTCGGTGGGCGAGGACAACGCGCAGAGTTCGCGCAACTTCGCCACCAAGCTGTTCAACGCCACCAAGTTCGCGTTGATGAACGGCGCTGTGGTGCAGGATCTCCCGGCCCGCGAGACGCTCACGGACGCCGACCGCTGGATCCTCGACCGGCTGGCGACGGTACGCGCCGAGGTGGACGACGCGCTGGACCGCTACGAGTTCGGCAAGGCGTGCGAGGCGCTGTACCACTTCGCCTGGGACGAGGTCTGCGACTGGTACCTCGAACTGGCCAAGGTGCAGTTCTCGTCGGAGAGCGCGGCGGAACCCACTCGTATCGTCCTCGGTGTCGTGCTCGACTCCATTCTCCGCCTGCTGCATCCGGTCGTCCCGTTCGTCACCGAGACGCTCTGGAAGGCGCTCACGGGCGGCGAGAGCATCGTGGTCGCACCGTGGCCGAAGGAGACCGGGGTCGGAGCCGATCCCGTCGCGTTGCAACGCGTGTCCGACATGCAGAAGCTCATCACCGAGGTGCGCCGCTTCCGCAGCGACCAGGGCGTGAAGCCGAAGCAGAAGGTCCCGGCGCGGCTGCTCGGGGTCGAGGAGGCGGACCTCACGGCACAGATCCCCGCGACCCGTGCGCTCGCCTTCCTGACGGAGCCGGAGGAGGACTTCGCCGAGACGGCGTCCATCGAGGTTCGACTCTCGCTCGGTACCGTCGTCGTCTCCGTCGACACGTCCGGCACCGTCGACGTGGCGGCCGAGCGCAAGCGCGCCGAGAAGGATCTCGCGGCCGCGGAGAAGGAACTCGCCGCCACCACGGCCAAGCTGGGCAACGAGGCCTTCATCGGCAAGGCCCCCGAGGCGGTCGTGGACAAGATCCGCGCACGGCAGCAGATCGCCCGCGAGGACGTCGAGCGCATCACCGCACGTCTGCGTGAGATGGGGCCGGCGTGAGCTATCCGGGAAACTCCGGGCCGGAGGGGGTGACGGGACCCTCCCCGGTCGATCTCGCCGAGTTCACGCTGGTGGAGTCCGAACTGGACCAGCGCTGGGGCGAGACGACCATCGAGCCGTCGCTCACGCGCATCAGTGCGCTGATGGACCTGCTCGGGTCCCCGCAGGCGAGCTACCCGTCCATCCACGTCGCGGGCACCAACGGCAAGACGTCGGTCACCCGGATGATCGAGTCGCTGCTGCGGGCGTTCCACCGGCGCACCGGTCGCACCACCAGCCCCCACCTGCAGTTGGCCACCGAGCGGATCGCGGTCGACGGGGTGCCGCTGACCCCTCGCCAGTACGTCGACACGTACCGCGACATCCTGCCGTACGTCGAGATGATCGACGCGCAGTCGGAGGCCGCGGGCGGGCCCAGAATGAGCAAGTTCGAGGTGGTGACCGCGATGGCGTTCGCGGCGTTCGCGGAGGCCCCGGTCGACGTCGCCGTCGTCGAGGTGGGTCTCGGCGGGCGGTGGGACGCCACCAACGTGGTGGACGCGCAGGTCTCCGTCATCACCCCGATCGGTATCGACCACATCGAGTACCTCGGTACCGATCTGGCCGGTATCGCCGAGGAGAAGGCCGGCATCATCAAGAAGGCCCCCGAACGGCTCGATCCGGTCGACACGGTGGCGGTTCTCGACGAGCAGCAACCCGAGGTCACCGACGTCCTGTTGCGGCGTGCCGTGGAGATGGACGCGGCGGTGGCCCGCGCCGGGTCCGAGTTCGTGGTCCTGGCCCGTCGCGTCGCGGTCGGCGGTCAGCAGCTCGAGCTCCGCGGCCTCGGCGGCGTGTACGACGACATCTTCCTTCCGCTCCACGGTGAACACCAGGCGCGCAACGCCTCGCTGGCCCTCGCGGCGGTCGAGGCGTTCTTCGGCGCGGGTGCCGACCACGGACTCGACGTCGAGACTGTGCGCGAGGGTTTCGCCTCGGTGGTGAACCCGGGCCGACTCGAGCGGGTGCGCAACGCACCGACGGTCTTCGTCGACGCCGCGCACAACCCGCACGGCGCCGCCGCACTCGCCGCGACGCTGACGGCCGAGTTCGACTTCCGCAAGCTCGTCGGCGTCGTGTCCGTGATGAAGGACAAGGACGTCGACGGCATTCTGCAGGCACTCGAACCCGT
This sequence comes from Rhodococcus sp. BP-316, assembly GCF_019836105.1. Lineage (NCBI taxonomy): Bacteria > Bacillati > Actinomycetota > Actinomycetes > Mycobacteriales > Nocardiaceae > Rhodococcus > Rhodococcus sp. BP-316. The sequence goes on along the minus strand of NZ_JABUEE010000004.1, from coordinate 227,922 downwards.
ACTCGACGAGATCGTCGTGACCCACAACGGCTCCCCGCGCGGGCTCGACGTCGAGGCACTCGCCGACGCCGCCGTGGCCAAGTTCGGCGACGAGCGTGTCGTCGTCGCGGAGACGCTCCCGGACGCACTCGAGATCGCGATCGGCATCGCGGAGGACGTCGCGGACGAGGGTGAGGCCGTCTCCGGTGCCGGCGTCGTCGTCACGGGATCCGTGGTGACCGCCGGTGCGGCACGCACTCTCTTCGGGAAGGACCCGGTATGACAGTCCCCGAGGCGGGCCAGGTCCCGCCGCCCGCACGCGATCCGTGGAAGGGGTTCCGCGGCGTCTGCGCCGGCACCCTCGTCCTCGAGGCGATCGTCGTCTTCCTGTCCCTCCCGGTCGTCGCGACCGTCGGCGGCGGACTCACGTGGATCAGTGGGACGTACATCATCGCGCTGGGCGTGGTCATGCTGCTCGGTGCAGGACTGCAGGGTCGGTCGTGGGCTCTGTCCTTCGATCTCGCGCTGCAGGTCCTGGTGATCCTCGGCTTCTTCGCGCACCCGTCGATCGCCGTCGTGGGCGTGCTGTTCCTCGCCGTGTGGGTGTACCTGCTGTATCTGCGCCGCGATCTCCGCAAGCGCATCGCCGAGGGCCGGTTGCCGAGCCAGCGAGAATGACGCCGGTGCTCCGGGGCCGATCGAGGGTCCTCTAGGCTCAGCGCTCGTGACCGAACGCACTCTCGTACTGATCAAGCCGGACGGCGTCGAACGTCGCTACGTCGGCGACATCCTCGGCCGTATCGAGCGCAAGGGGCTCGACCTCGTCGCCCTGAAGCTCCTGACGGTGGACCGCGAGGTGGCGGAGAAGCACTACGCCGAGCACGCCGAGCGGCCGTTCTTCCCCGACCTCATCGAGTTCATCACCTCGGGACCGCTCGTCGCGGCGGTGCTCGAGGGTCCTCGTTCCATCGAGGCCTTCCGTCAGATCGCCGGTGGCACCGACCCCGTGGCCAAGGCGACGCCCGGCACCATCCGCGCCGACCTCGCGCTGGACGGACAGAAGAACCTGGTCCACGGCTCCGACTCGCCCGAGTCCGCTGCTCGTGAGATCGCGCTCTGGTTCCCCGAGCTCGGCTGACGCTCCACCTCGAGTCCCACCCCCGACCGCCGGGCCGCACCGCGAACCCCGCAGTGGCACGCGGCGGTCGGGGAGTGTGGGATACTGGCCTAGGTCGCGACGCGCACCACGCGAACGTGACCGGATGACAATCACGGACCGAAGCCCGTCATCGCGAACACGCGCAGGCATCGATGCGAGTCTCCTTCTCGCACCGCCGACGCGTCCCGCTGAAGATCAGGTGCTCGGATCGGCCATCCGCCCAGGCAGTGCGGTGACAGTCGCCGACCGTTCCGGTCGACGACCTGACGCAGTGCGAACCCGCTTTTTCGTCGGATCGTCCGATCCCGCGAACGAACCATGACTCCCGCGTGGCCGCGTGCCATTCGACGGACGACGCCCGATCGGGCACCTCGGCCGTGGATGTTCGCGCCCGGGAGCCCGAGGAGAACACGTGGCCGACACCGTGCCGCCCCAGGAGCCGCTCGATCAGGGCGCCCCCACCTTCCCCGAGCGCATCCGCGTTCACGCGCTCGCCAAGCTGCTGGGAGTGACCAGCAAGCAGGTCGTCGCCCAGCTGGCCGAGATGGGCGTGGACGTCCGCAGCGTCCAGTCCAGCGTCGTTCGTGACGACGCGCAGACCGTCGCCTCCGCACTGGGTGCTCCGGCGCTCGACGCCGCCGACGTGGCAGATCTGCCCGCTGCCGAGAGCACACCTCCCGCCGCCGAGGAGACCAGCTCGGCGTCCACGGCCGACGAGAGTCCGGCCTCTCCCACCGAGCCGGACCTCTTCACGAACATCGAGACGGCCGAGGCGACGGCCCCGTCGTCCGCCGACCCCGCCACCGCGCCGCTGTTCCTGCAGCCCGAGGTCACCGAGGCGCCGAAGGCTCCCCGGACGCGGGCACGTCGCGCTCGATCCGCGCCGAAGAAGGCGGAGGTCGACGAGACCACGACAGCGGACGCACCCGAGGCCGACGGCACTGCCGACGTGTCCACCCCTGTCGAGGTGTCCGCCCCCGCCGAGAGCACCCCTGTCGTCGAGACGGCGACCGAGTCCGACACCTCCTCGTCCGATGCCTCCGCGTCCGACGAGGGCACCGACGACGACGCGAACGAGCAGGACGGATCGTCCGGTCCTCGCCGCCGCCGCCGTGGCCGTCGTGGCCGTGGTCGCGGACGCGGTGACAACCAGAACGACGACAACCAGAACGACGATCAGAACGACGACGACGAGTCGGACGAGTCCGCCGCGGATCGCTCCGATGCGCCTGCCGCCGAGGACGCGACGGCGGAACCGGAGACCACGGACACGGACGACGCCGCGGAGGGCGACGACGCGCCGAAGCGCTCCTCGAGCCGCCGCTCGCGCAGCCGTCGTGGGTCGCGGGCGGACACGTCCGCCGACTCGGACGCGCCCGAGACCACCGATTCGAGCGACGCGTCGAGCACGAGCGACACCACTGCCGGCGAGACGGAACCGTCCGCGGAGGACACCGACGGTGTTTCCGGGGAGAACGACGGCGCCTCCGGGGACAACGACGACGACTCGACCGGGGACAGCGCGAGCCGTCGCCGGCGCCGCCGTCGTCGCCGGAAGAGCGGTGGCGAGAGCGCGGACGCCGAGACCACGACCGACGACGATCCGCCCAACACGGTGGTGCACGAACGCGAGCCACGTCAGCGCGCGGCCAAGTCCAAGGACGAGGTCCAGGGCATCACCGGGTCGACCCGGCTCGAGGCGAAGCGTCAGCGTCGCCGCGACGGTCGTGACGCCGGCCGTCGCCGTCCGCCGATCCTGACCGAGTCCGAGTTCCTCGCGCGCCGCGAGTCGGTGGACCGGACGATGGTCGTGCGCGAGAAGTCGCTGGCCGGGCACCCGGACCTGACCCAGGTCGCGGTGCTCGAGGACGGCGTTCTCGTCGAACACTTCGTCACCAGCACGGCCTCGGGCTCCATCGTGGGCAACGTCTACCTCGGCCGCGTGCAGAACGTGCTGCCCAGCATGGAAGCCGCGTTCATCGACATCGGCAAGGGCCGCAACGGTGTGCTGTACGCCGGCGAGGTCGACTGGGACGCCGCTGGTCTGGGCGGCAACAGCCGCAAGATCGAGCAGGCGCTCAAGCCCGGTGACCAGGTGCTCGTGCAGGTCAGCAAGGATCCCGTCGGGCACAAGGGCGCCCGGTTGACCACGCAGATCTCGCTCGCCGGCCGCTTCCTGGTCTACGTGCCCGGTGGCTCGTCCACCGGCATCAGCCGCAAGCTGCCCGACAACGAGCGCAAGCGTCTCAAGGACATCCTGCGCGACATCGTCCCGTCCGAGGCCGGGGTCATCATCCGGACCGCGTCGGAGGGCGTCAGCGCCGAGGAGCTCGAGCGCGACGTCACCCGTCTGCAGGCGCAGTGGGCCACCGTCTCGGAGCGCTCGACGGGTGCCGAGGCGTCCAAGTCGTCGGCTCCGGTCACGCTGTACGAGGAGCCCGACCTCCTGGTCAAGGTGGTCCGCGATCTCTTCAACGAGGATTTCTCCAAGCTGGTCATCGAGGGCGACCGTGCCTGGTCGACGGTGCAGAACTACATCGAGACCGTCGCCCCCGACATGCTGCCCCGCGTCGAGCGGTACACCTCGGCGCCCAAGGACGTCGATGTCTTCGGCGCCTTCCGCATCGACGAGCAGCTGGCCAAGGCGCTCGACCGCAAGGTGTGGTTGCCGTCCGGCGGCACGCTGGTGATCGACCGCACCGAGGCCATGACCGTGGTCGACGTCAACACCGGCAAGTTCACCGGTGAGGGCGGCAACCTCGAGGAGACCGTCACCCGGAACAACCTCGAGGCGGCCGAGGAGGTCGTGCGGCAGATGCGCTTGCGCGACATCGGCGGCATGATCGTCGTCGACTTCATCGACATGGTGCTCGAGTCCAACCGCGACCTGGTGCTCCGTCGCCTGACCGAGGCCCTGGGCCGCGATCGCACACGGCACCAGGTGTCCGAGGTCACGTCGCTCGGACTGGTCCAGATGACGCGCAAGCGCATGGGTACCGGTCTCATCGAGGCGTTCTCCACGACGTGCGAGCACTGCCACGGGCGTGGGCTGATCATGCATCAGTTCCCCGTCGAGCCGGCCAAGGACGAGGGTGGGCGCTCCCACTCCCGCTCCGATCGGTCGCGGTCCGACAACTCCCGTTCGGACACCACCTCCCGCTCCGACAGCCAGGCCTCCGAGGGCGGCTCGCGTCGCAAGCGCGGCGGCCGGGACCGTTCGGAGAATCGAGTCGACGAGACGACGACGGCCGAGACCACCGAGTCCGAGTCGGGAAGCGACACGGCTGTGCGTCGTGCTCATCCCGTCGCTCTGGCCATGGCGGCGCACCTGCATCCGGACGATGTCGCCGAGGTCGCGGACACCGTGTCGGATCCGATCGAGGACGCGACGGCCGCCGTGGCAGCGGTGCGCGACGCCGCCGGCCGCAACGGCCGATCGGACTCGGCCGCCGAGGTGACCGAGACGTCGGACACGCCGTCGACACCCGAATCCGCCACACCCGAACCCGCGGCGCCGGAGCCTGTCGCTCCCGAACCCACCGCCGCGACGCGTCCGCGCCGCAGTCGTCGGGTGTCCCGAGCGGCGTCCGCGCCGGCCGGGGACTCCGCCGGCACGGTCATCGTGGTGCCCTCGGCACCCGAGACGTCCACGGCAGCACCGACTTCCGACAGCGGCGACGAGGGCGGCGCTGCCGGACCCGTTGCAGTGACCGTCGGGGGCGGCGCCTCCGTGGAGCCCGTCGCACCGGTCCGGCGTCCGCGCCGTCGGGCAGCGGGTCGGCCGGCCGGACCGCCGGTGGACGACGAGGCCTGAGCTGCGGCCGAGCACCGGGCCCGGCGGTTTGACCGGGCCACGGGCTCTACCGTAATCTTGGACAGTCGCTGCCGGCGACGTGGCTCCGTCCTGTCCTCCGCGAGGTGAGCGGGCGCAGCCACCCGAACTTCGGTTCGCCGGCGCAAGAGTGTGACCAGCAGGGGCTGCGGAACCGCAGCCACGAGACCAGTCACGTCCCCGACCAGGGACGTGAGAACGCATCAAAGAAGCAAGGGGTAGCCCTCCGATGGCAACGTACGCGATCGTCAAGACCGGCGGAAAGCAGTACAAGGTCGCTGTAGGTGACCTCGTCAAGGTCGAGAAGATCGAGGGAGCGCCCGGAACGGCTGTCTCGCTTGCTCCTGTTCTCGTCGTCGACGGGTCCGAGCTGACCACCGGGGCCGACAAGCTGGCCGGCATCACCGTCACCGGTGAGGTCGTCGAGCACACCAAGGGCCCGAAGATCCGCATTCACAAGTTCAAGAACAAGACCGGGTACCACAAGCGTCAGGGACACCGGCAGAAGCTGACCGTCCTGAAGGTCACCGGCATCAAGTAAGTCCTGATACCGGTCTCCATCCGGCGTCTCTGCGTCACCACGGCTCGTTCCACCAGGGCTCGTCCATCACGGCACCGGCTCCACCAACCCCGGGAGGGTTTCTCATGGCACACAAGAAGGGCGCGTCCAGCTCACGCAACGGTCGCGATTCCAATGCTCAGCGTCTCGGCGTCAAGCGCTTCGGCGGACAGTCGGTCAGCGCGGGCGAGATCCTCGTCCGTCAGCGCGGCACCCACTTCCACCCGGGTGTGAACGTCGGCCGTGGCGGCGACGACACGCTCTTCGCCCTCTCGGCGGGTGCAGTTCTCTTCGGCACCAAGCGTGGCCGCAAGACCGTCAACATCGTCCCGGCCGCCGCGGAGGCCTGATTCTCCTGCGGCGCCCGCGAGGTCCGGCTTCGGCCGTTCGCGCGACGTCAGTGCACGTTCCCGTCAGGGGCGGTTCGGAGGGCTCGTCCTCCGTCCGCCCCTGACGGCGTTTCACCCCTCGGCGCCCTGTCGGCCGCCGATCTCTCAGCAGTTCAGCATCATCTGCCTTTCGGAAGGACCCTCCACCCATGTCGCGTTTCGTCGACCGTGTCACCCTGCACGTCAGTGCGGGAAAGGGCGGTAACGGGTGCTCTTCCGTCCACCGGGAGAAGTTCAAGCCCCTCGGTGGTCCGGACGGTGGCAACGGCGGCCGCGGCGGCGACGTGGTCCTCGTGGTGGATCCGAGCGTGCACACCCTTCTCGACTTCCACTTCCACTCCCATGCGAAGGCAGGAAACGGCACGCAGGGAGCCGGCAGCAATCGCGACGGCGCCGTCGGCGAGGACCTGATCCTGGGTGTCCCGGACGGCACCATGGTTCTCGACAGCGACGGCCGGATCCTCGCCGACCTGGTGGGCGAGGGCACGCGTTTCGACGCGGCGGCCGGCGGTCGCGGCGGCCTGGGCAACGCCGCCCTCGCATCACGAGCACGCAAGGCGCCCGGCTTCGCGCTGCTCGGCGAGGACGGGGTCGAGCGCGACCTGGTCCTGGAGCTCAAGTCCGTGGCCGACGTCGGTCTGGTGGGCTTCCCGAGCGCCGGAAAGTCGTCTCTCGTCTCCGTGCTCTCGGCCGCCAAGCCGAAGATCGCCGACTACCCGTTCACGACACTGGTCCCGAACCTCGGCGTCGTCTCGAGCGGCGACACCACGTTCACCGTCGCCGACGTCCCCGGCCTCATCCCCGGCGCCAGCCAGGGCAAGGGGCTGGGCCTGGACTTCCTGCGTCACCTCGAGCGCTGTGCCGTGCTCGCCCACGTCGTCGACTGCGCGACCCTCGATCCGGGTCGTGATCCCGTGTCCGACGTCGACGCTCTCGAGGCCGAACTGGCCGCGTACACGCCCGCCCTGTCGAGCGACGCCGGCCTGGGCGAGTTGGCCGATCGCCCGCGCATCGTCGTGCTCAACAAGGTGGACGTTCCCGAGGCGCAGGAACTGGCCGACATGGTACGCGAGGACTTCGAGGCCCGCGGCTGGCCCGTCTTCGCCATCTCCGCGGTGAGCCGTGAAGGTCTGCGCCCCTTGACCTTCGCCCTCGCGGAGCTGGTCGCGCAGTACCGCATCGATCATCCCAAGGCCGTCGCGCGTCGGCAGGTCATCCGGCCCGTCGCCACCGACAAGGCGGGCTTCAGCGTCATCTCCGATCCTGACGAGCCGGGCGGCTTCATCGTGCGCGGCGAGCGCCCGGAGCGGTGGGTCATGCAGACGGCCTTCGACAACGACGAGGCCGTCGGTTACCTCGCCGACCGACTCGCTCGTCTCGGTGTCGAGGCGGAACTGGTCAAGCAGGGCGCGCAGCCCGGGGCGTCCGTGACCATCGGCGACGTCAGCTTCGAGTGGGAGCCGCAGACCCCCGCCGGTGTCGACGTCACCATGACCGGCCGCGGTACCGACTCGCGTATCGACCAGGTCGAGCGCATCGGCGCGCCCGAGCGCAAGCACGCCCGCCGTGTCCGTCGAGGGCTGGAGAGCGACGAGCAGTGACCGCGACGCAGCCGCACGGGAGTACGCGGGAGATCATCGCGTCGGCGCGCAGCATCGTCGTGAAGATCGGGTCGTCGGCTCTCACCAGCATGGAGGCCGGACTCGACCTCGCCCGGCTGGACGCGTTGGCGGATGCGATCGAGGCGCGGATGCGTGCCGGGTCCGACGTCGTCGTCGTGTCGTCCGGAGCGATCGGTGCCGGTATGGCGCCGTTGGGTCTCAAGCAGCGGCCTCGTGACCTGGCGACGAAGCAGGCCGCGGCCAGTGTCGGCCAGTTGGCGCTGGCGCACGCGTGGGGCACCTCCTTCGGCCGCTACGGTCGGACCGTCGGTCAGGTGCTGTTGACGGCGGACGACATCGCCCGTCGGTCGAATCACCGCAACGCTCAGCGCACCTTCGACCGACTGCGCTCACTCGGCGCCGTGGCCGTCGTCAACGAGAACGACACCGTCGCGACGGCCGAGATCCGCTTCGGCGACAACGACCGTCTCGCAGCCCTGGTCGCGCACCTCGTCGGCGCGGACGCGTTGCTGCTGCTGTCCGATGTCGACGGCCTCTACGACGGCGACCCCCGCAAGGACCCCGACGCGACCTTCGTCCGCGAGGTCGCGAGTCCCGAGGATCTCGACGGCGTCGTCGCCGGATCGGGCGGCTCCCTAGGCACCGGCGGCATGGCGTCCAAGTTGTCCGCGGCCCGTCTGGCAGCGGACGCGGGTGTTCCCGTCCTGCTGGCGGCGGCGTCCGAGGCGGCTTCCGCGCTCAGTGGCGGACCGGTGGGGACCACGTTCACCGCGCGCCCGAACAGGTTGTCGGCCCGCCGATTCTGGGTCCGTCATGCCGCGGACACCGCCGGCGCCCTCACGCTCGACGACGGCGCCGTCACCGCGGTGATCGGCCGACGACGCTCGCTGCTGTCGGCAGGAATCGTCTCGGTCAGTGGCTCGTTCGACGCCGGCGACGTGGTGACCCTGCACGGCGTCGACGGCGCCGTGGTCGCGCGCGGAGTCGTCGCGTACGACGCGGCGGAGCTCGCCGGCATGATCGGTCGCTCGACGGGCGATCTCGCCCCCGAGGCCCGACGCCCCGTGGTGCACGCGGACGACCTCGTCCCGGGCTGAGCGACCGGTCAGGCCGGAGCCGAGGCGGCGAGCACGCGCCGGAGTGCGAGGGCCAGCAGCGCCACCGCGACACCGGCCGCGACCATCGACCACAACGCCCAGCCGAAGCCGGTCAGCTCTGCGAGAGAGCCGAACGCGACGGGTGCCAGCAGCACCCCGATCCGGGCGATCAGCGACACCACTGTGAGGGCCGTGCCCGCGGTGATGCCGGGGAGTCGTCCGGCCAACCCGAACGCGGCCGGAAAGATCGGTGCCGCACCGAATCCCGCGACGGCGAACATCACCGGGGCGATCACGGGCGAGCTCACCACGGGTGCCGCCAGGAACGCGGCCGCGATGAGCAGTGCGCCGCCCATCAGCACGGCGTGGCGTCCGACGCGGTCCACCACGGCGTCACCGACGAGGCGTCCGACGAACATCGCGGACGAGAAGGCCACGACGGTGAGTCCCGCCAGTCCCGGCCCGGCCCCGAGATCGGTGGAGTAGATCGCACCCCAGGACTGCGGCACGTCCTCGACCAGGGCGCACACCAACACGAGCCCCCCGAGCAACGCCAGGGCGCCGGAGAACACGCGCCGTGACCCTCGGCCGGACGGTCGAGGGACGGTGTCGGGCACGGCGCGTCCGTCGGGAACCAGCGAGCGGTGAGCCACCAGCGCGAGCGCCAGCAGGACCCCACCGACGAGAGCGAAGTGGACGAGCACGGCGAGTCCGATCCCGGCCGCGGCGGCGCCCGTGAGGCCGCCGGTGACGGCCCCTGCGCTCCACGCCGCGTGGAATCGGTTGAGAAGCGAACGCCGCCGGTTCTTCTCGACGATCACCCCCTGCGCGTTCATCGCCACGTCCATGACGGCGTCGGCCCCGCCCAGGACGGCGAGAGCGAGTGCCAGTGCCCACCACGTCCCGGCGAGTGCCGGGAGTACGAACGCCAGGCACAGCACCGTCGCGGAGAGCAGGACGACTCGGCGACTGCCGAGCCGCCGGATACCGACGGCGGCGAGGGGAGTGGCGAGAAGGCCGCCGGTGCCGACTCCCGCGAGCGCCAGACCGAGCACCGACGCGTCGAGTTCGAGAGCATCGCGGATCGCAGGCAGGCGCGGCGCCCAGTTACCGAGCACCGCACCGTTGACGAAGAAGATCGCCGCGACGGCCCACGGGGCACCGCCGACGGTCCTGCCGTCCGTCACAGAAAGGACGCCAGGACCTCGGAGCAGCCGGCCTCGATCTTCTGGGCGGCGAACTCGTCCCCGCGGGTGCGTCCTCGGTTGACGATGAACACCGGGATGTCGTTCTTCCACGCGTGCCGGACGAAGCGCAGTCCGGACATGACGGTGAGCGAGGACCCCAGCACCACGAGCGAGCGCGCGGCGTCGACCATGTCGTAGGCGCTCCGGACGCGCGGCTTGGGCACGCTCTCACCGAAGTAGACGATGTCGGGTTTGAGGATGCCGCCGCACACCTCGCAGCCGACCATGCGGAAGTGGGCGGTGCTCTCGATGATCGCGTCGGCGTCCGGGGCGATCTCGACGCCGTCGGCACCGACGACGGACTCGATGAAGCCGGGATTGGCAGCGGTCAGACGTTCGTCGAGAGCCACGCGGGAGACGAGGCGATCACAGTCGAGGCAACGGACCCGGCCGTACACACCGTGCAGGTCGATCACCGAGCGGGAGCCGGCCTTGGTGTGCAGCATGTCGACGTTCTGCGTGATGACGCCGGAGACGGTACCCACGCGCTCGAGCTCGGCGAGGGCGCGGTGCCCGGCGTTGGGGCGGGTGGCGTCCATGTGGCGCCAGCCGACGTGGTTGCGAGCCCAGTAGTGACGTCGGAAATCGTCGTCGCCGATGAACTGCTGGAACGTCATCGGGTTGCGCGGCGGAGAGTCCGGGCCCCGGTAGTCGGGAATTCCCGAGTCCGTGGACATCCCGGCACCGGTCAGCGCGACGACGCGGCCGTCGGCCATCGCGTCCTGCAGAGAGAGGGCGCTGCGCGGCGACCGATCGAGAGAGCGTGGGGAAACCGAGGTCACGTCTCCAGAGTAGGTCGCCGCGCGGGCTGGGGTGGGGCGGCGGGGTGGGATGTGCACACCTGCCGCAGAGCGAACACACCCCGCAGCATCCTGAAGGGTGTCGTCGCCCGCGGCAGGGTGTGTTCGGTCGGCCCGTGGCGTCAGGCAGGAACCTCGATCAACGGGTAGACGCCGTTCTCGTCGTGACGCTCGTTGCCGACGACGGGCGGGTTGAACACGCACAGCATCCGCATGCGGGTCCGCGTCTCCACCGTGTGACGCTCGTGCCCGTTCAGCAGGTACATCGACCCCGGACCCAGGTCGTACGTCTCACCGGTCTCGCGGTCGGTGAGCGTGCCCTCGCCCTCGATGAGCCAGACGGCCTCGACGTGGTTGGCGTAATGGAAGTTGTTGACGGTGTTCGGCTCGATGGTGGTCTCGTGGAACGAGAACCCGACCTTGTCACCGCCCAGGACGATCCGCTTGGACCGCCACTGGCCGTCCTCGCTCGCGATGTCGCGCTCGGTTCCGGTGATGGCCTCGGTGGTGCGAACGATCATGTGGTCCTCCTCGTGCTGTGCAGACGTGCGGAACGCGATTCGGTCAGGAGCAGACGGTCGCGGTGGCGTCGGCCAGGATGCCGAGGCCGTGATCGAGATCCTCCTCGGTGATGGTGAGCGGCGGAAGCAGCTTCACCACCTCGTCGGAGGGTCCGGACGTCTCGGCGAGCAGGCCCTTGTCGTAGGCGAGCGCGGTGACCTTCGACGCCTTCTCCGCGTCGTCGAACACGAGACCCTGGACCATGCCGCGACCGCGGGTGCTCAGACCCTCGAAGCGGGCCGAGAGATCGATGAACGCGTCCTGGATCCGCTCGCCCTTGGCCAGGATCGACGCCTCGAACGCGCCGTCGGCCCAGTAGTGGTCGAGCGCGGCCTTGCTGGTGACGAAGGCCGGGCTGTTGCCGCGGAACGTGCCGTTGTGCTCGCCGGGACCCCAGACGTCGAGTTCCGGGCGCATGAGCGTCAGTGCCATCGGCATGCCGTAGCCGCCGATCGACTTCGACAGCGTGACGATGTCCGGCACGATGCCGGCGTCCTCGAAGGAGAAGAACGGCCCGGTGCGGCCGACGCCCATCTGCACGTCGTCCACGATGAGCAGGATGTCGCGGCGCTTCAGCAGATCTGCGAGCCCGCGCAGCCACTCGGCACGGGCGACGTTGACGCCGCCCTCACCCTGGACCGTCTCGACGATGACGGCCGCGGGGCGGTTGATGCCGCTTCCCGAGTCGTCCAGCACTCGTTCCATCCACTGGAAGTCGTCCGTGGCACCGCCGAAGTAGTTGTCGAACGGCATCGGGGTCGCGTGGACCAGCGGGATGCCGGCGCCGGCGCGCTTCATGGAGTTGCCGGTGACGGACAGAGCGCCGAGCGTCATGCCGTGGAACGCGTTCGTGAAGTTGATGACCGAGGAACGGCCGGTGACCTTTCGCGCCAATTTGAGCGCGGCTTCCACGGTGTTCGTTCCGGTGGGTCCGGGGAATTGCACCTTGTAATCCAACCCGCGGGGCTCGAGAATGCGCGTGGTGAACGACTCGAGGAATTCGCGTTTCGCGACGGTGGACATGTCGAGACCGTGCGTGATGCCGTCCCGCATGATGTAGTCGACCAGTGCCTGCTTGAGCACGGGATTGTTGTGGCCGTAATTGAGCGCACCGGCTCCGGCGAAGAAGTCGAGGTAGCGGCGGCCGTTCTCGTCGGTGATCCACGAACCCTGCGCGGTGTCGAACACTGCGGGCCACTGTCGGCTGTAGCTGCGGACCTGCGACTCGCGGGCCTCGAAGATGTCGGTGGTGGTGGTGTCGGTCGGGGTGATGCTGGTGGTCATCGAGGTCCTTCGGGTGTGGTCGTCGGAAGTGTCGGCGAGCGTGCCGTCGAACGGGCCGACCGTGTAGAGGTCCTCCGGCTCGTGGCTGTCGGGAAAGTCGTTCGCTGCGAACAGATCTCGTCGGGTGATGGTGGTGTCGCGTCGTCGCGCCAAAGATGCGAAGAGGGCGATCGACGCGTCGTTGTCGGGGCTGATGGTGGTCTCGAGGAGGCGTGCTCCGCGTGGGGTGGTGCGGTCGACGAGGCCCTGCAGCATGCGCACGGCCAGGCCGTGCCCGCGCTGGTCGGAGTCGACCGCCACCTGCCAGACGAACAGGGTGTCGTCGGCGTCGGGACGGATGTATCCGGTGACGAAGCCGACCGGACGGTCGTCGGCGTCCACTGCCACGATCGAGGTGTCGGAGAAATCGCGGCACCACAGCACGTACGAGTAACTGGAATTGACGTCCAGTACTCGGGAGTCCCTCGCGATCTCCCACAATCGCGTCCCGTCGGCCACGCGTGGTGGGCGGAACGAGAAATCGATGTCGTCGGTCGGGGCGGCTCTCTGTAACACTGGCGTCATATTGCAGACGAACGTAACAAGGCTGACCGGACATGTCAGGCGCCCTGGTCGTCAGGCACGAGAATGGCACGCCTATCGCCAGTACGTTCGCCCCTTGTGAGTGTGGTCACACGACGATGCGTTCGTCGGCGACTCGGGGGCCTGCCGTGGCCCGCGGGAGGCGCGGGAACCCTCGCAGCGGCACCGCGGCGTGGGGCTGCTGTGACCAGTGTGAACAGCGTGATCAAGACTGAATGGTCTCGACGACGGTGAAATAAATGGTCAGAGCCCGGCGAGGCACCCACCGTTCCCGTTCGGTGATGGCTAATGTCCGGCACACTATGACTCCCACGGTCAGACTTCCCCGGCCCGCCCGACTGCGAGGCGCCGCTGCACGTGTCGGTGCAGCCAGCTCGACCCCCGTCGCGATGGTGCTCGCCGTTCTGCTCCCCACCGTGGCGGCCGGAGTGTTCTGGGTCTCGCAGACCGATCGCCCCGCCACCACCGGCACCGTTTCCGTCGCCGCCACTGCGGGCGGGTCCACGACGGACCCGCTCGCGTCGAGTAGGGCCGCCCTGACCAACACGGTCCTGCCGCTGCAGATCCTGAGTGGCGGTATGGCCGAGCTGTCCGACGGCAGCGTGGAGCTGGACGACGGCGCTCACCAGATGTCCGACGGCCTGCACCAGGCCCGCGACGGCTCGGCCGAACTCGCTGACGGCATGACCCAGCTCCGAGCCGGCCTCTGGCAGCTCGGTGACGGCTCGTCGCAGGTGAGCGGAGGAGTCGATCGCGTGGTGGGTGCGCTCACCGGCGTCGGAGCCGCGCAGGGCCAGATCGAACTGATCGTGCAGCAGACTCTCGACTCGCTCGCCGCGTCCACCGATCCGGGCGCCGCCGCGTCCGCGGATCAGCTGCGGCCGGTCCTCGACCTGCTGCGCACCCAGGGACTGAACGCCGGGGTGATGACCGACCTGCAGACGCTGCGCGACGGTGCGCGCACCGTGGCGTACCAACTCGACGACCCGTCCTCGGAGTTCGTCGACGGCATGGTGCGTGCCACCGACGGATCCGCGCAGCTGCGCGACGGCCTCGTCCTGCTCGACGACGGCGGGGTACGCCTCGTCGACGGCACCACGCGCCTGGTCGGGGGAGTCGGCCCGATGGAGACCATGTTCTCCACTCTGCGTACCAACGTGGAGAAAGCGTCCACCTCGCTGCCGGCAGTCGAGCGGATCGAACCCGACCCGGCCGGCGGCGGTACCTCGTACGTGGTGCGGTCCGCCTCGGACGCGTGGCCGTACCTCGCGGCGGCGTTCGCGCTCGTCGCAGCAGCGCTCGTCGGATTCTTCGTCCCGCGCGCCCGCGCCGCGGTCCTGGGGGCGGTGGCCACCGCGTCGACGATGGTGCTGGCCCTGACGTTCGCCGACACCGGCGCGAGTCTCTCGGGCTCGATGGTCTCGACCGTCCTGATCGGAGTCTGGGTCGCCGCGGTGGCCACTGCGGCCCGTGCATTGCGCACCGCACTCGGAGCCGTCCGTGCCGGAGTGGTGCTCGGGGTCCTCGGGCTCGTCCAGGTGGTGCTCGGCGGGCTGGTCCTGCGCGGGGTCGGTGGTCTGCCCGACACGGTCGGACTCTTCACCCCCCTCGGCCAACTGGTCCGGTCGTTGGAGAACGCCGCCGCGGGCGGAAGCATCGTCACCTCGCTCGTGTCGGTGATCGCCGCACTGGTCACGGTGGCTGTATCGGTGGCCGTCCTGGCCGCGCATCGCACGATCGACGACGCGGAACCGGTCGACCACGGCGCCGATGCGGCTGTCGAGAACGACGCCGACGAGGCCGACCGAACCGAGGACGACAGCGTCTCGTCCTCCGTACGCTAGGACCACCGGCCGGACGATCCCGCGGCAGGAATACCTGTCGGCGCCGGGTGGGCGGAGGAGCGTGACGTGCTGCTCGACGGAGCCAACGCACTGATCTACGGGGGCGGCGGTGTCGTCGGGAGCCGGCTGGCCGTCGCCCTGGCCCGCGACGGAGCGCGCGTGCACCTCGCGGGCCGCTCTCGGACGAAGATGCAGCACGTCGTCGACATCATCCGCGCGGACGGTGGCCACGCCGAGGCGGCCGTCATCGACGTGCTGGACGAGGTCGATGTCGACGAGTACGTGGACGTCGTCGCCGCCTGTTCCGGAAGCATCGACGTGTCGATCGACGTCATCATCTCTGGCCGGGCGTCGCGTGCGACCCCCTCCGAAGCGTCGGCGCGTCGGCTCGATCGCACCGAGGTCGCGGATCTCGAACGTCCGGTCCTGGACGCGCTGCGTGCCCACTTCATCACCGCGCGGGCGGCCGCACGGCACATGGTGTGCCAGCACTCCGGTCTCATCCTCGTTCCGCGCTGCCTGCCGACCGCAGGCGACGCGGGGCTGGACGCGTCGTCGCTGGCCTCCGTCGTCATCGATCGGCTCGCCGCGCAACTTGCCGGCGACCTGGTCGGCACCGGGGTGCGCGTCACCGCCGTCGACACCGATCCGACGTCGGCCGACGAGACGGCCCGACGGCTGGTGGCCGCGGCGTCAGACGGCGATACGTAGCGCCTCGACGAGATCCCGGTACAGGGTGTCGGTGTCGAGCAGCTCGCGGTGCGTTCCCTTCGACCGGACACGTCCGCGCTCGAGCACGAAGATGGTGTCCGCGTCGATGACCGTCGACAGGCGGTGCGCGATGGTCACCACGGCACCGTGCACCGACAGGTCGCGGATGGCGTCGTGGATGGCGGCCTCGGTGATGCCGTCCACCTGCGCGGTGGCCTCGTCCAACAGCAGGATGTCCGGTGGGCGAACGATGGCACGGGCCAACGCGATGCGCTGACGCTCGCCGCCCGAGACCGCCGAGTCGCGCAACTCGGTGGCGAGACCGGCCGGCAACAGCTCGATCTTCTCGGCCAGCCGCACGCGTTCGAGTGCCGCCCACAGCTCGGCGTCGGTCGCGTCCGGGTGGGTGAGCCGGAGATTGTCGGCGATCGTGCCCGGCAGTGTGGGTGTGGCCTGCTCGACGTAACCGATGCGCGCGCGGATCTGACTGTGGGACAAAGCCGAGTACGGGACACCGTTCAGGGCGAGTTCGCCGGTCCGCGGTTCGAGGAAGCGCAGGATCAACGAGAACAGCGTCGTCTTGCCGGCGCCCGACGGCCCGACGACGGCGGTGTGGCCGCGCGACGGAATGCTCATGTCGATCGCGTTCACCGCGGCGCCCTCGTCGCCGTACCCGGCCGTGACCCGGTTGAGGGTGAGCGCCGAGACCTCCGCGCTCGCCGGCAGGTCCGCGACCGCGGTGGGCGCCTCCTTCTCGAGGTCCATCACCTGCACCTCACGAATGCGGGCCGCGGCGGCGATGCCGCGCTGCAGCTGCGAGACGTAGAGCGTGAGCTGGGCGACCGGGCCCACCAACTGGAACGCGTAGAGCAGGAACGCGACCAGGCTGGAGACGGCCAGCGCTCCCGAGCTCACCCGATACGCGCCCACGCCGAGCACCGCGA
Organism: Rhodococcus sp. BP-316; assembly: GCF_019836105.1. NCBI lineage: Bacteria > Bacillati > Actinomycetota > Actinomycetes > Mycobacteriales > Nocardiaceae > Rhodococcus > Rhodococcus sp. BP-316. The sequence continues at coordinate 211,312 of NZ_JABUEE010000004.1, read as the reverse complement.
TGATGGTGAGCTGGATCCCGGAACCGGTGATGGTCCACGCCCAGGCCTCGAGACGCACTGCCCGGATACCGTAGGACGCCGAGACGCGGGCCTCCTCGATGACCAGCTCGCTCGAACGACTCTCCGCCCGACTGGCCTTGACCGTGCGAACGGCGCGCAACGCGCCCTCCAGGATGCCGCCGAGCCGACCCATCGCCTCCTGTGCATTGCGTTGAGCGCGAGCCACCTTCGGCATGAGGAACCCGGCGGCGACACCGATGAGACCGATGCCGAGCAGAGCCGTCCCGAGGAGGGGGAGGTCGAGGGTCGCCATGAGCACGATGACACCCACGATCGCGATGCTGCCGTTGACGATCTCGACCAGCGCCCAGGACGACGCCTCGCGGAGCAGCATCGTGTCGGACGTGACCCGCGTGAGCATCTCGCCCGCGGGACGAGCGGTGACCGCCGGGATGGTGGCGCCGAAGAACCGCCGCACCATCGATGATCGCGCCTCGAGCACGACGCGTTCTGCCATGGTTCCCAGGAGCAGACGTTGAGCCAGACCCACGATGATCCCCACGACGAGGAGCCCGACCAACAGGACGATGGCCGACCGCGTGGCGCCCGGGACGTCGAAGGAGTCCAGCAGTCGCTTGGTGACCAGCGGAGTGGCCAGGGACGACGCGGTGACCAGCAGACCGAGGAGCAGACCGAACCGGAACAACCGGCGATGCGGGCGGATGAAGGTCCAGAGGAGGCGGAGATTGGGGAGCCGACCTGGTGCATCGGGAGTAGCTGTCGTCACCTCGTCACACTAGTCGCGCGCCGACAGACACCCCTTCTGTCGATCCTCCGGCCTACCCGGCCGGCCTCCGGCCTACCCGACCACCCGCGGCCGGCCTCCGGCCTACCCGCGACCGATCAACGCGAACGGAAGCACCGCATCGGCCCCCGCCTGCCGGAGCGCCCGCGCCGCCACGGTGAGCGTCCACCCGGTGTCGGTGGAGAGATCGAGCAGCAGGACGGGTCCGTGATGCGCCGTCAGATCGGGTGCCTCGAAGGCGTCCACCAACGAGGCGACGCGGAACGCGGAGTTCGCGCCCGAGACGGGCCGGGCATCGGGCCGACGGTGCAGAACGCCCAGTGGCTCCAGCCTGCCGACCCTCGCCAGACGCTCCCCGAGGTCGTTCAACAGCGCCGGTCGGGAGTCGCTCTCCATGACCATCAGCCCGGTGGGCCGCTCGTCCCACGTCCACTCTGCGAGGACCTTGATGCACGCGGCCTCCAACCCGTCGGGTGCCGGACCGTCCTCGCCGTCCGTCAGCGCGCGCAGGCGTGGTCCCCACACCGGGTCGGTGAGGCGGCCGAGGATGCGGCCGGTCTCCGGGCCGTCGCTGATCTTCCCCGACAGCTCGACGCCGACCTTCTTCAGTCCTGTCGGCCACTGCTTGCGGATGGCGAGGTCCAGCCCGGGTCGATCGAGACGGCGACGGGTCGACTCCACGTGATCGGCCGACACGTCCGCGGAGAGGTGCTGCCCGGTGCAGTTGTCGCAGCGCCCGCACCGGTCCGCCTCCGCATCCCCGGTGAGGGACGGATCGTCGAGTTGCCGGCGCAGGAACGCCATCCGGCACTCGTCGGTGCTCTGGTACTCGATCATCGCGCGCTGCTCGGACAGCCGTGCCTCGTCGAGTCGTTCGTAGCGCTCCCGGTCGTAGTGCCAGTGTTCCCCGGTGCCGAGCCAACCCCCCTTGACCCGCCGGACGGCACCGTCGACGTCGAGGACCTTGAGCACCATCTCGAGCCGAGTGCGTCCGAGCTCGACGAGCGGTTCGAGAGCCTGGGTGGACTGGGCGCGCTCGGTGTCCAGCACCTCGAGCACCCGACGTACGACGTGTTCGCGAGGGAAGGCGACGGACGCGAAGTAGCTCCAGATCTCCCGGTCCTCCGGACCGGGCAGGAGGACGACGTCGGCGCGCTCGGTGGCGCGACCCGCGCGGCCCACCTGCTGGTAGTAGGAGATGGGCGACGACGGTGCACCCACGTGCACGACGAACCCCAGATCGGGTTTGTCGAAACCCATGCCCAACGCCGAGGTCGCGACGAGCGCCTTCACACGGTTCTGCAGCAGATCCTGTTCCGCCGCTTCGCGTTCCGTCGGATCGGTCTGGCCGGTGTAGGCGGCCACCTCCATTCCTCGATCGCGCAGCAGCGCCGCGAGGTCGTTGGCTCCCGCGACCGTCAGCGAGTAGACGATGCCCGAGCCGGGCAGGGTCTCGAGATGGTCGGCGAGCCAGGCGATGCGCGCCGTCGGATCGGGGATGGTGACCACGGACAGGTGCAGCGACTCGCGCTGGAGACCGCCACGCAGGACGGTGGTGTCGGCCCCGCCGACACCGAGCTGTGCCGCGACGTCCTCGACCACCCGATCGTTCGCGGTGGCCGTGGTGGCGAGAACGGGGACCCCCTCGCGCAACTCGGCGATGAGCGACCTGATGCGGCGATAGTCCGGCCGGAAGTCGTGACCCCAGTCGGAGACGCAGTGCGCTTCGTCCACCACGACGAGCCCCGCGTCCGCGGAGAGCGAGGGCAGCACCTGATCGCGGAAGTCCGGATTGTTCAGCCGCTCCGGGCTCACCAGCAGCACATCCAGTTCACCGGCCGCGACGCGTGCGTGGACGTCGTCCCACTCGGTGACGTTGCCCGAGTTGATGGTGGCGGCGGTGACCCCGGCGCGCTCGGCCGCAGCGACCTGGTTGCGCATGAGCGCGAGCAGAGGCGACACGATGACGGTCGGTCCGAGCCCCTGCTCGCGCAACAGGCGTGCGGCGATGAAGTACACGGCCGACTTTCCCCACCCGGTGCGCTGCACGACGAGTGCGCGTCGATGATGGACGACGAGCGCCTCGATCGCCGTCCACTGGTCCTCACGGAGAACGGCATCGGGGCCGGCGAGGTCGGTCAGCAGCTCCTGTGCGCGCTCACGGGTACTCATGCGTCACGCGTCCCGGCGAGAGCCCGGTCGACCTCGGTGACGGTGGGAGCCGAGGACCCCGCGCCGTCGCGCGTGGTGGCCACGGCCCCTGCCGCACACGCGCGCCGAACCGCGGTGGCGGGGCCGTCGCGCCACGCGGCGGCCAGCGTGCCGGCGAAGACGTCGCCGGCGCCCGTGGTGTCGACGGCCTCGACGGCGGGCGAGGGATGGGCGGTGACGACGCCGTCGGCGCTGCGATGGCGGGCACCGTCGGCCCCCAGCGTGGTGACCACGTGCGGAATGCGGGCGAGTGCGTCGACCCCCAGGGCGTTCTCCTCGTCGCGGTTGACGATCGCGACGTCGACGAGACCCAGCAGATCGTCGGAGAGCGGTTGCACCGGTGAGGGATTGAGGAACACGAGCGTGCCGTTGGCCCGCGCGTGTCGCGCCGCCGCGACGACCGTCGCGACGGGCGTCTCGAGTTGGCACAGCAGGACGTCGGCTTCGGCGACGGCAGCCAGTTCATCCGCCGTGAGCTCGGTCAGGGTCTCGTTGGCACCGCCCACGACGACGATGGAGTTCTCCGCGGCGTCGTCGACCGTGATGACCGCGACGCCACTCGCGCCCTCGACCTCGCGCAGCAGCGACGCGTCGACCTCGGCCCCGACGAGGGTCTCGCGCAGTTCGAGCGCGAAGGTGTCGGAGCCGACTGCTCCGACGAAGACGACCTCGGCGCCGGCCCGAGCGGCGGCGACCGCCTGATTGGCGCCCTTGCCGCCGGGGGAGGTGCGGAACGCGCTGCCGAGGACCGTCTCACCCGGTGCGGGCAGCGTGGGGGTGCGGGCGACGAGGTCCATGTTGATGCTGCCGACGATGGTGATGCGGGGACGAGCGGTGTCAGGATCGGCCATGGTGCACGACACTAACGGGTGGTTCGGACACCCGAGCCGTCTCGACGAGCGGGCGGCCAGTCCACGAACGACTTGCTCCGCGGCGGCGCGAACGTGCGCACCTTGGACGTGCGGAGACCCTGCCGGACCAGCCCCTCGGCGACGGTGATCGCCGCGGTCACCCCGTCGACGACGGGAACGTCGACCCTGGCCCGCACGGCGGCGTCGAGACCGGACATTCCGCCGCACCCCAGGACGATCACCTCGGCTCGGTCGTCGCGCACCGCGCGCTCCGCCTCGTCGACGACGGCGCGCACCGCCGCGTCGGGATCACGGTCGAGGTCGAGCACCCCGAGGCCGCTGGCGCGGACCGACGCGCAGCGGGTGTGCAGGCCCGCGACGAGCAGTCGGTCCTCGATCAGCGGGACCGTGCGATCGAGGGTGGTCACCACCGAGTACGACCGCCCCAGGAACATCGCGGTGCTCGCCGCGGCCTCGGTGATGTCGACGACGGGAACGTCGAGCAGCTCCTGCAGGCCCTCGCGGCCGTGCTCGCCGTAGCCGGCCTGCACGACGGCGTCGAACGGTTCCGCGTACGCGCGAACGGTCTCCATGACCGCGACGGCGGCGAGGTACGACTCGTAGTTGCCCTCCACCGACTCGGCCCCGAACGCCGGCGTCAGCGCGACCACGGTGGTGCCCGGCGACGCGATCTCGCGGGCGCGCGCACCGATGGCCTCGGTCATGGATCGCGTCGTGTTGACGTTGACGACGAGGATGCGCACGGCAGCTCCGGAGTTCGACGGGAACGGGGTTCGGCGTCGCTCAGAGTAGACCCGCTCCGCAGGCCCGAAGATATATCGCGAACTCGGTTACGTTGGCAGCGCACGAGCGTGAACCGAACGAGAGGACCGGACCCACACCATGGCCGAACTGTTCTGCAACGGAGGCGCCATGCGTGGCGGCAACCTGCACCACAACGTCTCCAGTCACACCTTCCTCGGCTCGGTGCGGACGGCGCCGAACTACCGGTTCTTCGCGGTGCGCGACGAGTTCCCCGGCCTGCTGCTGACCGAGACCGGTGGCGCCTCCATCGCCGGTGAGCTGTACGACGTCCCGATGGAGAACATCCGCACCGACTTCCTGCCGGAGGAGCCCGTCGAACTCGAACTCTCGGTCATCGAGCTCGCCGACGGACGGTCGGTGATGGCCGTGGTGCTGCGACCGGGCCTGGTCGACTCGCTGTCCTCAGAGCTCACCGAGATCACGGATCTCGGTGGGTGGCGTGCCTATCGCGGGCTTCCCGATCCGGACGAGACCGTCTCCGCGGGAGCATGAGTCGTGTCCGCCGCTGCTGACTTCCTCCTCTTTCCCGATCTCGCCTCGCGCGCTCTGGGCGGGTCGGTGAGCGCCGCCAACGACGAGTTGTTCGCCCAGCGCGAGAACCTGATCAAGCCGACGGCGCCGTTCTTCGATCCGTCGGAGTTCGGCCACAAGGGCAAGGTGTACGACGGCTGGGAGACCCGCCGCCGACGCGACGACGGGCACGACTGGGCTCTCGTGCGGCTGGGTGCGGCGGGCATCGTGCACGGCGTCGTCGTGGACACCGCGTTCTTCCGCGGCAACTATCCGCCGTTCGTGTCGGTCGAGGCCGCGTCCGTCGAGGGCTACCCCTCCGCCGAGGAACTGTCGACGGTGCAGTGGCACACCATCGTCGAGAAGTCGCCGGCCGACGGCGACACGGCGAATCTGTATCCCGTGACCGACACCCGTCGCTGGACCCACGTCCGGTTGTCGATCTATCCGGACGGGGGAGTGGCGCGGTTGCGGGTGCACGGCGAGGTGGTGCCAGACCCGCGGTTCCTGACCGGAACGGTCGATCTGCTGGCGGCGGAACACGGTGGGCGGCTCGTGGAGTGCTCGGACGCGTTCTACGCGTCTCCGGCCAACATCATCCTGCCCGGCCGTGCCCGGAACATGGGTGAGGGGTGGGAGAACTCGCGTCGGCGAGGCGGCGGAAACGACCACGCGACGTTCGCTCTCGCTGTCGCCGGGGCGCCGCGGCACGTGGAGGTGGACACGTCGTACTACGTCGGCAACGCCCCGGGCTGGGTGCGACTGAGCACCGTCGACGATCGGGTCGCCGACGTGGCGGATCCGTCCGCGTGGGCCGAGGTCCTGCCGCGCACGGCGGTCCAGCCCGACACGCGGCACCTGTTCCTTCTCGACGGCGCCCCTGCCGCAACACATCTGCGCCTCGACGTCTACCCGGACGGGGGTCTGTCCCGGCTGCGGTTGTTCGGCGATCCGGACGAGCGTGGCCGCGTCGACGCGCGCGCCGCCTGGTGGGACGGGCTTCCCGCCGAACACCGCGCACTCCTCGCCGAGCAGGCCCCGGCATGAGCGCGTGGGATCTCGCGTTCCGCGCGCGCCGTGCGGTCGTGACCGCGGCCGACGGTTCCCGTACCGAGACGGCGTGCACGGTGGGGGTGCGGGACGGCCGCATCGTCGCCGTCGTGGGTCACGACGATCCCGTCGATGCGGACGTCGTCGTGGACCTGGCCGACGACGAGGTACTGCTCCCGGGCCTGGTGGACACCCACGTGCACGTGAACGAGCCCGGTCGCACCGAGTGGGAGGGTTTCGCGAGTGCGACGGCCGCCGCGGCCGCCGGGGGCATCACGACCCTGATCGACATGCCGCTCAACAGTATTCCGTCGACGGTCTCCACCGACGCACTCGACGTCAAACGAGCGGTGGCCGAGCCCGAGACTCGCATCGACGTCGGCTTCTGGGGTGGCGCCGTACCCGGCAACGTCCCGGACCTGCGCGCGATGCACGAGGCCGGTGTCTTCGGCTTCAAGTGCTTCCTGTTGCACTCGGGTGTCGACGAGTTCCCGCCTCTCTCGCCCGACGAGCTCGAGGAGGCGATGCGGGAGATCGCCTCGTTCGACGGACTGCTGATCGTGCACGCCGAGGACGCGCAGATCATCGCCGACTCCGAGAACGCCGGCGGCCGGGACTACGCAGGTTTCCTCGCGTCGCGACCGCGCGCCGCGGAGAACACGGCCATCGCCGACGTGATCGCGGCGTCGCGGCGGACGGGATGCCGCGTCCACATCCTGCACCTGTCGAGTGCCGACGCCGTGCCGCTCGTGGCGGCGGCGAAGAAGGACGGTGTGCGGATCACTGCCGAGACCTGCCCCCACTACCTGTCGTTCGCGGCGGAGGAGATCGCGGACGGGGCGACCCAGTTCAAGTGCTGCCCGCCCATCAGGGAGGCCGACAACCGAGACGCGTTGTGGCAGGCGTTGTCCGACGGCGTGATCGACACGGTGGTCACCGATCACTCGCCGTGCACCACGGAGCTCAAGCGGTTCGACATCGGCGACTTCGGTGTCGCGTGGGGCGGCATCGCCTCGCTGCAGGTGTCCTTGGCCGCCGTGTGGTCCGAGGCCCGTCGGCGTGGGCACTCTCTCGCCGACGTCGTCGGGTGGATGTCCGCGGCGACGGCTGCTCAGGTCGGACTGGAGAGCAAGGGCGCGATCGCGGTGGGCAAGGACGCCGACCTGGCGGTGTTCGCACCGGACCAGGAGTTCGTGGTGCACGCGGAGGAACTGAGGCACAGGAATCCGGTGAGTGCGTACGACGACCGCACGGTGACGGGCTGTGTGCGCTCGACCTGGCTCGCCGGACGACGCATCGATCTCGACGGTCCACCGCAGGGAAGGCTGCTGACGCGCGGCTGATTGCAGATTGTTGACAATCGGACGATCGTCCTCGACAGTGAGGGCATGACTGCAGCAGCATTCGTGCCTCGAACAGCCGACGCCTCCACCGGTGCTCACACCGCTCGGCTGTCGCCCGCCCTGAAGCAGGCCACACCCATCGTCGTGGATCACGCGTCGGGAAGTTGGATCACCGGGACCGACGGGCGCCGCTACCTCGACTTCACCACGGGTATCGGCGTGACCAGCACCGGACACTGCCATCCGCGCGTGGTCGCGGCGGCGCGCGAGCAGGTCGGCAAGATCATCCACGCGCAGTACACGACCGTCATGCACACGCCTCTGCTCGAGTTGACCGAGAAGCTCGGCACCGTCCTGCCGGTCGGCCTGGACAGCGTGTTCTACGCCAACTCGGGGTCCGAGGCCGTCGAGGCGTCGATTCGTCTGGCGCGCATGGCCACCGGCCGCCCGAACATCATCGCGTTCCACGGCGGCTTCCACGGTCGCACCGTCGCCGCGGCGACACTCACCACAGCCGGGACCAAGTTCCGGTCCGGCTTCGCTCCGATGATGGGCGGCGTCCACATCGCGCCGTTCCCGTACGCGTTCCGGTACGGCTGGGACCTCGACACCGCGGTGACCTTCGCCTTGCGCGAGCTCGACTACCTGCTGCAGACCGTGTCCGCCGTCGCCGACACCGCGGCGTTCATCATCGAGCCGGTCCTGGGCGACGGTGGTTACCTTCCCACCCCGCCGGCGTTCCTGGACGGACTCCGAGAGCGAGCCGATCGGCACGGCATCGTGCTCATCGTGGACGAGGTCCAGGCGGGAGTGGGCCGCACGGGGAAGTTCTGGGGTCACCAGTTCTCCGATTCCACCCCGGACGTTCTCATCACGGCCAAGGGTCTCGCCAGCGGCTTCCCGATCTCCGCGATCGCCGCCTCGACCGCCCTCATGAGTACCGCCCTGCCGGGATCGCAGGGCGGCACCTACGGCGGGAACGCGGTGGCCGCGGCGGCCGCCGTCGCCACGCTCGACGTGGTCGAGGACGAGGGCCTGGTGGAGAACGCCCGTCTGCGCGGGGAGCAGCTTCTCGGTGGACTGCGTGAGATCGCGGCTCGGCACGACGAGATCGGAGATGCCCGCGGGCTCGGTCTGATGGCGGCATTCGAGTTCGTCGACGACGCCGGGGACGCCGATCCGGGCGCCGCGCTCGCTCTGCAGAAGGCAGCTCTGGACCGCGATCTCCTGTTGTTGACGTGCGGTGCGCTGGGCAACGTGGTGCGCATCATCCCGCCCCTCGTGGTGACGCGGGACGAGGTCGAGCTGGGACTCGAGCGCATCGCGGAGGCGTGCGACGCGGCGCTGGGAGTTCGGTCGTGACGACGACGGTCGACCGACCCGTGCCGGTGGCCGATCGCAGCATTCTGATCGGTGGTCGTTGGCGGGACGCGGTGGACGGCCGCACGTTCGACGTCGAGAACCCTGCCACCGGCGAGACCATCGCGCGCGTCGCCGACGGGGGGCCTGCCGACGCCGCTCTGGCGCTCGATGCCGCGAGCGCCGCCCAGTCTGCGTGGGCGGCGACGTCGCCGCGGGAGCGGAGCGTCGTGCTGCGCCGTGCGTTCGACCTCGTGGTCGAGCGGACGGAGGACCTCGCCGCCGTGATGACCGCCGAGATGGGCAAGCCGCTCGCCGAGGCGCGCGGCGAGGTCGCCTACGCAGCCGAGTTCCTTCGCTGGTTCTCCGAGGAGGCCGTCCGCATCGCCGGCGATCACACCCTGACCGGCGACGGGTCGACGCGCATGGTGGTCACACGAGTACCGGTGGGACCGTGTGTGCTGGTGACGCCCTGGAACTTTCCGCTGGCCATGGGTGCCCGCAAGATCGGGCCCGCTGTGGCAGCCGGATGCACCATGGTGTTCAAGCCGGCCGAACAGACACCGCTCACCTCGCTCGCTCTGGCCCGCATCTTTCAGGAGGCCGGACTGCCGGACGGCGTCCTCAACATCGTCACGACCTCGGACGCGGGTGGCGTCGTCGAACCGTGGTTGCGCAGCGGCGTGGCTCGGAAGCTGAGTTTCACGGGCTCCACCGCCGTCGGCAGGCTGTTGCTCGGCCAGGCGGCGTCCACCGTCATGCGGACGTCGATGGAACTGGGCGGGAACGCGCCCCTCGTCGTCTGTGCGGACGCCGATCTGGGGACGGCGCTCGACGGAGCCTTGATCGCCAAGATGCGCAACATGGGGGAGGCCTGCACCGCCGCCAACCGGTTGTTCGTCCATCGGTCCGTCGTCGACACCTTCGCGGAGCAGCTGACCGCGCGGATGGCCGAGCTGACCGTGGGAGACGGTGCGCACGAGGGTGTCCGGGTCGGCCCGCTGATCGACGCGGAGGGCCGCGCGAAGGTGCAGCGCCTCGTCGACGACGCGGTGAGACTCGGCGCGCGGATCCTGACCGGCGGTGCCACGCCGGAGGGGCCGGGATACTTCTACCCTCCGACGGTCCTGGTGGACGTCCCACCCGACGCCGAGATCGTGCACACCGAGATCTTCGGGCCGGTCGCCGCGATCATCACCTTCGACGACGAGGACGAGGTGGTGCGCATCGCCAACGACACCGAGTGGGGTCTCGTGGGCTACGTGTTCACTCGCGACGTCGACCGGGCCTTCGATCTGGGCGAGCGTCTCGAGGTGGGCATGGTCGGCCTCAACACCGGGCTGGTGTCCAACCCCGCGGCACCCTTCGGCGGGGTCAAGCAGTCCGGACTGGGACGTGAGGGCGGGCGTCTCGGCATCGACGAGTTCCTCGAGGTGAAGTACTTCGCCGTGCCGCGTCGGCCGGGGCGGACGCTGTGACGGCCACTCGACGGCTGACGCCCCTCGACGCCCGCACCACGTCGACCGTCATCGCGGACCAGTTGCGCGAGCGCATCATCGACGGATCGTTCGCACCGGGGGAGCAGGTCCACGAGGCGACGGTCGCGACCGAACTCGCCGTCTCCCGCGGACCCGTTCGTGAGGCGCTGCAACGGCTGAGTCAGGAGGGGCTGCTCGTCTCCTTCCGCAATCGCGGCGTCTTCGTCGTCGAGCTGGGTGAGTCCGACGTCGCCGAGATCTACCAGGCGCGCGCGGCCATCGAGATCGGTGCCGCGTTCACCGTTCTGCAGCGTGGTGACTCCGGACGCGTCGCGGACGCGTTGTCGCGCATCGTGGTCGAGATGCAGCCGGCCATCGACCGGGGCGACTGGCGGTCGGTGGCGGAGCGGGATCTCGCGTTCCACACCGCACTGGTCGCGGCGACGGGCAACAGCCGGATGGGCCGGATGTACGCGACGCTCGCCGCCGAGGCCCGCATCTGTATGGCCAACCTCGAGACCGCGTACCACCGGCCCGACGCGTTGATCGAGGAGCACACGCTGCTCGTCGATCTGCTGCGAACGCAGGACTGGGCCCGGCTCGAACCTGCTCTGCGCGAACACATGGACACCGCCGTGCACGATCTGACGGCGTCGCTACGTGAGTCGGCGGAGACCGCGTAGTCACTCGCGCTGCGCCCGTGGGTGCGAGCACCTACGCTCGCTCCAAGAACCCGGATACTCTCGAAAATGTCAGGGGTACAGCATGATCGACACGATCAGTACGGCCGAACACAGCTCCCGCCTCGCTGCCGTGCGTGCCGTCATGGCCGAGCGGGGTCTCGCGGCGCTCATGATCACCGATCCGTCGAACATCTACTATCTGACGGCCTACAACGCCCTGTCGTTCTACACCCCGCAGGTGCTCTTCGTGCCGGCCGAGGGCGACATGTTGTTCTTCGCCCGCGCCATGGACGCGCACGGCGCCTCACGCACGTCGTGGCTTCCCGACGACCAGGTGTTCGGCTATCCGGAGACCCTGGTGCAACGGCCGGACACCCATCCCTTCGTCTGGGTGGCCGACACGCTGCGCGGACTGAGCCTGGTCTCGAACTTCGAGCACGGCCAGGTGGGGCTCGAGATGGACTCCTACTACTTCAGCCCGAAGGCGTTCGAAGCACTCGTGAAGTGCCTGCCGGAGTACCGGTTCGTCGATTCGCGTGAGCTGGTGAACTGGGTGCGATCGGTGAAGTCGGACACCGAGATCGAGCTGATGCGCGGGGCGGCGGCGATCTGCGAGAGCGCCATGGCGACCGCGATGGACGCGATCGCCGTCGGTGTGCGCCAGTGTGACGCCGCCGCGGCGATCTCCGCGGCGCAGGTACGCGGCACGGACGACTTCGGCGGCGACCACCCGGCCATCGTTCCGATGCTGCCCACCGGTGAGGGTGCGGACACCCCGCATCTCACCTGGACCGACCGGCCGTTCCGGGACGGGGAGTCGACCGTGGTGGAACTGACCGGGGTGTTCCGCCGCTACCACGTCCCGATGGCGCGGACGGTCTCGCTCGGGCGACCGGACCCGCGCATGGCCGGTCTCGCCGCCGCCACCGACGACGCACTCGGAGCCGTGCTCGCGGAGATGAGGCCCGGAGTGCAGACCAGTGACCTCGCGGCGACGTGGAACCGTGAACTGGGCCGGGCGGGATTTCACAAGCCTTCCCGCATCGGGTACTCGATCGGCATCGCGTACGCGCCGGACTGGGGCGAGCGCACCATCAGCCTGCGCAGCGACGACGCCACGATCCTGCAGCGCAACATGACGTTCCACGTCATCGGCGGTATGTGGCTCGACGGTTACGGATACGAGGTGTCCGAGTCCGTGGTGGTCACCGACACCGGTATCGACACCTTCACCGCCTACCCGCGATGCCTGACAGTCAAGGAGTGACGGACATGCACGCACAGACGTACGAGACGACCACGCTTCCGTGGGCGCTGCGCACCGATCACCTCGTCGGGTCGATGATCGACTCGTCGACCTCGCTGCTCGCCGCGCAGAAGCACGACATCGTGCGCTTCGCCATGGGATCGCCAGCCGCCGAGGCGGTTCCGCACGCGGCGATGGCAGAGATCGCGGGCCGGGTCCTGACCGCAGATGCCTTCGACTACGGTGCGACAGAGGGTGATCCGGCTCTGATCGAGCAGCTGGTGGCCTTCTGCGACGCCTTCGGTGAACCGACGTCTCCCGATCGGTTGGTCATCACGTCGGGTGGCATGCAGGGGCTCGATCTCGCGTGCACGCTGTTCGTCGACCCCGGCGATCTGGTGATCGTCGAGAGCCCGACGTACACGAACGGCACCGCGACCGTGCTCAGCTACGGTGGCGACATCCTCGAGGCGCCGATGGATTCCGACGGGCTGATCGTCGAGGCGCTTCCCGAGTCGGTCGCCCGCGCGGGCCGACTGCCCACGATGATCTACACCATCCCGACGTTCCAGAATCCGTCCGGGACGACCATGTCGCTGCCGCGCCGACTGGCGCTCCTGGAACTCGCCCGCGAGTGGGGCGCCGTGGTGCTCGACGACGACCCCTACGGCCACCTCCGCTTCCAGGGAGATCCGGTTCCGAGCCTGCGAGCGCTCGCTCCCGACGACCCGCTCGTGTTCTCCGTACGCACGTTCTCGAAGCTCATCGCCCCCGGTCTGCGCGTCGGGTGGGTGGACGCGGACCCCGCCGCTCGCCGGTTGATCATCAACGCGAAGCAGGCGATGGACACGTGCACCAACGTGCCGAACCAGCGGATCGTGGCCGAGTTCCTGCGACAGGGACTGCTCACCGAGCACCTGGCGTCCCTCGCGGACATCTACCTGCCCCGCAAGATCGCGATGCAGACGAGCCTGGAGCGGCACCTCGGTGGGAGGGTGCGCACCACCGATCCCGAGGGCGGCTTCTTCCTGTGGGTCACGCTGGTGGGTGACGATGCCGCAGTGGACACGCGGCGGCTGTTCGAGATCGCACTCGCGCACGGTGTCGCCTTCATCCCGGGTCCGGCGCTGTCCGCGAACGGCCTCTTCGGCGATGCGATGCGACTGTGCTTCGCGTCCTCGACGCCCGAGCGCATCGACGTCGGGGTGCAGCGGTTGGCGGGTGCGCTGGACGCGGCCCGAGCCGAACTGTGACGGCGGCCGACCTCCAGCAGGATCGCGCGTCGACCGACGTCGCGACGGTCGAGCGGATCACGAGAGCGCTGATCGACGCCGGTCCCGACGAGTCCGCCGTGGTGGCCGAGATCTGCCGCATCGCAGAGAGTCTCGGTCTGCAGACCGTCGTCACCGACGCGTCGCCGGAGCGGCCGAACGTCGAGGTGGTCCTTCCCGGCGAGCCCGGCCCGGGCCTGCTGTTCCTCGGACACTCGGACGTGGTGCCCGCCGGGGAGGGCTGGACCGGGGACCCGTTCCGCTCGCGGGTGCACGACGGTCGGATCGTGGGACGCGGCGCCTGCGACATGAAAGGTGGTCTCGCCGCGGTACTCGCCGCGATGGGGTCACTGGCCCGGCGCGGTGTGGTCCCGGCGCGCACCGTGACACTCGCCTGCGTGGTGGACGAGGAGGACACGGGCCTGGGCATCCGGGCATGGGTGTCCGACCGTACCGACCAGACCGGCCGGCCTCCGGCCTTCAGGGTCGATGACGGCCGGCCTCCGGCCTTCACGGGATGCGTCGTGGCGGAACCCACGGCCGGCACCGTGATCGTCGGGTGCCGCGGAGCGGCGAACATCGTGCTCACCGTCACCGGTCGGAGCGCGCATGCCGGCCGGCCCGAGAACGGTCGCAGTGCCGTGGTCGCGGCGGCCCGCCTCGTGGGCGAGATCGACGGGCTGCACGCGGAACTGGCCACCGTGCCGCACCCGGTGCTCGGCGCCGCGTCGTGGAACGTCGGCCGGATCGACGGTGGGACCGGACCGTCGATCGTCGCGGGCCGCTGCCGGCTGGAGATCGATCGTCGCCTGCTGCCGGACGACGACGTGGACGCCGTCGTCGCGGACCTGCTCCGCCGGGCCGGCCTCGTCACGGATCTGGACGTCGACGCGTACGTCGAGATGGAGATGCCGGGATTCCTCACCGACGAGTCGAGCCCGCTCGTCGAGTCGGCGCTGGCGGCGCTGCGATCCACGGGTGCGCCGGACCCGTCGACCGCGGTGTGGACGGCGTCCTGCGACGGGGGGTTCGTCGCCCGTGACCTCGGAGTGCCCACCATCGTGCTGGGTCCCGGTGATCTCGAGGCGCAGGCCCATCAGCCCGACGAGTCCGTGGACCTGCTCGAGGTCGCTCGCCTCTCCCGGGCCTACGCTCGACTGATGACGGAGCAGCGACCGTGAGCCCCTCCCGCACGAACGGCGGAGCGAGGCCGATCATCACAGTCCTGCACGACGGACTCCTTCCCGACCGGGTGCAGGAACTCGACACCTCGTTCGAGGTGCGGCATGCCACCGCCGACACGTTCGGCGATGCGGTCGACGGCGCGCAGGCGGTCCTGCTGTGGGACTTCTTCTCGTCGGCGCTCCGGGACCAGTGGTCGCGCTGCTCCGCACTCGAATGGGTGCACGTCGCCGCAGCAGGGGTGGACAAGCTGTTGTTCGACGACCTCGCGGCGTCCGACGTCGTGGTGACCAACGCGCGCGGGGTGTTCGACGTGCCGATCGCCGAGTTCGTGCTCGCGTCCGTGCTCGCTCTGGCGAAGGACGTGCGCGGCACCGTCGAACTCGGCCGGCAGGCGCGATGGTTGCGCCGGGAGACCGAGAACATCGCGGGGAGTCGAGCTCTGGTGATCGGCACGGGCAGTATCGGCCGGGCCACGGCGCGCATGTTGCGTGCCGTCGGTATGGATGTCGCCGGGGTCGGACGGACGGCTCGCACGGGTGATGCGGATTTCGGAACCGTCCACGCCAGTGCGGATCTCGCGTCGGTGGTACCCGGCGCCGACTACCTCGTTCTCATCGCACCGCTGACACCGTCGACACGGGGCATGGTCGGCCGCGACGTACTCGCGGCGGCCGATCCCGGCGTGCGCGTGATCAACGTGGGTCGTGGCGAACTGCTCGACACCGACGCGCTGGTCGACGCTCTGCGCAGCGGCCACGTCGGGGGAGCTGCCCTCGACGTGTTCGACACCGAGCCGTTGCCACCCGAGCACGTGCTGTGGACCCTCGACCACGTGCTGCTGACCGCACACATGAGCGGTGACACCGTGGGGTGGCGCGACCGGCTCTACTCCGGCTTCGCCGACAACGCAGAACTATTCGCCGCCGGCCGACCGCTCCGCAACGTCGTCGACAAGTCCCTCGGGTTCGTCGCCGGGTGACCCGGTGACCGCGGGCGTCCGGTCGTATCCCTTGCGGTCGTAGATCGCGATCACCAGAGCGCCGAGGACCAGGCCGATGACGAGCCCGAGCAGCGTCATGCCGAGTCCGTGGGCGAGACCCGAGTTCCAGCGTGAGTCGAAGTACAGGATCGAGCGCACGGCGAGATACACCTGATGCATCGGTTCGAATTGCGCGAGCCACCCGAAGAGCGCAGGTGACGCCTGGATCGGGATGGTGGCGCCGGCGGACGGCAGTCCCAGGATCACGAAGACGACGAGGTTGAGGATCAGCCCCGGAGTGCCGAAGATCGACAGCACCGACACCGCGGTGATCCCGACGGCCGAGATCGCCAGCACTCCGAAGAGCCACAGGCCCAGCGCATTCGGGATCGGCATGCCCAGTGCGGTGGCGATCGCGACGTAGAGACCGGACACCACGAACCCGATCACCACCATCGTGAGCCATTTCGCGGCGAGCACGCGCAGGCGACTGTCGGTGGATCGGCGACGCTGCAGGAAGGTGGGGCCGAACTCGAGCGGCACGAAGCCGAGTGCGCTGTCGACGAGAGCGCTGGCGATCATCGCGCCGGTGAAGCCGGCGAGCACGAGCAGCAGGGCGTAGTAGAAGGCGGACAGCCCGAGCCCCGTGCCGTCCGGAAGTGGGTCGTAGGGAGTGACGACGATGTCGACCGGCGCAGCCAGTGTGAGGGCCGCGGCCCCGGAGAGGGTGGCGCCCGCGGGCAGTGCCTCGGTCACTTGCGTCGTGAGTCGTTCTCCCAGAGTGCCGTTCGCGGAGTCGAGCGCCGTGTCGCCGATGGTGGTCATGAGGGAGGAACCGAGTGTGCCGGCACGCGGATTGGTCATGATCGTCACGATGGGTCGCTCGATGTCGCCCGCCACGACGGAGGCCTGCGTCAGGATCGACACTCGTTTGGTGAAGTCGCTCGGCACGACGATCGCGCCGTAGACGTCGCCGTTCGCGAGGAGGTTCTGCGCCTCCGCGATACCGACCTGCTTCAGATCGATCTTCTCCGCGTCGATGCCGTCCGCGATGCCCTGGCCGATCTGCTGCCCCAGGTTCGCCTGCTCACCGTTCGGCAGCACGTCGCCCTCGTCGCTGACCACCAGTGCCACCGGGAAGTGGCGGAGGTTCTCCTTGGGGTCGAGGATGCCGCCGAGGTACAGCGCCGCGAGCAGCGACATGACGACGGAGACCGCGACGACCGGCAGCACCCAGGTGGTGGGGCGCCGGAATGCGGGCGCAGCGGCTTCGGGGGACATGGCGGGCCTTCCGTCGGCAAGTTCTCGGGTGACCGATACACATCTGTATCGTCTCGTTCGATACGATAGTGCATCATGGCGGCGACTTCAGGCAACGTGACCGCGAGAACAGGCAGGACCGCCACTCGCAGCAGAGCGCAGACTCGGGAGCGAGTGCTGGACGGCGCCCTCGAGGTGTTCGTCGAACGGGGTTTCGGGCGATCGACCCCGGAACAGATCTGCGAGCGAGCGGGATTCACTCGCGGAGCGTTCTACTCGAACTTCTCGTCGATGGACGAGGTCTTCCTCGAACTGTGGACGCGACAGGCGTCGGGACTGATCACGCGGGTACGCGGAGTGGTCGACGCCCTGGAGTACGACGCGTCCGACGGGCGGTCCTTCGAGGAGATCGTCGTGGCAGCGCTGAGCGGACTGGTCGGCGACGTGTCGTGGCACGTACTCATGGCGGAGTTCGGCGCCCACGCGGCGCGGAACCCGGGGCTGGCGGCCGTGGTGACCGGGCACCGGGCCGCGCTCCGTGACGCCCTGCGTCCCATGATCGTTCACGGTCTCGCGATCCACGGGCGCGAGGTGGCGGTGGACGACGACACCCTCGGTCGGGGTGTCGTCGCCGCCTACGAAGGAGCGATGGCCCAGGCGATGATCGAGCCGGCCAACCCGGTACCCGCGCGACTCGCCCTCGAGCTCGTGGCCGCGGTCATATGGTCGTTCTCGCGCGAGCGCTGACTCCGCACATGGTCGTTCTCGCGCGAGCGCTGACTCAGAACGCCCGCTCGTACTGCGGAGGTGTGGCCGGGGTGATGTCCGCGCCGAGCTCGCGTGCCGCACGACGGGCCCAGTAGGGGTCGCGCAGCAGTTCGCGCGCCAGGAACACGGCCACGGCCTCGCCGGACCCGATGATGTCCTCGGCCTGCTTGGGCTCGGTGATCAGTCCGACAGCGGCCGCGGGGATGCGCGTCTCGCTCTGGATGCGCCGGGCGAACGGCACCTGGTAGCCGGGTTCGACGGGGATGGACGCCTTCGCGACGTTGCCACCCGTGGAGACGTCGACGAGGTCGACACCGTGATCCTCGAGCTGCTGGGTGAGCAGAACGGTCTGGTCGGGCGTCCAGGCCTCGGAGTCGACGCCGCGCTCCTCGCCGGTCCAGTCGGTCGCGGACACGCGCACGAAGACGGGCTTGTCGGCCGGCCACACCTCGCGGATCGCGTCGACCACGCGCAGGGTCAGGCGGATACGACCCTCGAAGCTGCCGCCGTACTCGTCGGTCCGGTGGTTGCTGGCCGGGGACAGGAACTGGTGCAGCAGGTAACCGTGCGCCGCGTGCACCTCGGCCACGTCGAAACCGGCGGCCAGCGCGCGTACCGCGGCGGAGCGGAAGTCGTCGACGACCTTGTCGATGTCCGCGGTCGTCATCTCGCGCGGAGCCGGGTAGTGGCCGAACTCGACAGCGCTGGGTCCGACCGTCTCCCACGCGAGGGAGTCGTCCGCCGCCAGCGGCTTTCCGCCACGCCACGGTGCGTCGGTGGACGCCTTGCGACCTGCGTGGGCCAACTGGATCGCGGGCACACTGCCGTGCTGCCGGATCTCGGTGACCACCTCGGCCAACGCGTTCGCCTGCTGGTCGTTCCAGATGCCGAGGTCCCACGGCGTGATGCGGCCCTCTGGGCTCACCGACGCCGCCTCGGTCATCACCAGGCCGACGCCGCCGACGGCACGCGAGACGAGGTGAGTCCGGTGCCACGGTGTGACCGCGCCCGTCGAGGGTCCCTCCGCGTCCGCCGAGTACTGGCACATCGGCGACATCCACACCCGGTTGGGGAAGGTGACCTCACGCAGGGTCAAGGGCTCGAACAGCAGGCTCACAGTCATCTCCTCGTCTCGTCCGACACGCGCGCCGTCCACGACGACAGCGCTCAGGATGAACGAACAATTCGGCCGGGCGATCATTCCCGTCGGCCGGATCGTCCCGGGTGCGCTCGGGCGTACGGGCTGGTGGGAGCGTGACCTACCCTGGACGGCGTGACTGCCACCACCAGCGCCGAGGTGTCCACCCCCGATGCTCTCGAAGCGGACGTGCACGCCGCTGCTGCCCGCGCCCGGGTCGCCGCGCGCGCGCTCGCTCTGCTGACGACCGCGCGCAAGGACGACGCGCTGCACGCCGCGGCGGACGCCGTCCTGGCCTCCGCCGACGCGATCCTCGCCGCCAACAGCGAGGACCTCGCACTCGCCGAGGCGTCCGGCACTCCGCCCTCGCAGCTCGACCGACTGCGGCTGACCCCCGACCGCATCGACGGCATCGCCGCCGGACTGCGCCAGGTGGCGTCTCTGCCGGATCCCGTGGGGGAGCTCCTCGAGGGTCGGACCCTGCCCAACGGACTCGAGATCCGGCAGCTCGCGGTGCCGCTCGGCGTCGTCGGCATGATCTACGAAGCCCGGCCCAACGTCACGGTCGACGCGTTCGGGCTCACTCTGAAGTCGGGCAACGCCGTCCTCCTGCGGGGGTCGTCCTCCGCCGCGCGATCGAACGCCGCGCTGGTGGGCGTTCTGCGGGCGGCCCTGTCGGCGCTGGACCTTCCCGCCGACGCCGTCCAACTCCTGTCCAGCGAGGATCGCGCGACGGTCACGCACCTCATCCGGGCTCGCGGACTCGTCGACGTCGTCATCCCGCGCGGTGGGGCCGGCCTCATCTCGGCGGTGGTGCGCGACGCGACGGTGCCCACCATCGAGACCGGTGTCGGCAACTGCCACGTCTACGTGCACGCGTCCGCGGACCTCGACATGGCCGAGCGCATCCTGCTCAACGCGAAGACACGTCGAGTGAGCGTGTGCAACGCCGCGGAGACGGTGCTGATCGACGCCGCCGTGGCCGACGTGGCGGTGCCGCGTCTGGTGCAGGCGTTGTCGGACAACGGCGTACGTGTCCACGGCGATCTGCCCGGTCTCGTTCCGGCCACCGAGAACGACTGGGCCGACGAGTACCTCTCCGACGACATCGCCCTCGCCGTCGTCGACGACCTGGATGCCGCCGTCGCGCACATCGACAGGTACGGCACGGGACACACCGAGGCGATCGTGGCATCGGATCTCGCTGCCACCCGGGCGTTCTCGGCTCGGGTGGACGCAGCGGCCGTCATGGTCAACGCCTCCACCGCGTTCACCGACGGTGAGCAGTTCGGCTTCGGAGCCGAGATCGGCATCTCCACCCAGAAACTCCACGCCCGCGGCCCGATGGGGCTGCGGGAACTCACCTCGACCAAGTGGATCGTGCAGGGCGACGGGCACATTCGTCCGGCCTGACCCGCTCCACCACACTCGAATCACCGACTGTCTCGAACCATCCGAAGGGCCCGGCGTGACGCAGACGTACTCCGACATCGTTCCGTTCTTCTCCGACGTCGACGACGTGGCGACCCGCCTCGCCGCCACGGGGTACCTCGCCGACAAGGCGACCGCCACGGCGGTGTTCCTCGCCGATCGTCTGGGCAAGCCGCTGCTCATCGAGGGCCCAGCAGGCGTCGGCAAGACGGAGCTGGCTCGCGCCGTCTCGCAGGCCGCGGGAGCCGAACTGGTCCGCCTGCAGTGCTACGAGGGCGTCGACGAGGCGCGGGCACTGTACGAGTGGAACCACGCGAAGCAGATCCTGCGCATCCAGTCGAGTTCCGGCGCGGGGTGGGACGAGACACGCCACGACGTGTTCTCCGAGGAGTTCCTGCTGTCGCGGCCCCTGCTCACGGCGATCCGTCGATCGGATCCCACCGTGCTGCTGATCGACGAGACCGACAAGGCGGACATCGAGATCGAGGGCCTGCTCCTCGAGGTGCTCAGCGACTTCGCGATCACCGTGCCGGAGCTCGGCACCATCTCGGCGACCCGACGGCCGTTCACGGTGCTGACCTCCAACGCGACACGCGAGTTGTCGGAGGCGCTGAAGCGTCGCTGCCTGTTCCTGCATCTCGACTTCCCGGACGCCGACCTGGAGCGGCGCATCCTGGCCAGCCGGGTCCCGGAGCTGCCGGAGGCGATGGCCGAGCAGATGGTGCGCATCGTGCAGGTGCTGCGGGACATGCAGTTGCAGAAGCTGCCGTCGGTCGCCGAGACCATCGACTGGGGCCGCACCCTGTTGGCTCTGGGCATGGACGAGGTGAGCGACGCGGCCGTGCGGTCGACGCTCGGCGTCATTCTCAAGCACCGCTCCGATCAGGACCGCGCCGTCGCCGAACTCCGACTCGGCTGACCCGTGACCGGGACGGTGGACATCTCCGGCATCCCCGCACACCTGGTGGGGTTCGTGGAGGCGCTGCGTCGCCGCGGTATCGACGTCGGCCCGTCGGAGACGGTCGACGCGGGCGCGGTGCTGGCCGTTCTCGACATCCTCGATCGGGAGGTGGTGCGGGAGGGTCTCGCGTGCGCGCTGGTGCGCCGACCCGGCCATCGACCCGCGTTCGACGCGCTCTTCGATCTGTGGTTCCCGGCCGCGATCGGTGCGCGGACCGACGACGAGGAGAACACGGTCGGCCCGCCTCTCGCCGAGGACGGCACCGTCGATCTCGACGCTCTGAAACACGTGCTGGCGGAGCTGCTCGCGGACGGTTCGGCGGAGGCCATGGCGCAGGTCGAGCGCCTGGTGGGCGACATCGTCGAGACCTACGGCAAGTACAGCTCCAGCCGCGGCGAGTCGTTCTCGGAATACCAGACGCTGCGCACGGTGGAGCCGTCGACGCTGCTGGCGAAGATTCTCGACGGACTGATCGGCCGCTCCAGCGGTCCCGGTGCACCCACGACCGGCGAGTTCGAGTCCGAACTGGCCCGTCGGACGGCCGCGGTCCGCATCGCGGAGTTCCGGTCGATGATCGAGAAGGAGACCCGTCGCCGCACGGCCGAGGTGCTGGGCAAGGAACGGGTGGCGTCCTACGGCGTCCCGCGCCTGGCCGAGGACGTCGACTTCCTCCGCGCGTCCGAGTCGGAACTGGCGGCCCTCCGCAAGAACGTCGCTCCGTTGGCGCGGCTCCTGGCGAGCCGACTGGCGGCCCGTCGACGGCGGTCGCGAGCGGGGTCGATCGACCTGCGGCGCACCCTGCGCAAGTCCTTGTCCACGGGCGGCGTCCCCATCGACCTGGTCAACCGCAAGCCCCGCACCGCGCGGCCCGAACTGGTGATCTTCTGCGACGTCTCGGGATCGGTTGCCGGCTTCAGCCAGTTCACCCTGCTGCTCGTGCACACGTTGCGCGAACAGTTCTCCCGAGTGCGTGTCTTCGCGTTCATCGACACCGCCGACGAGGTGACCCGGTTCTTCGACGCCTCGGCCGGACGCGCGTCGCTCGCCGAGTCGATGTCGCGCATGATCGCGGAGTCGGAGCTGATCACCTACGACGGCCATTCCGACTACGGACACTCCTTCGAGACCTTCACCGCGCATCACCTCGATGCCATCGGTCCTCGGGCGTCGTTGTTGATCCTGGGCGATGCCCGCACCAACTACCGCGATCCGCGCACCGAGTCCCTCGCCCGAATGGTCACCGTCGCCCGGCACGCGCACTGGCTCAACCCCGAGCCGAAGGCGCAGTGGGGGACCGGCGACTCGGCCGCCGACGTCTATCGGCGGGTGATCTCGATGCACGAGTGCCGGTCGGCGGCGCAACTGGCCGAGGTCGTGTCGCGGCTCCTGCCCACGGGATCCTGACGTCTCTCGGTTCGGCCGAATCCTCTGTTCGGGGCAGGTCCACGTAGAGTCGTCACTCGTGCAGGAACCGACGACGCCGCCCGAGGGCCGACGCCCGCGACGTCTCGGCGTCATGGGTGGCACGTTCGACCCCATTCACCATGGGCACCTCGTGGCCGCCAGTGAGGTCGCCGACCGGTTCCAGCTCGACGAGGTCGTCTTCGTTCCCACCGGCCAGCCCTGGCAGAAGCAGGACCGGACGGTGAGCCCGGCGGAGGACCGCTACCTCATGACGGTCGTCGCCACCGCGTCGAACCCTCGCTTCTCGGTCAGCCGCGTCGACCTCGACCGTGCCAAGCCGACGTACACCGTCGACACGCTTCGCGATCTCGCCGACCAGCATCCCGGTGACCAGTTGTTCTTCATCACCGGGGCCGATGCTCTCAGCAGCATCATCGGGTGGCAGAACTGGCAGGAACTGTTCGAGCTGGCCCGCTTCGTCGGCGTGTCCCGCCCCGGGTACGAACTGGGTGCCGACCATCTGGCCGAGTACCTCGATCGGTTGCCGAAGGACGTCCTGACCCTCGTGGAGATCCCGGCTCTGGCCATCTCGTCCACGGAATGTCGACGGCGTGCCGCCGAGAACCGTCCCGTCTGGTACCTCGTGCCGGACGGCGTCGTCCAGTACATCTCGAAGCGGGACCTGTACCGACCCGCCGGGGAGGAGCGTCACGACGGCATCGCGACCGTCTCCGAGCCCGCACCCCAGCACACCGGCACTTCCGCCACCACCGCATCAGCCCTACCAGGAGAGAACACCACGTGAGCGCTACACCCGAGGCCATCAGGGTCGCCAGCATCGCCGCACTCGCGGCGGACGAGAAGCTCGCCGCCGACGTCATGGCCCTCGACGTCTCCGACCAGCTGGTCATCACCGACTGCTTCGTCATCGCGTCGGCACCCAACGAGCGCCAGGTCAACGCCATCGTCGAGAACATCGAGGAGAAGCTCCGCGAGGCGGGCAGCCAGCCCGTTCGTCGTGAGGGCACCCGCGAGGGCCGATGGGCACTGCTCGACTACGTCGACGTGGTCGTCCACGTGCTCCACAACGACGAGCGTCACTTCTACGCCCTCGAGCGTCTGTGGAAGGACTGCCCGGTCCTCGAGATCGAGGGTCTCGGAGCCACGGACACCTCGACGCAGTACGGCACCGACGATCACGGTGTCGACGACGCCCTGGACCACGGTGTCGATCGCGTCACCGAACCGGACGAGTGACGTCCGTTCGTCGGTTGGTGCTGCTCCGGCACGGTCAGACCGAGTACAACGCGGCCTCGCGCATGCAGGGTCATCTCGACACCGACCTGACCGAGCTGGGTCGCACACAGGCCGAGGTCGCCGCTCGAGCGTTGGCATTGCTGCAGCCACACCGCATCGTCTCGTCCGATCTGCGACGGGCACACGACACGGCGACCGCGCTCTCGACGGCCACGGGTGTTCCCGTCGAGCTCGACGAGCGGCTCCGCGAGACGCACCTCGGTGACTGGCAGGGGCTGACGCACCTCGACGTCGACGACGTCTCACCCGGCGTCCGCGAATCGTGGCGCGCCGACGCCGCGTTCCGTCCGCCGGGCGGCGAGTCGCGCGTGGACGTCGCCGAGCGCTCTATGCCGCTGATCCAGGAGCTGCTGAAGGACCCGGAGTGGACCACGGCGCCCGTCGTCGTGGTCGCCCACGGTGGAACCATCGCCGCGCTCACGGCCGCACTGCTCGATCTGCCGGTCGACCGGTGGCCGGTGCTCGGGGGACTGGGCAACGCCAGCTGGGTGCAGGTCGCCGGACACGGAACGGACGACGTCTCCTGGCGCCTGGACGTGTGGAACGCGACGGCCGCCGTGGCGGGTGACGTTCTCTGATGTCCGCCGCGGATCGCCCGGTCCTGCTCGTCCTCGCGGACTCGCTCGCGTACTACGGTCCCGAGGGCGGACTGCCGGCCGACCATCCCCGCATCTGGCCCACCCTCGTCGCGCGCGAACTGGGCTGGGACGTCGAGCTCGTCGGCCGCATCGGCTGGACCTGCCGCGACGCCTGGTGGGCACTCACCCAGGATCCCCGTGTGTGGGCGTCGATACCGCGTGCCGGGGCGGTGGTCCTCGCGACCGGCGGGATGGACTCGTTGCCGTCACCTCTGCCGACGGCCCTGCGGGAGCAGATCCGCTACGTCCGACCGCCCATCCTGCGGCGCGGTGTGCGCGCCGCCTACGGGTGGCTGCAGCCGCGGCTCTCACACCTGGGCCGTCCGGTGGCCCTGCCGCCGCATCTGAGTGTCGACTACCTCGAGCAGATCCGCGCCGCCCTCGCGGCAGTGCGTCCGGAGATACCCGTCATCGCGACGCTCCCGTCGGTGCATCGATGCGACGCCTACGGACGAGTGCACACCGGCCGCGAACCAGCGGTGCGCGCGACTACGGCGTGGGCGGTGGGACACGATCTCCCGCTCGTCGACCTCAAGGCGGCCGTCGAGGAGAACATCGTGTCCGGGAACGCGAATCCCGATGGTATTCACTGGGGTTGGGACGCACACGTGCGCGTGGCCGAGTCCGTCGTCGCTGCCGTGCGCGCCTCCGCCCGCATCTGATCCACAGGGTCGTGGCGGTCCACAGATGAGCCCGGCGGCGGCTCGTCTCGTCCTGGCCCGGGCCTACCGTCGCGGGCATGGCACCCGAGATCGCTGCTCCCGAGCCGGCCGACCCCGACGGCGGCCGGTCCGACGCGGTGCATCGCCGCGCGGGTCTCGTCGGCTCGCGCTTCCGGATCGATCCGGGGTCCCGCGGCGTCCGTGCCCTCGCCGTGGCCGCCGTCCTTCTCGTGGCCGCCGTGGGGGCGGTGGTGATGCGAGATTCTCCGCAGGTCACCGCGGTGCCGCCGCTTCCCACTCTGATCACCGAGTCCGAGACGCCGACGACGTCGGCACCGGAATCCGCGGGAGTCGTGGTCAGCGTGCTCGGCGCTGTGATGCGCCCGGGACTCGTCACCGTTCCCGCCGAGTCCCGCATCGCCGATGTCGTCGCGGCCGCGGGTGGGCGCCGGGACGACGCGGACCTCTTCGGGCTCAACTGGGCGGCGAAGGTGTCGGACGGTGACCAGGTGGTGGTGGGGTCGACGACGGGGTCGGTACCGCTCGCTCCGGCGCCCGTGTCCGTGGCCGGTGAGGGGTCGTCCGATGCCGGCGGGAAGGCCCCGGGTCTGGTGTCGCTGAACGAGGCGACGGAGGCGGAGCTCGATGCCCTGCCCGGTGTCGGTCCGGTGACCGCGGGCGCGATCGTGCAGTGGCGCACCGAGAACGGCGGCTTCACGTCCGTCGATCAGCTGTCCGAGGTGAGCGGCGTCGGCCCCGCTCGGCTCGAGAAGCTGACGCCCCTGGTCACGGTGTGACCGACGTACCGGCCGTGGATCTGCGGCTCGTCCCGAGTGCGGTGGGGGCCTGGGCTGCGACCGTGGTGGCCGTCGGCGCGGGGTGGCGGCCCGCGGCAGTGCTGGCCGCGGTGTGCGTTCTCGTGGCGGTCGTCGGCTGGTGGTGCCGGCGTCGGCACGGCTGGGGATCGGTGGTGATGCTCGTCGTCGTGGCGGCCTGCTGCGTCACCGCGGCGTTCGCGGCGATGTCGTCCCTGCGGATGCACGAGGTGACGACGGGCCCGGTCCGCGAGGGCGCGCTGCGCGGTGCGTACGCGACGGTCGAGGGCGTCGTCACGGACGATCCACGTCCGATCACGGGCTCGTTCGCGGATCAGGTGCTCGTGCCGATACGAGCGAGCCGAGTGACGCTGCGCGGCACCGTCGTCGATGGGTCGGCCCGGATCACCGTGTTCGCGCCCCCGGATCCGTGGCGGGCACTGGAACCGGGTGTGTCGGTGACGTTTCGGGCGCGGCTCGCGGCTCCCGATCGTGTGGGCGCGGTGGATGCCGTCGCACGTGCCACCGGGCCACCCGAGGTGGGGAGCGCGCCGGCCCTGCTCCGGTGGTCGGGCGTGGTGCGACGTGCTCTCGCGGAGGCCGCTGCCATCGCTCTGCCACGTGAGGAGGAGGGGCTGCTCCCGGGGATGGTGGTGGGGGACAGGTCGGGACTCGACGTCTCTGTCCAGGACTCGTTCACGGCGGCCGGAATGTCCCACTTGACCGCTGTGTCGGGTGCGAACTTCACCTTCGTCGTCGGGTGTGTCGTCCTCGGCTCTCGGCTGCTCTCGGCCGGGCCTCGAACCACCGCGGCGCTCGCGGGAATCGTCCTCGTCGCGTTCGTCGTGGTGGCGAGACCGTCACCCAGCGTCCTGCGTGCGGCGGTCATGGGTGTGCTGGGTCTGCTGGCGGTGATGACCGGCCGCCGTCGCCATGTGATGCCGGCCCTGTGCACCGCGGTGCTGGTGCTGCTGGCCGTCGATCCGGGACTGGCGGTGTCGTGGGGGTTCGCGCTGTCGGTGACCGCGACGGTCGCTCTCGTGCTGCTCGCCCCGGTGCTGACGGCGATGGTGAGCCGCGCCGACGCACCGCCCGGTCGCCGACGTCCGGTGCTCGACGCCGTGGCCGTGGCGCTGGCGGCGCACCTGGTGACCGCGCCGCTGGTCGCCGCCATGGCCGGAACGTTCTCCGTCTACTCGGTGGCGGCGAACGTGCTCGCCGCACCCGTCGTCGGGCCGGTCACCGTGATCGGAGCGCTGGCGGCCGTGGTGGCCGTCGTGAGCGTGGAGGCCGGGGCCGTCGTCGCCGGGGTGGCGTGGGTGCCGCTGCGGTGGTTGCTGGCCGTGGCCGCGTACACGGCGGACGCTCCCGGTGCGACGGTGCTCACTCCGACCGGGCCTCGGGGCGCCGCCGTCGTCGGGGGATGT
The DNA here is from genome assembly GCF_019836105.1 of Rhodococcus sp. BP-316. Classification (NCBI taxonomy): domain Bacteria; kingdom Bacillati; phylum Actinomycetota; class Actinomycetes; order Mycobacteriales; family Nocardiaceae; genus Rhodococcus; species Rhodococcus sp. BP-316. The sequence continues at coordinate 183,695 of NZ_JABUEE010000004.1, read as the reverse complement.
GTCCTCGTCGCGGCGGGCGCGGCGGTGATGGTCCGGCGTCGGTGGCTGTCGGCGCACCGTGGCACCATCGACCGGTGAGTTCGACAGCGAGCAGCACCCGTCCCGAGCCCCTGCACCTCGTCCTGGGCGACGAGGAGCTCCTCGTCGAGCGTGCGGTGTCGTCCATCGTGGCCGCGATGCGCGCGGCAACGGTGGGGGCCGGGGCCGAGGTGCCGGTCGACCGTCTGCGGGCGGGGGACACGACGGTCGCCGAGCTCGCGGAACTGCTCAGCCCCTCCCTCTTCGCCGAGGATCGCGTGGTCGTCTTCGAGGCGGCCGCGGAGGCCGGTAAGGACGCGATGACGCTGGTTCTCGACGCCGCGGCGACGCCGGTGGACGGTGTGGTCCTGGTCGTTCTGCACTCCGGTGGAGGCCGGGCCAAGGCCATGGTGGGGGCGCTGCAGAAGTCCGGTGCCGTGGTCCACGAGTGCGCGAAGCTGTCCAAGGCGTCGGAGCGCGTCGACTTCGTGCGGGCCGAGTTCCGCTCCCACTCGGAGACACGCGTCGCTCCCGATGCGATCGCCGCGCTCGTCGACGCGGTGGGGTCCGATCTCCGCGAACTGGCCGCCGCGTGCTCGCAACTGGTGTCGGACACGGCGGGGAAGGTCGATGTCGCGGCGGTCCGCCGCTATTACTCGGGCCGTGCGGAGGTCACGGGCTTCGACATCGCCGACAAGGCCGTGTCGGGTGACCGTGCCGGCGCCCTCGAGGCACTGCGGTGGGCGATGTTGGGCGGCACACCGCACGTGCTGCTCGCGGACGCACTGGCCGAGGCCGTCCACACGGTGGCGCGGGTCGGTTCGGCGGGCCGCGGCGATCCGTTCCGGATGGCGTCCGAACTGGGGATGCCGCCGTGGAAGATCAAGAAGGCGCAGGCGCAGGCCCGCATGTGGGATCCGCAGCGCATCGCCGAGGCACTGCAGGTGGTGGCCGCGCTCAACGCGGACGTCAAGGGCCAGGCCGCCGATGCGGACTACGCGGTGGAACGCGCCGTGAACGTGGTGGCGGGGCTGAGTTCGCGCTGACAGCGCCGCCCGGGCACACGACTACGCCCCGGGCATCGTGCTCGCCCGGGGCGTAGTGCTGACAAGCTACTGCACAGGAACTCTCGAGAAGAACTGCACAGGGACTCTCGAGAGGAGCCGCGAGGGCTCGGGAGAGATCAGAGCTTGTTGAAGGCCAGCGACAGTGCCGACTTCTTGTTGGCAGCCTGGTTCTTGTGGATGACGCCCTTGCTGGCTGCCTTGTCGAGCTTGCGGCTCGCAGTCAGCAGGATCTCCTCGGCCTTGGCCTTGTCGCCGGCTTCGGTCGCCTCACGGAAGGAGCGAATCACGGTGCGGAGCGACGACTTCACCGACTGGTTGCGCAGGCGCTGACGCTCGTTGGTAGCGATTCGCTTCACCTGGGACTTGATGTTGGCCACGCGTAGTTATCCTTCGTCTCTTCTCGGTCCGGGACGGCTGACTCCGGGGAACACTCTCGAGCCGTACGTGCAGTGCTTGTGAAAGCTGGTGACGGTGGGTGCGCACGAGCGTGCCCACGTCCGACGTACGAGACTACCAGCGTCGGTCCGGTAACCCAATTCGGTGATCTCGCTGCAGGGAGTCGGTGTGCACGTGACTCGTGAGGTTGCATGGAATTAACGTGTCCACCGTGCTCCAGGGGTACCTGTGAGGCAGCATGGCGACCATGAGTCCCCGATCAAGCGCTGCACCACAGGCGAAGAAGAGCCGTTCGCAGTCGCAGTCCTCGTCCGGGCCGAGCGTCTTCGACGGTTACCGGGACATCGGGAAGTACGGACTGGCGTTCGACGAGATGTTCGACGGCGACGGCGGGCTGCGTGGACCGTACAAGGGAATCCACAAGGCGCTCGCGCCGTCGGACGCCGCGGAACTGGACGCCCGCTCGGACGCCCTCGGCCGCGCCTTCGTCGATCAGGGCATCACGTTCGCGCTCGAGGGGCAGGAGCGTCCGTTCCCTCTCGACCAGGTGCCCCGGGTCATCGCGGCGTCCGAGTGGAACAAGCTCGAGCGCGGGATCAAGCAGCGGGTCAAGGCACTCGAGTTCTTCCTGGCGGACATCTACGGGGAGCAGGAGATCCTGCGTGACGGCGTGGTCCCGAAATCTCTGGTGACGTCGTGCGAACACTTCCACCGCGAGGCGTTCGGCATCGTGCCGCCCAATGGTGTGCGCATCCACGTCGCCGGTATCGACCTGATCCGGGACGCCGAGGGCACGTTCCGTGTCCTCGAGGACAACCTGCGCTCGCCGTCGGGGGTCTCGTACGTGATGGAGAACCGCCGCACCATGGCGCGCGTGTTCCCCGACCTGTTCGCCAGCCACCGGGTGCGTGCGGTCGGTGACTACGCCACGCACCTGCTGCGCGCCCTGCGTGCCGCTGCCGCGATCAACGAGGCGGACCCCACCGTCGTCGTCCTCACACCCGGCGTCGCGAACTCTGCGTACTTCGAGCACTCCCTCCTCGCCCGGCTGATGGGCGTCGAGCTGGTCGAGGGCCGCGACCTCTTCTGCCGCGACAACGTCGTCTACATGCGCACCACCGAGGGCGAGCGCCAGGTCGACGTGATCTACCGCCGCATCGACGACGACTACCTCGACCCCATGCAGTTCCGACCCGACTCCGTTCTCGGTGTGGCCGGACTGGTCAACGCCGCACGTGCCGGCAACGTCGTCATCTCCAGCGCCATCGGCAACGGTGTCGGCGACGACAAGCTCACCTACACGTACGTGCCGACCATCATCGAGTACTACCTCGGCGAGAAGCCGCTCCTGGCCAATGTCGACACGTACCGGTGCTGGCTGCCGGACGAGTGCGAAGAGGTGCTCGACCGTGTCGACGAACTGGTGATCAAGCCCGTCGAGGGCTCCGGCGGATACGGCATCGTGTTCGGTCCGGACGCGTCGCCCAAGGAACTGGCCACGATCAGCAAGAAGATCCGGGCCGATCCGCGCGGATGGATCGCGCAGCCGGTGGTGCAGCTGTCGACGGTGCCCACCAAGATCGGTGACCAGCTCGCACCGCGGCACGTCGATCTGCGGCCCTTCGCCGTGAACGACGGCGACGACGTGTGGGTGTTGCCCGGCGGTCTGACCCGCGTGGCGCTGCCCGAAGGCTCCCTGGTGGTCAACTCGAGCCAGGGCGGCGGCAGCAAGGACACGTGGGTGCTGGCCGGCCGCGCCACCAAGGAGGACGAGCGTGAGCTCGGCGGGGCGGAGATCGTGTCCGAACCCCCGTCGTCACCCACCGCGGAGCAGGGCCCCGAGCTCAACAGCCAGCAGATTCAACAGCAGCAGCAACAGCTGACCCACTCCCCGAAGGACGGTGCCCGCTGATGTTGGCTCGTAACGCCGAATCGCTGTACTGGATCGGCCGCTACGTCGAACGCGCCGACGACACCGCGCGCATCCTCGACGTCACGGTGCACCAGCTGCTCGAGGACGCGACCGTCGATCCCGACCACACCTCCCGAGTCTTGCTGCGAGTGTTGGGATTCGAGCTTCCCGACGAGCGCCTGGACGTGTGGTCGCTGACGGAACTCGTCGCGTTCTCCCGCGAGGGCAACGGCTCCATCGTCGACTCGTTGTCGAGCGCCCGCGAGAACGCTCGCGGCGCACGCGAGGTCACCTCGAGCGAGATGTGGGAATGTCTCAACACGACGTACAACGCACTGGGTGAACGCATTCGAGCGTCGAAGCGTCTGGGCCCCCACGAGTTCCTGGGGTTCATCGAGGAGCGCGCCGCGATGTTCGCCGGGCTCGCCGACTCGACGCTCAGCCGCGACGACGGCTACCGGTTCCTGCTGCTCGGTCGCTCCGTGGAACGCATCGACATGACCGTCCGCCTGCTGCTCGCCCGTGCCGGCGACCGACCGTCGTCGCCGGCGTGGGTCACGGTGCTGCGGTCGGCCGGTGCACACGACACGTATCTGCGTACCTACCGTGGCGCTCTCGACGCTCAACGCGTCCTGGAGTTCATGCTCCTCGACCGGCTGTTCCCGCGCTCGGTGTTCTACGCACTGAGCGAGGCCGAACACTCGCTCGACAGCCTCGACCATCACCCCGACATGCGCGTCGGATCCCGTGCCGAGGCGCAGCGACTTCTCGGCCGCGCTCGCAGTGAACTCGAGTTCCTGCAGCCGGGTGTTCTGCTGGAGGACCTGCAGGACCGTCTGATGTCGTTGCAGGAGACCTGCCGCGAGGTGGGTGAGGCGATCTCCAAGCAGTACTTCCACGCAGCGCCCTGGGTCGCCTGGACGGACGCCGGAAGCCGAACGGACGAAGCACAATTGGAGGGTGAACTGTGAGCTGGCGGATGCGCGTCGTGCACACCACGGGGTACAACTACGACGCACCGGTCACGTCCTCGTACAACGAGGCGCGACTGACGCCGCGGAGCGACACCCGGCAGAACGTCATTCTGAACCGCGTCGAGACCGATCCGGCGACGAGGTCGTACCGGTACACCGACTACTGGGGCACCGCGGTCACGGCGTTCGATCTGCACGCTCCGCACACGTCCCTCGAGGTGGCCGGGTCCTCCGTCGTCGAGACGGACGCGTTCGTCCCGCCGGACGAGACCCTCGACTGGGAGGACCTGGCCGCAGACCCCGTGGTGGACAGGTTCAACGAGCTGCTCGGCCACAGCACCTACGTCCCTCGGAACCGTCAGCTGACGTCCGTCGCGAAGAAGTTGGCGAAGGATCTGGGGCCGTACGACGCCGTGGTGGCCGTCTGCGACTGGGTGAACCAGGAGATGTCCTACGTTCCCGGCACCACCGGGGTGCACACGTCCGCGGTGGAGGCGTGGGCCGAGAAGAAGGGCGTCTGCCAGGACTACGCACACCTCACGCTGGTGTTGCTCCGCAGTATCGGCATTCCTGCCCGCTACGTCTCGGGCTACCTGCACCCGAATGCCGAAGCGGTGGTGGGTGACTCGGTCGAGGGTCAGTCACACGCGTGGATCGAGGCGTGGACCGGATCGTGGTGGGGCTACGACCCGACCAACGGTGTGCCGGTGAACGAACAGCACGTCTCGGTGGGTATCGGACGCGACTACGCCGACGTGCCACCCCTCAAGGGAATCTTCTCCGGTGGCGGGTCCACGGAACTGGACGTCGTCGTGGAGATCACCCGGCTGGCCTGACGCCGGATCCGCCCAACAGCGAGCGCGTCAGTCTCTGACGCTCGTCCACGCAGGCGGTGAGCACCGCGGCGACGTCGTCGTCGGTGATCACCGTCGTGTGCCCGTCGGCGCCATGGTCGTCGCGTTCGATCGCGGCCACCACGGTGCGGCGCACGAGTTCTCGGACGTACGAGGCGGTTCCACCCTCGGTCGCCTCCACCAGCGGTGTGAGATCGGCTGCCACGTTCACGGCCGACAGGTAGAGCCGTGCCAACCGTTCGCGACCGCGGGTGTCGGGCAACGGGATCTCGACCGCGAGGTCGATACGGCCGGGCCTGTCCCGGACCGCTCGCTCGATGGAGTCCGGTCTGTTGGTGGTCAGGACGAACGTGACGTCCGCGTCGCCGTCCATGCCGTCCATCGCGTCGAGCAGTGCGAACAGCAGCGAGTGCGCCCCGGACTCCTCGCGTTCACGCGCGATGAGATCGACGTCCTCGACGACCACGACCGACGGGGTGAGTCGACGCGCGAGCGCGGCGGCTTCCGAGATGTGCCGCATCGCGGACCCGGTCAGTACGATCACCGTGCTGGTCGGCACCAGTCCCAGCAGGTGACGGACGGTGTGGGTCTTGCCGGTTCCGGGTGGGCCGTACAGGAGTATGCCGCGACCCACGTGTTGGCCCGCTTCACGTAGTCGTGCTGCCGAGGACCCGACGGTGACGAGATGGCGAGTCATCGCCTCGAGGGTGCCGTCGGGAAGGATCAAGTCCTTGCCCGCGACGGTGGGCCTCGCCATGAACCTCACGAGGCCGTTGCCGCGTCCACCGCTCCCTCCCAGGGTCAGGACCTGCCCGCGCATGACGTCGTGGTCGGTCATGAGCGAGAGGAGGGCGTCCAGCGTGCTCGCACCGGCGTCTCGATCGCCGGACAGCACCTCGATCTGGAGTGGGGCCTGGTGGGCCGGGTCTGGAATGTGGAGCGCGACCGCCACGGGAATACCGCCGGGAGAGTGGGTGTCGAGCAACCCGAACACCGGGACGGACATCGTCGACGCGGGACCGACGTCCACCGACCGGTACTCGACCGATGCGCCGCGACAACTGCCACCGCGACGGCAGGAACTCAGCATGGCGACGAGATCGTCGTGGTACCGCTCGTGGCCACGAACCGACGACCACCGTTGTGCCGCAGATGATGTCGACTCCTCCGGGCGGTCATCGGCATAGGCCTCGACGGCGAGGACGAGGGTCGCGGCCTGATAGGCGGGGAGTGAGCGGCGATGCGAGATCACCGCATCCGGAGGCGCCGCCAGGTGCGAGAAGATGTGCAGCGCAGGCTCTTCGAGCGGACCGGTGTCGAGTGTCCGGGCGCGATGGGAGAGATGGGACAGGGCTCCGCTGACGATGTCGAGGGAGTCCGGGGAATGCGTGAGGGTCACAGTGAACGCACTACCAGTGCGGATGGTTCGAAGGAATGTGACGCAGGATGTGGCGCCCGTGAGAATGGGGAAGAAGGGGGCGGAAATCGCATCCGCACAGAGACGGTAGCACCGCGGCATGGATGTGCGCCAGAGTCGACCGGAGCTGTCGACCCTCGCGGCGTCCGGGCGGAGGTGATTCACTGGAGATTATGTCGGCCTCCGGATGGTTCCTCGTCGCCCTGATCGTTCTCGTCGCCGCCGTGCTCGCGTTCCGACTTCTCGGACGCGCCGCGTCCGGCAGGCCCACGACCTCCGGCGAGGTCGGAACGGTCGGGTTGGACGACGGTGCTCGCGCCGAGATTCATCGACTGCTGGCCGCCGACAAGAAGATTCAGGCGATCAAGGTCTATCGGGAACGAACTGGCGCCGGACTGCGCGACGCGAAGGTGGCGGTCGAGTCCCTCGAACGCGGTGAGTCCCTCACGCCGGGCCCGGCGCGGTGGGACGACCTCGTTCCACGCCTCACGGCACTGAAGAACGAGGGACAGGCGATCGCCGCGATCAAGTTGCTCCGCGAGCGGACCGGGTTGTCGCTGCTCGAGGCCAAGAACGCCGTCGATCGACTGTGATCCGAGTTCAGTGCCAGGAGAAGTCGGAGCGCAGGCGCTGTGCCACCAGGTCGAAACGATCACGGGGGAGGACGGCTCCCTCTCGTCGGATCCCGCCCTCGGGAACGTCGAGCACGCGGTCGAGACGGACCCAACTCGGGCGTCCCTGCGCATCCCACGGCCCGCCGCCGAGGCCGAGCCAGTCGCGGTCGCCGTCGTGCTTGCTCTGACTCGAGAGCATGAGGCCGAGCAGAGTGGAACCGTCGCGGCCGACCACGAGCACCGGTCGATCCTTGCCCTGCGACGGATCCTCCTCGTAGGCCACCCACGTCCACACGACCTCGCCCGGGTCCGCGGCGCCGTCCAGCGCGGGGGAGTACTCGATGCGCCGTGCGCGCATGGCGGTGGGAACCGAGGTCGACGTCACGGGCCGTCCCGACGGTGCTCCGGTGGGTGACGTGTCACCGGCACCGGACGCGCCGATGCGTGAACCCAACGACTGCGTCACCTTGTCGAGGGCGCCGGACCGCTGCAGCTGCCGGAACAGGCGTGGGCCTTCCGCTACTGCGAGTCGTCCCAGTTTCTTGCCGATCGACGCCAGAGTTGCCATGCCGACCAGGCTACCGAGAACCGAGGACGTAGCTCACCACCCGTGAGTGAGGTTCGGCTACCCTAAGTCCGATTTCGGGAGATTCCCGATGTGAAAGAGGGTTGTCGTGAGGCGTGGAAGTGTCGGACGTGTGGGTCGCCGCACGGTGGTGGCCGTCGGACTGAGTGTCCTGGCGCTGGTGTCGGCGTGCTCGTCCGACACCGAGAGCGGATCGACCGAGGGGTCGGTGACCGTGACTCACGCCTACGGCGAGACCGTCGTGCCGGCCGATCCGCAGCGTGTGGTCTCGGTCGGACTGACCGAGCAGGACACCCTGCTGGCTCTCGGCGTCGTTCCCGTCGGTGTCACGGAGTGGTACGGAGAGCAGCCGGACGCGACGTGGCCCTGGGCTCACGATCTGCTGGGTGACGCCCGGCCCGAGGTGCTCACCCAGGACGACGGCATCCAGTTCGAGAAGGTCACCGCCCTCGAACCCGACCTCATCATCGGCACCAACGCCGGCATGACGCAGGACGACTACACCCGGTTGAGCGCCATCGCCCCGACCATCGCCCACAGCGACGTCGATTCCCCCTACTTCGAGCCGTGGGATCAGCAGACCCGCACCATCGGAGCCGCGCTCGGCAAGCCCGACGAGGCGGAGGCGCTCGTCGAGAACGTCCGCACCCGGTACCGAGAGGCTGCCGAGGCCCACCCCGAGTTCGCGGGGAAGAAGGCCGTCCTCCTGCAGAACGCGATCTACGACGGCAACGCCATCGCCTATCAGGACGGTCTGAGCACGGACTTCCTCACCTCGCTCGGGTTCGAGATCCCGTCCGAGCTCGACGCCTTCGTCCAGGAGGAGGACGCCCAGGCGTACATCCCGTTGGAGAACCTCTCCGTGCTCGACACCGCCGACGTGCTGCTCTGGGCCACCGAGTCCCCGGAGGACCGCGCGACCCTCGAGGCCGACCCGGTGTACTCGTCGTTGCAGGAGGTGCGGGAGAACAGGCTCGTCTTCACCGACGCGATCACGGCCGGCGCCATCTACTTCACCTCGCCGCTGAGCCTGCCGTACCTGCTCGACTCGCTCGTACCGGCATTCGAGAGCACCCTCGCGGGTGCCGGAGCGGCCACCACCACGGCCCCCGCCTGACCCCTCCGGCCTGCCCGCCCCACCTGCACGACCGGCCTCCGGCCTGCCCGGGACCCCGGCCGTGGTGACGTGCAGATATTCTGTACGTCACCACGGCCGTCTCGTCAGGAGTACCCCATCACCAATTTTGCGGACACGACGTTCACGGATCCCACCAGGATCCGTAACTTCTGCATCATCGCCCACATCGACCATGGCAAGTCGACGCTGGCCGACCGCATGCTGCAGCTCACCGGTGTCATCGACGACCGGTCGATGCGCGCGCAGTACCTCGATCGCATGGACATCGAGCGTGAGCGCGGCATCACCATCAAGGCGCAGAACGTCCGCCTGCCGTGGAAGGTGGGGGACACCGAGCACGTCCTGCACCTGATCGACACCCCCGGGCACGTCGACTTCACCTACGAGGTGTCGCGTGCACTCGAGGCGTGCGAGGGTGCCGTGCTCCTCGTCGACGCTGCACAGGGCATCGAGGCGCAGACGCTCGCGAACCTCTACCTGGCACTCGAGAAGGATCTGACGATCATTCCGGTGCTGAACAAGATCGACCTGCCCGCGGCCGACCCCGACCGCTACGCCGCGGAGATCGCCCACATCGTCGGCTGCGAGGCGGACGACGTGCTGCGCGTCTCGGGCAAGACCGGCATGGGCGTCGAGGCATTGCTCGACGAGGTGGTCCGTCTGGTCCCCGCGCCCGTCGGCGACGCCGACGGCCCCGCACGGGCCATGATCTTCGACTCCGTCTACGACGCGTACCGCGGCGTGGTGACGTACGTGCGCGTGGTGGACGGCAAGATCCTGCCGCGCGAGAAGGTCACCATGATGTCGACCGGTTCGACGCACGAGCTCGTCGAGGTGGGCATCGTCTCGCCGGACCCCAAGGCGACTAAGGGCCTCGGCGTCGGTGAGGTGGGCTATCTCATCACCGGCGTCAAGGACGTGCGTCAGTCGAAGGTGGGAGACACCGTCACCAGCGCCCGCAACGGCGCGACCGAAGCGCTCACCGGATACCGCGAGCCACGGCCGATGGTCTACTCGGGTCTCTACCCGGTGGACGGGTCCGATTACCCCGATCTGCGCGACGCCCTCGAGAAGTTGCAACTCAACGACGCCGCCCTCACCTACGAACCGGAGACGTCCGTCGCTCTCGGGTTCGGGTTCCGCTGCGGATTCCTCGGTCTGCTGCACATGGAGATCACCCGCGAGCGCCTCGAGCGCGAGTTCGGGCTCGACCTGATCTCGACCTCGCCCAACGTCGTGTACCGGGTGGAGATGAACGACGGCGCCGAGCACATCGTCACCAACCCGTCGTACTGGCCGGAAGGCAAGGCGCGCGCGGTGTTCGAGCCGATGGTCAAGTGCACCATCATCTCGCCGAGCGAGTTCATCGGGTCCATCATGGAGCTGTGCCAGAGCCGCCGCGGTGAGCTCGGCGGCATGGACTACCTGTCGGAGACCCGCGTCGAGCTGCGCTACACCATCCCGATGGCCGAGATCATCTTCGACTTCTTCGACATCCTCAAGTCACGCACCCGCGGCTACGCGAGCCTCGACTACGAGGAGATCGGCGAGGAGTCGGCCAACCTGGTGAAGGTGGACATCCTGCTGCAGGGCGAAGCCGTCGACGCGTTCTCGGCCATCGTGCACGCCGACGCGGCCGGTGCCTACGGCAACAAGATGACCACCCGACTCAAGGACCTGATCCCGCGCCAGCAGTACGAGATCCCGATCCAGGCGGCGATCGGGTCGAAGATCATCGCGCGCGAGAACATTCGTGCGATCCGCAAGGACGTTCTGGCGAAATGCTACGGCGGTGACATCAGCCGTAAGCGCAAACTGCTCGAGAAGCAGAAGGCCGGCAAGAAGCGGATGAAGACCATCGGTCGTGTCGACGTGCCACAGGAGGCGTTCGTCGCCGCCCTGTCCACCGACGCGTCCGCGGACAAGAAGAAGTAGGTCCGCGGTCGCTCCCGCGGGGACACCCATGACCAGGACCCCGCCGGCCGGCACCGGGTCCGCCGCCGACGACGATCCGCCGTCGCTGGCCGACGCGGACCTGCTCCGTACTCCGCCGGCGACGCCGCGCGGAGTGCGCACGCGCGCTGCGCTCGTCGCGGCGGCGCGGGTGGTGTTCGAGCGTGCCGGGTACCTCGACGCCCGTCTCGTGGACATCACCGCCGAGGCTCGCTGCTCGTCCGGCACGTTCTACACCTACTTCGCGAGCAAGGAAGAGATCTTCGCGGCGGTGCTCGAGGTGTCGCAGGACGACATGATGCACCCCGGTACCGAACACGTGCCGGACGACGGTGATCCGGTCGCCGTCATCGAGGCGAGCACGCGCGCGTACTTCGAGGCGTACGAACGCAACGCGAAGCTGATGGAACTGCTCGAACAGGTGGCGGCCATCGACATCCGGTTCCGGCGGCTCCGACGCAACCGTGCCGACGCGTTCGTCCGTCGCAACGCGCGCAGCATCGCCGGTCTCCAGCGACGAGGCCTGGCGGACAGCGGCGTGGATCCCGTCGTCGCATCACTTGCGTTGTCGGGCATGATCTCCCGACTGGCGTTCACCCATTTCGTGGTGGAGCCGTCCCTCGGCGAGCCGCCGACGTGGTCGTCGGATCAGCTGGTGCACGCGGCGACGCGCCTGTGGGTCAACGCCCTCCGACTCGACTGACCGTCAGGAGTGCGGGTGGCCGTGGGCGGGCTGGAACTGCCCGGCCTGCGCTGCCTCCTCCGCCCGGATGACGTGCACCACGGCGTTGATCAGCGCGAGGTGGGTGAACGCCTGCGGGAAGTTGCCCAGGTGCCGACCCGTCTTCGCGTCGATCTCCTCCGCGTAGAGCTTCAGCGGGCTCGCGAACCCGAGCAGCCGTTCACACAGTCGCTTCGCGCGGTGCAGTTCGCCGATCTCGACCAGTGCGGACACCAACCAGAACGAGCAGATGGTGAAGGTGCCCTCCTCGCCGGAGAGCCCGTCGTCCGTGGTGTCGACGCGGTAGCGCAGTACCAGGCCGTCCTCGGTGAGCTCATCGGCGATGGCGAGCACCGTCGCCCGGACGCGCTCGTCGTCCGACGGCAGGAACCGCAGGAGCGGCACCAGCAGCAACGAGGCGTCGAGTGAGTCGTCGCCGTATCGCTGGGTGAAGACTCCGCGCGAGTCGACGCCGTGCTCGAGAACGTCGGCCTTGATCTCGTCGGCGATGCTCGACCATTCCTCGGCGTACGCCTTCTCGCCGTGCAGCACAGCAAGTTTCGCTCCGCGGTCGAGCGCCACCCAGCACATCACCTTGGACGACGTGAAGTGCTGCGGTTCCCCACGTACCTCCCAGATGCCCCGGTCGGGCTCGCGCCAGTGCTCTATCGCTTCCTCCACCTGACGCTTCAGCAAGGGCCACAGCGACTCCGGAACATTCTCCCGCGAGCGCACGTGCAGGTAGACGGAATCGAGCATCGTGCCCCAGATGTCGTGCTGCACCTGGTTGTAGGCACCGTTACCGATGCGCACGGGGACGGCTCCGTCGTACCCGGACAGGTGTCCGAGCTCCTCCTCCTCGAGCGTGCGTTCGCCGCCGATGCCGTACATCACCTGCAGCGGAACGGGTTCGCCGTCCGGGCCCGACGTCACGTCGGAGATGAAGGCGAAGAAGTCGTTGGCCTCGCGATCGAGGCCGAGCGTGTACAGACCCCACAGGGCGAAGGTGGAGTCGCGTACCCAGGCGTACCGGTAGTCCCAGTTCCGCTCTCCGCCCGGCGTCTCCGGCAACGACGTGGTGCTCGCGGCGAGCAGCGCGCCGGTCGGTGCGTACGTGAGACCCTTGAGGGTGAGCGCGCTGCGCTGCAGGAACCCGCGCCACGGATGGTCGGGAAAGCGGCCGATGGTGATCCACTGGCGCCAGCACTCCGCCGTCTGCCACATCTTCTCGGCTGACTCCTCGAAGGTGCGGGGAGGATCGAGCGTCGACCACGACAGCGCGACGAAGACGTTGTCGCCCTCCGTCATCCGAGTCCGGGCGCGGGCCTCTCGCCCCTCGAGGCCGATGCGCAGATTGGTGGTCAACTTGAGGGTGGGTTCGGTGCCGTCGCCCGCCGTGGCGGTGGCCGTCGCCTCCTCGTAGACGTTGCCGGTGTACTCCCACACGGCAGGCTTGCGGTGGTAGTCGAACGCGGGCTCACAACTCATCTCGAGCTCGACCGTTCCACTGACGCACTTCACGCTGCGGATGAGGCAGTGCTCGGCGTCCCAGTCGGACGGGGCCCGGCGGTGCGTGCGGGAGCGCTCGTCCGTGTTGTGCCACTTGCCCATCACCAGAGCGTCGCGGACCACCAACCATCCGGTCTCGGTCTGCCACGTGGTCTCGACGATCAGACCGCCCGGGAGATAGCGCCGCGCCGCGGGCACGTTCTGACCGTAGGGGCCGATGCGAAACTGCCCGGCACCGCGATCGAGCACCGCTCCGAAGATGCTGGGGGAGTCCGGTCGCGGAATGCACATCCACTCCACCGCACCGTTGCGAGCGATCAGACACGTGGTCTCGCAGTCCGACAGGAAGGCGTAGTCGTCGATCGGCGGAAACGTCGTGCGATGCGGCAGCCAGGTCTGGGCCGTGCCGGGAACGGTGTCGAGCGCGCCGCCCTCCTCGGCCGGCTCGGCCGCGCCGGGGCCGAAGACGGCTTCCCCCGCGCTGGCGACGCGGGGGACCACGGACTGTTCGTCGAACGGGCTCATCCGCCCATCATGAAGCCGTCCGGCGCCCCAGTCCACCGCGGAGAGCGAGGGACTACTGTCGTGAGGTGTGAACGCAGTGGCCACGTGGTGGGACGGAGTCGAACTCTGGATCGCCGGGTTGCCGTTCGTGCCCCAGGTCGCCGTCGTCCTGCTGGTGGTCGTGCCGGCAGCGGCACTCACCGCGTACGTCGTCGACATCGTGTTGTCTGCGCTCTTCGATGCCAGGCGGCGCTACTTCCGCCGGACGCCCGCCGACCGGGATCCCGCAGCCGTGACCACCGGCAACTCCGACCCCCGAGAGAAGTGACACCGTGCCCCGCTCCCGTGTGACCCTGGCCCTCATCGCGCTGATCGTGCTGGTGATCGTCGCGTGGCTGTTGACTCGGTAGCAGGCTCTCTCCGACTTTCTGCTAAATTCTCGGCTGTGTCCGACGCAGCCCCGCACCCGATCCGCCATGAACTGGCGCTGATCGCTGTCGGCATGCTCGCGGTCGCTGACGTCGACTGTCGCTGACCCCACACGGCGCGCCCTCACCGATTCCGGCGCGTTCCGCTCGTCAGTTCCGTCCATCACCGCTGTTCATGTCCGTGCCGCCGCGCCCTTGCGTGTGCCGCACTCCTCGAGAGGTCCACCGTGTTCCCATCACGTCGTGTCCGCCTGCTGTCCGCCGCCGCCGTCGCGGCCGCCCTCACCCTGACCGCGTGCTCCACCGGGTCCTCCGACACCGTCGGTGAGACCGCCGCGTCCACGTCCGGTCCGTCGCTCACCCTCGTCGGGTACGCCGTGCCCAAGAACGGGTGGGATGCCATCGGCGCCGCGTTCGCCTCCACCGAGAACGGCGACAACGTCACCATCAACGCCGACTACGGCGCCTCGGGCAACCAGTCGCGCAAGGTCGCCGACGGCGCACCGGCCGACATCGTCAACTTCTCGGTCGAGCCCGACGTCACCCGACTGGTGAAGGCAGGCAAGGTCGACGAGGCCTGGAACCAGAACGCCTACGGTGGCGTGCCGTTCGGCTCCGTGGTGACCATCGTGACGCGACCGGGCAACCCGAAGAACATTCGCACGTGGGAGGACCTGATCCGCCCCGACGTGCAGGTCATCAGCCCCAGCCCGCTCAGCTCCGGCTCGGCGAAGTGGAACTTGTTGGCGCCCTACGCCTCCGTGAGCAACGGCGGCCAGGATCGCCAGGCCGGCCTGGACTACGTCACCGAACTGGTGAAGCACTTCCCGGTGCAGCCCGACTCCGGCCGCTCCGCGTCCGAGGCGTTCCTCCAGGGCCAGGGCGACGTCCTGCTCAGCTACGAGAACGAGGCGCTGTTGCTCGAGGGGCAGGGTCAGCCGGTGGAGCACATCGTTCCGGACCAGACCTTCCGCATCGACAACCCCGTCGCGGTCGTCAACTCCAGCGCGAATCTCGAGCAGGCCAACGCGTTGAACGACTACCTCTACACCGCGGACGGCCAGAAGATCTGGGCCGACAGCGGTTTCCGTCCCGTCGACCCCGCAGTCGCCGCCGACTACACCGACAAGTTCCCGACGCCGCAGAAGCTGTACACCATCGACGACCTCGGTGGCTGGGCTGCGGTGGACAGTGACCTGTTCGGTGAGAACGGTGCCATCAACGCGATCTACAAGGCATCGAGCTGACCATGACGACAGAGGTCGCCGGTCGGCGAAAGTTCCTCCCTCGCCGGCCGGCCTCCGGCCTTCCCGCCCGTCGCCGGCCGGCCTCCGGCCTTCCCGCCTCTCGCCGGCCGGCCTCCCATCTTCCCGGGGGATCGCTCACGCTCGGCACCGTCGTCCTGTGGCTCTCGATCATCGTCCTGCTGCCCCTGGCAGCCGTGCTGAGTCGCTCCCTGTCCGACGGACCCGCCGAGTTCTGGGACGCGGTCACCGATCCGCGGGCGCTGGCCACCCTGCGCGTGACGGTGCAGGTCTCGGTGGTGGCGGCGCTGATCAACGTGGTGATGGGCACTGTCATCGCCTGGGTGTTGGTGCGCGACGACTTTCCGGGCAAGTCGGTCGTCAACGCACTGATCGACCTGCCGTTCGCCCTACCCACCATCGTCGCGAGCCTGGTGCTGCTGTCGCTGTACGGACCGATGAGTCCGGTGGGCATCACGTTGAACGCCACCAAGGCCGGTGTCGTGCTCGCCCTCGCCTTCGTCACACTGCCGTTCGTCGTGCGCGCGGTGCAGCCGGTCCTCATCGAGCTCGACCAGGAAGTGGAGGAAGCGGCCGCCTCTCTCGGTGCGAGCAATCTGGTGATCTTCCGGCGGGTCGTGCTGCCGGTGCTGCTGCCGTCGATCCTCTCGGGTGCCGGACTGGCCTTCTCGCGGGCACTCGGCGAGTTCGGATCCGTCGTCCTCATCGGTGGCAACATTCCCGGCGAGACGCAGATCGCGTCGCAGCTCATCCGCGAGCAGATCGAGACCGATCAGCCCGTCGACGCGGCCGCGATCTCTGTGGTGCTGTTGCTCATCGCCTTTTTGGTGCTGTTCGTGCTGCGCATCGCCGGTAGCCGCCTCGCCCGGCGGGAGGAGCAGAAGTGAAGCTGTCCACCGGAACTCGACTGAGCCTCCGTACGGTCGCGTTGCTCTATCTGGCCGTGCTGGTGGTGTTTCCGCTGGGTGCGATCCTGTACCGCACGTTCGAGAACGGCATCGTCTCGTTCTTCCAGCTCATCACCACACCGGCCGCACAGTCGGCGTTGCAGTTGTCGCTGATCATCGTCGCGATCGTCGTGCCGCTGAACGTGGTGTTCGGCGTCGTCACGGCCCTGGCTCTCGCGCGCGGCAACTTCCGTGGCAAGGGTCTCGTGCAGGCGGTCGTCGATCTCCCGTTCGCGGTGTCCCCGGTCATCGTGGGTGTCGCGCTCATCCTGCTGTGGGGTGCCGGCGGCTGGTTCGGCTTCCTCGCCGAGTGGGGCATCACGATCATCTTCGCGCTGCCCGGCATGGTGCTGGCCACCATCTTCGTCACGCTGCCGTTCGTGGTGCGCGAGGTGGAACCGGTGCTGCACGAGATCGGGCAGGAGCAGGAGGAGGCCGCGGCCACGCTGGGCGCGACGTCGTGGCAGACCTTCTGGCGCATCACACTTCCCGCCATCCGCTGGGGGCTGACGTACGGCGTCGTCCTGACGGTCGCCCGCGCGCTCGGCGAGTTCGGTGCCGTCATCATCGTCTCCACCAACCTGCCGGGCATCTCGCAGACGCTGACCCTGCTGGTGAACGCCAGGTACGAGGACTTCAACCAACCGGGCGCGTACGCCGCGTCGACACTTCTCATGGTCGTCGCCGTCATCGTGTTGCTGCTGATGACGGTTCTGGACCGCAAGCGAACCAAGGAATGAGCACCGTGACGACGACGACCACGACGACAGAGAAGCGCACGGGCGGCATCGAGATCTCCGTCCGGGGAGCGCGGAAGAACTACGGCGACTTCGCGGCCCTCGACGACGTGTCCCTCGACATCCCGTCCGGATCGTTGACGGCGCTGCTGGGGCCCAGCGGGTCGGGCAAGTCGACACTGTTGCGGTCGATCGCCGGACTCGAGGAGCTGGACTCCGGCGTGGTGGTCATCGCCGGCGACGACGTCACCACCGTCAGTCCGCAGAAGCGCGACATCGGATTCGTCTTCCAGCACTACGCCGCGTTCAAGCACCTCACCGTGCGCAAGAACGTCGCCTTCGGGCTCGAGATCCGCAAGCGGCCCAAGGCCGAGATCGACGAGCGCGTCGATCAGCTGCTCGACATCGTCGGCCTCTCGGGTTTCCAGACGCGCTTCCCGGCGCAACTGTCCGGTGGACAGCGTCAGCGCATGGCCCTGGCCCGCGCGCTCGCCGTGGATCCGCGGGTGCTGCTGCTCGACGAGCCGTTCGGTGCCCTGGACGCCAAGGTGCGGGCCGATCTCCGCACGTGGCTCCGTCGACTGCACGACGAGGTGCACGTCACCACGGTGCTCGTCACGCACGATCAGCAGGAGGCGCTGGACGTCGCCGACCGGATCGCGGTCATGAACAAGGGCCGGATCGAACAGGTGGGCGCCCCTCGCGATCTCTACGACACCCCGGCGAACGATTTCGTCATGTCCTTCCTCGGCGAGGTGTCGCGGCTCAACGGCCAGCTGGTCCGTCCGCACGACATCCGGGTCGGCCGCACACCGGATCTCGCGAACGCGCAGCAGACCGGCACGGCCGAGAACGCGGGGGTGTTGCGGGCGACCGTCGAGCGTGTCGTGCACCTGGGCTTCGAGGTGCGGGTGGAGCTGCGCAACGGCGCCACCAACGAGCTGTTCTTCGCGCAGATCACCCGCGGCGACAACGAGGCGCTGGGGCTGCAGAGCGGGGAGACCGTGTACGTGCGTGCCACGCGCGTGCCGGTGATCCCCGGCTGACTCACGCGCGGCCCCGACGCGGGGACGTGCGTCGCGCAACGTGAGTGCTCCGCGGCTGAGCGCACACCACTTGTGTCGAGTGAACACAGGGTGCGGCCTGCCGTAGGGGGTGTGCGCTCGCTACAACTCGTGTGCACACACCGTGCAGCGTCTGCGCTTGCCGCGTGAGTGCTCCGCGGCCGAGCGCGCACCACTTGTGTCGAGTGAACACAGGGTGCGGCCTGCCGTAGGGGGTGTGCGCTCGCTACAACTCGTGTGCACACACCGTGCAGCAACCCCCGACGACCCTGATCCTGGGCACTTGCCCCCGGTTACCGGTGGCTGGAGTCCACGATCAGGGCGCAACCCCTTCGACGGAGGCTACTTCTCCAGGGCGCGCAGCACGGCTGCCGCGACCTCGGCCGGTGTCGCGGTGTCGTCGGCATCGACGTGGTGATCGGTGACCGGGATCCCGGCCGCAGCGATCTCGACTCGCGCGGCAGCGAGATCCTCGCCGTCCGCCGACGAGATGGGCACGATCGCGACCACTCCGGCATCCGCGAACAACCGGGCCAACCGGGCGAGTTGCACCGTCGCGGCGCGGGTTCCGGCTGCGGCGTCGATGTCGAGGACTCCGCGGACGTTGTCACCGCCGACGATGTAGGCGGTGCGACCGGAGGCGGTCAGTGCGTCCTCGAGCGCGACGGCGACGGCGGCCTTGTGCGAGGACGGGTGGCCGGTGAGCCAGATCGTCGCACCGTGCTGACCGGTACGGCGGACACGCTCGTCGCGGGTGATCGACGACGGAACCCAGGACGGGGTGTCCGAGCGGTCGAGCACCGCGCGGGACCCCTCGATGATGCCCGCGGCCACGGTGTCGTTCGTGTGCTCGTCCAGCAGGATGAACGCACCGGAGTCGCGGTTGTCCGCGTAGTCGTCGGTCACGATCACCGCACTGGTCCGCAGCGTCACCCGCGCGATGTCGTTGAGTGACAGGTTCTCCGAGCCGGGATGCTCGTCGAGCGTCTCCGGATCGAGTCGCGAGTGGATGCGCTGCACCGTCGCGCGCACCGTGGTGGTGGTGTGCTTGATCGCCAGTCGGTCGCCGACACCGAGAGGTGCCTCCGCCAGCCAGCACACGGTGGCATCGAATTCCCGTGCGAGCGTGGGCAGGTGGGCGTCGGGCTCGCCACTGACCAGGACGTCGCCGCGGGCCACGTCGATGTCGTCGGCCAGTTCGACGGAGACGCTGAGCGGAGCCACGGCGACGTCGCGGGCGTCGTCCAGCGTGTCGAGTGCCGTGACCACACTGCGCGAACCGGACGGCAGCGCGACGATCGAGTCGCCGATCTGCACGGTGCCGGCGGACAGCCGGCCGGTGTACCGACGGCGTTCGCCGTCGGTGGGGCGAGAGACCCACTGCACGGGCAACCGCAGCTCCGTGGCGACCGGTGCGGGAGCGACCAGGTCGATGCTCTCGAGGTGATCGAGCAGAGTGGGGCCCGTGTACCAGGGCATGGTCGAGGACGGCCGAACGACGTTGTCGCCCAGCTTCGCCGCGATCGGGATGACCAGGATCTCCGTGCCGAGGCGGGCACCGAGGTCGGCGAGCTCGCGCTCGACGTCACGGAAGCGGGACTCGTCGAAGTCGATGAGATCCATCTTGTTGACGGTCGCCACCAGGCGGTCGACACCCACGAGCGTCGCGATCCGGGCGTGACGACGCGTCTGCCGCAACACGCCGGCGCGGGCGTCCACGAGCAGGATGGCGACGTTCGCGTTGGAGGCTCCCGTGAACATGTTGCGCGTGTAGCGCTCGTGTCCCGGGGTGTCTGCGAGGACGTAGCTGCGACTCGGCGTGGAGAAGAAGCGGTAGGCGACATCGATGGTGATGCCCTGCTCGCGCTCGGCACGCAGACCGTCCGACAGGGCGGCGAGGTCGGCCACGCCCTCCTCGTCGGTCACGGCGTCGAGGTGATCGAGCGGAAGACTGTCCGTGTCGTGCAGCAGCCGCCCGATGAGGGTGGACTTGCCGTCGTCGACGGAGCCGGCCGTGGCGATGCGCAGCAGCTGACGCGGGGCGGTGGGGGCCGGGGACACCGGAACGTCCGACATCGGAAGCGGATTGGTGATGGTCATCAGAAGTACCCCTCGCGCTTGCGATCTTCCATCGCGGCTGTGGACGTGCGGTCGTCGGCGCGGGTCTCGCCGCGCTCGGACACGGTGGCCGCGGAGATCTCCGTGATCACCCCGGCGATGTCGGTGGCGTGCGAGCGCACGGCGCCGGTGATGGTGAGGTCGCCCACCGTGCGGTAGCGCACCATCTCGACGGCAGCGGTCTCGTGCTCGGTCGGGGAGGTGAACTCCGAGGTGGCGAGCAGGATGCCGTCGCGCTCGAACACCTCGCGCTCGTGGGCGAAGTAGATGGACGGCAGTTCGAGCTGCTCGAGCTCGATGTACCGCCAGATGTCCAGCTCGGTCCAGTTGCTCAGCGGGAACACGCGGACCTGCTCACCGCGCTTGATGCGGCCGTTGTACAGCGACCACGGCTCGGGGCGTTGGGCCCGCGGATCCCACTGGCCGAACTCGTCGCGGAAGCTCAGCACACGCTCCTTGGCGCGCGCACGCTCCTCGTCGCGCCGCGCACCACCGAAGGCGGCGTCGAACTTGTTCTCCTCCAACGCGTCCAGCAACGTCCGGGTCTGGAGACGGTTGCGTGAGCCGGAGGACCCGCCGACCTCGCGGACGCGACCGGAGTCGATCGACTCCTGGACGGACGCGACGACGAGGCGATGGCCGCCCTCCTCGAGTCGTCGGTCGCGGAACTCGATGACCTCGGGGAAGTTGTGTCCGGTGTCGACGTGCATCACCGGGAAGGGAACGGGGGAGGGGCGGAACGCCTTCTCCGCCAGGCGGAGCAGGACGATGGAGTCCTTGCCCGCCGAGAACAGCAGTACGGGTCGTTCGAGCTCGGCCACCACCTCGCGGATGATGTGCACGGACTCGGCCTCGAGTGCCCGGAGCTCGTCGACGTGGGTGACGTCCACGCTCGTGGCGGCTGTCATCGGGTTCCTTCCTCGGTCGAGTGCAGTCCGCACTCGGTCTTGGTGCTGCCGGCCCAGCGACCGCTGCGCGGGTCCGCTCCGGGAGCGGGCTTGGCCGTGCACGGTGCGCACCCGATCGACGGGTAGCCCTCGTCGACGAGCGGGTTCACGAGGATGCCGTGCTCGTCGATGTAGGACTGCATCTCGTCGTCGGACCACGCCGCGATCGGGTTGATCTTCACCAGGCCGAACGCCTCGTCGAAGGAGATCAGCGGCGAGTTGGCGCGCGTGGGTGCCTCGACGCGGCGGATGCCGGTGACCCAGGCGCTGTAGTTCGCCAGCTCACGCTTCAGCGGCACGACCTTGCGCAGTGCGCAGCAGCGTGCGGGATCGCGGGCGAAGAGATCCTTGCCCTCGAGCCTGTCCTGCTCGGCCACCGACACGGTCGTCTTCGCGTCGATGACGTTGACCCCGTAGACCGACTCGACGGCGTCACGAGTACCGATGGTCTCGGCGAAGTGGTAGCCGGTCTCCAGGAAGAGCACGTCGACACCCGGATGCACCTGCGCGGCCAGATGGACCAGCGCGCCGTCCTGCATGTTCGACGCGACGATGTAGTCGTCGCCGAAGGTGTCCTCGGTCCAGCGTATGAGCTCGTCCGCCGAGGCGCCGTCCATCTCCCGCGCACCCCGCTCGGCGATGGCGCGGAGCTCGGACTCGGTCAGGTGGCGATGGGTGGCGACGCTCATGAGACAACCTTTCGCGGGCGGACGGTCCAGGAGACAACGCGAGGGCGGGACACGCGATTCCCGTGCTCGCTCACTGCAGATCCGCGTCGTCGGCGCGTACGGCCCACTGCGCGAACCGCTCGCCCTCGTCGCGCTGCTTGACGAAGTTGCGGACGACCCGGTCGATGTAGTCGCCCAGCTCGGCGCTGGTGACCTTGTGCTGGCGCAACTTCCGGCCGAAGGCACTGTCGAAGCCGAGGCTTCCACCGAGATGGACCTGGAAGCCCTCCACCTGTCCGCCGTCACCGTCGTCCACCAGTTGGCCCTTGAACCCGATGTCGGCGACCTGCGAACGAGCGCACGAGTTGGGGCAGCCGTTGATGTTCACGGTGATGGGGGCGTCGAGTTGCGCGTTGACGTCGGCCAGCCGCTGCTCGAGTTCGGGGACGAGCACCTGCGAACGCTTGCGGGTCTCGGCGAAGGACAGCTTGCAGAACTCGATGCCGCTGCACGCCATCAGGTTCTTGCGCCAGATGGACGGCCGCGCCGGCAGACCCAGCGCGTCCATCTCGGCGATGAAGTCCTCGAGCTTCTCGTCGGAGATGTCCAGGACGATGAGCTTCTGGTACGGGGTGAACCGGATGCGATCCGACCCTGCCCGCGCGGCCGCGTCGGCGACCTTCGTCAGGATCGTGCCGGACACGCGGCCCGCGATGGGGGCGAGTCCGACGGCGTTGAGGCCGTTCTTCAACTTCTGGACCCCGACGTGGTCGACGGGCCGGGTCGGCTTCTCCGGGGCGGGGCCGTCGAGAAGCGGCCGCTTCAGGTACTCGGTCTCGAGCACTTCCCGGAACTTCTCCACGCCCCAGTCCTTGACCAGGAACTTCAGCCGCGCCTTGTTGCGCAGACGCCGGTACCCGTAGTCACGGAAGATCGAGACGACGCCTTCCCACACGTCGGCGACCTCGTGCAGCGGCACCCAGACCCCGAGCCGCTGCGCGAGCATGGGATTGGTGGACAGACCGCCGCCGACCCAGACGTCGAGGCCGGGACCGTGCTCGGGATGGTTCACCCCGATGAAGGCGATGTCGTTGACCTCGTGGACCACGTCCTGCTGGCCGGAGATCGCGGTCTTGAACTTGCGGGGGAGGTTCGAGTACTCCGGCCGGCCGATGTAGCGCTCGACGATCTCGTCGATGGCAGGCGTGGGATCGAGGACCTCGTCGAGCGACTCGCCGGCGAGCGGGGAGCCCAGCACGACGCGCGGGCAGTCGCCGCACGCCTCGGTGGTCTTCAGACCGACCGACTCGATGCGGCGCCAGATCTCGGGGACGTTCTCCACCTCGATCCAGTGGTACTGCACGTTCTCCCGGTCGGACAGATCGGCGGTGTCGCGGCCGAACTCCTGCGAGATCTCACCCAGAGTGCGCAACTGCAACGCGCTGAGTGCGCCGGCATCGCAGCGGATGCGCATCATGAAGTACTTCGCTTCGAGCAGGTCGATGTTCTCGTCGCCCGTGAAGGTGCCGTCGTAGCCCTGCTCGCGCTGGGTGTAGAGCCCCCACCAGCGGAAGCGCCCGCGCAGATCGGCCTTGTCGATGCTGTCGAAACCCTGCTTGGAGTAGATGTTCTCGATCCGCGCGCGGACGTTGAGCGGGTTGTCGTCCTTCTTGCTCTGTTCGTTCGCGTTGAGCGGTTCCCGGTAGCCGAGTGCCCACTGGCCCTCGGACCTCCGCTTGGCGGGACGGGTCGACCGTGCGCGCGGCGCAGCGGTGTCGGGGGTGTTCGTCATGGGCGCTCCAAGGTCGGGCGCCGAACAGGAAGGGGTGTCTCGGAGGGCTGGTCCGCACACCTCGTCCCTGACCGGCCGGGGGGTGTGCGGGCTGGCGGGAGGGTCAGACGAGCGGCCTCAGACAGCTGCAGACGCGTGCGAGATCGACGTGGCGCCGAGCCACGAGCATGATCTCCACGACTGTCATGAGCCCCATTCTGCCACGACGCGGGTGCCTCCCCCGACCAGGGCGTCGACGAGGAGGGAGGAGGACACTGGTCCGGTGATCCCCGTTCCACTCGCTCCTCCCGCTGTCGGTGTGCTCGCACCCGAGTCGTTCGTCGATCGTCCGGCCGCGCCGTTCGGCCTCTACCTCCATGTGCCGTTCTGCGCGACGCGCTGCGGTTACTGCGACTTCAACACCTACACCGCCGGGGAGCTCGGAACGTCGGCGTCACCGCAGTCCTGGCTCGACGGGGTGCGCCGCGAGCTCGACCTCGCCGCGGCGACGTTCGCGCGGGAGTCGGGCAGCGTGCCCAGCGTCGACACCGTGTTCGTGGGCGGCGGAACGCCGTCGCTGCTCGGTGCCGACGGCCTCGCCGATCTCCTCGGTGCCGCGCGCTCGTCCTTCACGTTCTCGGCCGATGCCGAGGTGACGACGGAGTCGAATCCCGAGTCGACGTCGCCGGCCTTCTTCGACGGAATCCGCGCGGCCGGCTACACACGTGTGTCGTTGGGCATGCAGTCGGCGGCACCGCACGTGCTCGCGATCCTCGACCGCACCCACACCCCGGGACGCGCCGGGGACGCGGCACGGGAAGCGGCGGCGGCCGGGTTCGACCACGTGAACCTCGACCTCATCTACGGAACGCCGGGAGAGAGTGACGACGACCTCGACGCGTCGTTGACGGCGGTGCTCGAGGCCGGTGTCGACCACGTGTCCGCGTACGCGCTCATCGTCGAGGACGGGACGGCCCTGGCGAGACGGGTGCGCCGGGGCGAGCTCCCGGCTCCGGACGACGACGTGCTGGCGTCGCGCTACGAGCGGATCGACGCGCGTCTCGGCGCGGCCGGCTTCGGGTGGTACGAGGTGTCCAACTGGGCGCGGGGCGACGGTGCGGAGTGCCGGCACAACCTGGGGTACTGGGACGGCGGTGACTGGTGGGGCATCGGTCCCGGCGCACACAGCCATGTGAACGGGACGCGGTTCTGGAACGTCAAGCATCCGGCGCGATACGCGGAGACGCTGGCGAACGGGGCGCTGCCGATCGCGGACAGCGAATCTCTCACGAGCGACGAGCAACACATGGAACGTGTCATGTTGACCGCGCGGCTGCGGGCGGGAATGGCCGCTGGTGATCTGTCGACGGACGAGGTGGCCCGTGCGGACTCGATCGCGTCCGACGGACTGCTCGTCCGTCTGGGCGATCGGTACGTCCTCACCGACCGTGGGCGGTTGCTCGCCGACGGGGTCGTGCGCGACATTCTCGAGTGAGTGCCGCTCAGGCCCCGATCGCGTCGTAATCGAACACCCGCGCGTGCAGGACGACACGGTTTCGCAGCGCAGCCCGCACCGCCCGGTGCAGGCCGTCCTCGAGGTACACGACGCCGTGGTAATGCACGGCATGGGGAAACAGGTCCCCGTAGAACGTGCTGTCCTCGGACAGCAGACGGTCGAGTTCGAGCACCTTCGTGGTGGTCACGATCTCGTCGAGGCGCAACTGACGTGGCGGAATCTTGGACCAGTCGCGGAGCGACAGACCGTGCTCCGGATACGGCTTGCCGTCGCGCACTCCCTTGAAGATCACACCGGTCACAGTAGTGACTCGGGCGAGCGGAATGGGGCACCCGCGCGTCGCCGACTAGAATCGGCTGGTCCCGCACAGCCACCGGTCCCGAGCGTAGGAGGGTTGCGATGTCGAGTACGGAGGATCGACGTTTCGAGGTCCTGCGTGCCCTGGTCGCCGACTATGTCGCGACGCAGGAGCCCATCGGATCGAAAGCACTGGTCGATCGACACAATCTGGGAGTGTCCAGCGCTACCGTGCGCAACGACATGGCCGTGCTGGAGGCCGAGGGCTACATCACGCAGCCGCACACCAGCTCGGGTCGTATCCCCACAGACAAGGGCTACCGGCAGTTCGTCGACCGCATCGCCGACGTCAAGCCGCTCTCCGCGGCGGAGCGACGGGCGATCCTGCAGTTCCTCGACACCGGCGTCGACCTGGACGACGTGCTGCGGCGCGGTGTTCGCCTGCTCGCCCAGCTGACCCGTCAGGTCGCCGTCGTGCAGTACCCGACCCTGTCCGCGTCGTCGGTCCGCCATCTCGAGGTGGTGGCCCTGACGCCGGCGCGACTGTTGCTGGTGCTCATCACCGACTCCGGCCGCGTCGATCAGCGCATCGTCGAACTCGGCGACGTCATCGACGACGAGGACCTCTCGCGTCTGCGGTCGCTGCTCGGCGGCGCGCTGGAGGGCAAGCGTCTCGCCCTGGCGTCGGCCGCGGTGGCCGAACTCGCCGAGACGGCGCCCGAGGATCTGCGCGACGCCGTGGTGCGCTCGTCGACCGTGCTGGTCGAGACGCTCGTCGAACACCCGGAGGAGCGGCTCGTGCTCGGGGGGACCGCCAACCTGACGCGCAACGCCGCCGACTTCGCCGCGCTCAGTGGGTTCCCGGGGTCGCTGCGCTCCGTGCTCGAGGCGCTGGAGGAACAGGTCGTGGTGCTCAAGCTCATCGCGGCGACCCAGGACACCGGCCGAGTGACCGTCCGGATCGGCGAGGAGACCATGGCCCCGGAGATGCGGGGCACCTCGGTGGTCTCCACCGGCTACGGCTCGGCGGGCAACGTGCTGGGCGGTATGGGTGTGCTCGGCCCCACTCGCATGGACTACCCGGGAACGATCGCGTCGGTCGCGGCTGTTGCTCGATACATCGGAGAGGTGCTGGCCGAACGATGACGGCCGGTGCACTCACCTGCCCCACCCGAACTTTTCCCGACCCACCTTCCACCAAGAGGATATGAGTACACACGTGGCACGCGACTATTACGGAACTCTGGGCGTCGACAACAAGGCGTCGGACCAGGAGATCAAGCGCGCGTATCGCAAACTCGCGCGTGAGTTCCACCCCGACGTCAACCCCGACGAGTCGGCCCAGGCCCGCTTCAAGGACATCAGCTCGGCGTACGAGGTGCTGTCCGATCCCGAGAAGCGACGCATCGTCGATCTCGGTGGCGATCCGCTCGAGAGTGGCGGCGGAGGCGGAGCAGGCGGCTTCGGCGGTGCCGGCTTCGGCGGCGGACTCGGCGACGTGTTCGAGGCGTTCTTCGGCGGCAACGGCGGCGGCACCCGCGGACCCCGCGGTCGCGTCCAGCCCGGCTCGGACTCGCTGCTGCGCACCACGCTGACGCTGGAGGAGTGCGCCACCGGCGTCACCAAGCACATCGCCGTCGAGACAGCCGTGCTGTGCGACGTGTGCACCGGTTCCGGGACCAACGGCGACTCGACGCCGGTCCGCTGTGAGACGTGCAACGGTGCCGGCGAGGTCCAGTCGGTCCAGCGGTCGTTCCTCGGACAGGTCATGACGGCGCGTCCGTGCCCCACCTGCCGCGGCGCGGGCGAGACGATCCCCGATCCCTGCCGCAAGTGTGGCGGCGACGGGCGCGTGCGTGCCCGCCGCGAACTGGCCGTGAAGGTGCCGGCCGGTGTCGGCAGCGGGATGCGCATCCGCCTCGCGGCGCAGGGCGAGGTCGGCCCCGGCGGCGGTCCCGCCGGTGACGTGTACGCCGAGGTGGTCGAGAAGTCGCACGACGTGTTCGTCCGCGACGGCGACGATCTGCACTGCACCATCCGCGTGCCGATGGCGGACGCCGCCCTGGGCACGTCCGTCAGCGTCGACGCGATTCTCGACGGTCCCACGACGATCACCGTCGACCCCGGCACGCAGCCCGGCTCGGTGCAGGTCCTGCGCGGTCACGGCATGCCCAAGCTGCGCAGCGGTGTCCGCGGCGATCTGCACGCGCACCTCGAGGTGGTCGTCCCGGCCCGCCTGGACTCCACGGAGACCAAGTTGCTGCAGCAACTGCGTACTCACCGCGAACGCGACAACGCCGAGGTGGTCACCACTGCATCGCAGCACACCGGGGGACTGTTCTCCCGTCTGCGCGACGCCTTCAGTCGCTGATCGGGCGCGGGACCACTGGTGGCGGCGACCGTCTACTTCCTCGATCCGCTGCCGTCTCCGGGGGAGTCGGGCGCGTTGGACGGGGCCGAAGGTCGGCACGCGGCCACGGTGCGCCGGACGACCGTCGGTGAGCGGCTGGTGCTGTCGGACGGCCGCGGCTCGCTCGCGGCCGTCGAGGTCACCGGCGTCGAGAAGGCCCGGCTCTCGTTCACGGTGCTCTCCGTCACCACCGCGGAGCCGCCCCGGCCCACGGTGACCGTGATCCAGGCGCTCCCGAAGTCGGAGCGCTCGGAACTGGCCGTCGAGACGGCGACCGAGGCGGGTGCGGACGCGATCGTGCCGTGGCAGTCGCTGCGCTGCGTGTCGCGATGGGACGGCCCGAAGGCCGTCAAAGGTGTCGCGAAGTGGCGGAACGCTGCCTCCGCGGCCGCCAAGCAGGCGCGGCGTGCCTTCGTTCCCGACGTCGCCGACCTGCACGACACTCGGATGGTGCGCAGCCTGGTCGAGGGCGTCGTCGCACGTGGGGGCATCGTGGTCGCGCTGCACGAGGCTGCGCCCGGGGCCTTCGCGGACCTCCCGTTCCGCGGCGCACCCGAGGTGGTGCTCGTCGTCGGACCCGAGGGCGGGCTCGACGACACGGAGATCGACATGCTCGTCGGTGCCGGCGCGACGCCCGCGCTCCTGGGGCCGACCGTCCTGCGGACATCGACCGCGGCGGCCGTGGCGTTGGGCGCGCTCGGCGTCCTGACCGATCGCTGGTCCGGCGCGCCCCCTGCTTGATCTGCGGCGCGGGCCGCTGGTGCACGTGCTCCGGTTTCCGCAACCCGCTCCTGTTGTGACCGGAGCAGGTTGTTGCAACCGGAGCACCTGGCGCCGCCCGGCCCGTGTGCGGGAAGGGGCAGCTACGAGGGTTGCGCGCGACATACTGGAATGCGCTTCTCGGGGGAGACGTTAAAGTGGTGAGAGGTTCCCGTCGCGGCGAACCGAGTATCGAAACCCGAGAGAAGGCCATAGCCACCACGTGAGTGACAACATCCCTTTCGTCGGCACCAGAGGTGACGATGCGCAGGACACCACTCGTGCGTCCCGCGCGCAGAAGCGGCAGTCCTCACGCCCGGTTCTGACCGAGGCGCGTGTGACCGAGTCCATCGAACTCGACCCCGCCGTGATGTTCCCTCTGCTCGGGTCCGCCGACGGTAATCTCCGGGCGCTCGAGCAGGTGCTCTCCGCCGAGATCCACGTACGCGGCAACGTCGTCACGTTCGAGGGGGCACCGTCCGACATCGCCGTCGGCAAGCGGGTGCTCACCGAGCTCGCCGCCGTCGTGGTCGCCGGCGGACCGGTCACTCCGGACGCGGTGCGGCGCACCGTCGCGATGCTCAGCCGCGGCGTGAGCGAGTCTCCCGCCGAGGTCCTGAGCCTGGACATCCTGTCCCGACGCGGCAAGACCATCCGGCCCAAGACGCTGAACCAGAAGCGCTACGTCGACGCGATCGACGCCAACACCATCGTGTTCGGCGTGGGTCCCGCCGGAACGGGCAAGACCTACCTGGCCATGGCCAAGGCGGTGCAGGCTCTGCAGGCGAAGCAGGTCAGCCGCATCATCCTCACGCGCCCGGCCGTCGAGGCGGGGGAGCGACTCGGGTTCCTCCCCGGCACACTGCACGACAAGATCGATCCGTACCTGCGTCCGCTCCACGACGCGTTGCACGACATGATGGACGTCGAAGCCATCCCGAAGCTCATGCAGGCAGGCATCATCGAGGTCGCACCGCTGGCCTACATGCGTGGCCGCACGCTGAACGACGCGTTCATCATCCTCGACGAGGCGCAGAACACCACGGCCGAGCAGATGAAGATGTTCCTGACCCGCCTCGGCTTCAACTCGAAGATCGTCGTCACCGGTGACATCACCCAGGTGGATCTCCCCGGGGGATCGCGTTCGGGACTGCGTGCCGCCACCGAGATCCTGGTGGACATCGACGACATCCACTTCGCCAAGCTCGACAGCAGCGACGTGGTCCGGCACCGACTGGTCTCCGACATCGTCGACGCCTACGACCGTTTCGACGCCGCGGACGCCAAGTCCGCCAACCGCGCTGCGCGTCGCAGTGGCGGTCCCCGCGCCGCGCACCACTGATGTGGGCGTGCACGGGCACGGGGGCGTCGCCGCGCACTAGTACGGTGTTCGCATGAGCATCGAGGTCTCCAACGAATCCGGGATGGACGTCGGAGAAGAGGATCTGATCGCGGTCGCGCGCTACGCCATCGCGCAGATGGACGTGCACCCGGCAGCCGAGCTGTCCATGGTCCTCGTCGACTCCGCCACCATGGCCGATCTCCACATGCGCTGGATGGACCTGCCAGGTCCCACCGACGTGATGTCGTTCCCGATGGACGAGCTCGAGCCGGGCGGTCGCCCGGACTCACCGGACCCCGGTCCGTCGATGCTCGGAGACATCGTGCTGTGCCCGTCGTTCGCGGCGGACCAGGCCGAGAAGGCCGGGCACCCGCTCGAGCACGAACTCGCACTCCTCACCGTGCACGGTGTGCTGCACCTCCTCGGCTACGACCACGCGGAGCCGGACGAGGAGAAGGAGATGTTCGGCCTGCAGAACAGCATCCTCGAGGACTGGTACGAGAGTCTGCGCCAGGCCGAGCGCGACGCTCTGTCGGCTGCGCGAGACGCGAAATTGTTGGGCAGCACCGGCTTCGCGAATCCCCGGACCGATGCCGGTGGTGAGTCGACCCGGTGACCAGCGCTCCGGCACTGATCGTGCTCGCGGTTGTCCTCGTCCCTCTCGGTGGCCTCTTCGCCGCCATCGACTCCGCCGTCAACACCGTCTCCTCAGCACGCGTCGAGGAGATGGTGAAGGAATCTCGGGGCGGGGCGAGCGAACTGCTCCGCATCCTCGAGGATCGTCCGCGGTACGTCAATCTGATGGTGCTGCTGCGCATCCTGTGCGAGATCGGGTCCACGGTTCTGCTCGCCGGAGCGTTGCTGGACCTGCTCGCGCCGGCGCAGGCACTGGCCATCGCCGCCGGCGTCATGGTGGTGGTCGACTACGTCGTCATCGGCGTGGGGCCCCGCACACTCGGCCGCCAGCACGCGTACTCCATCTCGCTGGGGTCGTCCTACCCGCTGCGCGCCATCGGCATCCTGCTGGGCCCGGTGAGCCGGTTGCTCATTCTCGTCGGCAATGCGATCACGCCCGGCCGCGGCTTCCGTAACGGTCCCTTCGCCTCCGAGATCGAACTGCGGGAACTGGTCGACATGGCGCAGGAGCGCGGCGTGGTCGCCGACGACGAGCGCCGCATGATCCAGTCCGTGTTCGAGCTCGGCGACACCTCCGCACGCGAGGTGATGGTGCCGCGCACCGAGATGGTGTGGATCGAGCGTGACAAGTCTGCCGGACAGGCGACCACCCTCGCCGTGCGGAGCGGGCATTCGCGGATCCCGGTGATCGGCGAGAACGTCGACGACATCCTCGGCGTCGTCTACCTCAAAGACCTCGTGCAACAGACGTACACGTCGTCCGACGGTGGTCGCAGCGTGCGTGTCGACGAGGTCATGCGTCCCGCGGTGTTCGTCCCGGACTCCAAGCCGCTGGACAGCCTGCTGGCCGAGATGCAGAGGGACCGCAAGCACATGGCCGTCCTGGTGGACGAGTACGGCGGCGTCGCCGGACTCGTCACCATCGAGGACGTGCTCGAGGAGATCGTCGGCGAGATCGCGGACGAGTACGACACCGACGAGGTGGCCCCGATCGAGGAACTCGAGGACGGCCGCTTCCGGGTGTCGTCCCGGCTTCCTCTCGAGGATCTCGGCGAACTGTTCGACATCGAGATCGACAACGACGAGGTGGACACCGTCGGCGGCCTGCTGTCCTACGAGATCGGGCGCGTCCCGCTGCCGGGTGCCCGTGTCGAGGCACACGGGTTGATCCTGGTGGCCGAGGGCGGCTCCGATGCGCGCGGACGAGTGCGCGTGAGCACCGTGACCGCCGAGAAGCTTCCCGAACCGGACTCCGACGACGAGGACTCCGAGTCGCCGGACGAGAGAGACGAGATCGACCATGACCGAGACTGACGATTTCCACTCCGGGTTCGTGTGCTTCGTCGGACGGCCCAACACCGGCAAGTCCACTCTGACGAATGCCCTGGTGGGGGCCAAGATCGCCATCACGTCCTCTCGGCCCCAGACCACACGCCACACCATTCGGGGCATCGTGCACCGGGACCACGCGCAGCTGATCCTCGTGGACACCCCGGGCCTGCACCGGCCGAGGACCCTGCTCGGGCAGCGTCTGAACGACCTTGTGCGCGACACCTACTCGGAGGTCGACGCCATCGGTCTCTGCATCCCGGCGGACGAGAAGATCGGCCCCGGCGATCGCTGGATCCTGGAGCAGGTCCGCCACAACGCGGGCAGGACAGCGCTGGTCGGTCTGGTGACCAAGATCGACAAGGTCTCCAAGCAGCGCGTCATGGAGCAGCTGATCGCCGTCTCCAACCTGCTCGGTCCCGACTGCGAGGTGGTCCCCGTGTCCGCCGCGTCCGGCGAGCAGGTGGAGGTCGTCGTCGACGTCTTCGCGAAGGTGCTGCCGCCCGGGCCTGCGTTCTACCCCGACGGTGAGCTGACGGACGAGCCGGAGGAGACCCTCATGGCCGAGTTGATCCGGGAGGCAGCGCTCGAGGGAGTGCACGACGAGCTCCCGCACTCCCTCGCCGTGGTCATCGAGGAGGTCGGGCCCCGCGAGGGGTCGGACACGATGCTGGACGTGCACGCCATTCTCTACGTCGAACGTCAGTCGCAGAAGGCGATCGTCATCGGCAAGGGTGGGGCCCGACTGCGCGACGTGGGCACCGCGGCTCGCGGTCAGATCGAGAAGCTGCTCGGCACCCGCATCTACCTCGACCTCCGCGTCAAGGTGGCCAAGGACTGGCAGCGCGATCCCAAGCAGATGGGCAAGCTGGGCTTCTGACCCCGCGCTACCGTGCCGCGATCGATCGTCGCGACACGGTAGCCGGGTGCAGGTTCAGGACAGGTGCTCAGGCTCCGTCTGGGTCTTGTGGTGCTCGTCGGAGCGCATGGCGTCCTGGCCGCCGTGCCCCACTCCCGGGCTGCCGGCCCTGGCCGGACTCAACGAGACGACGATCGACTTCGACGTGGGGCAGTTGCTGTCGGTCGCCGACGAGTCCAGCGGAACCAGCGGGTTGGTCTCCGGGTAGTAGGCGGCTGCGGACCCCTTGGGCGTCTGGTACTCGACGATCCGGAAGTTCTCGGCGACGCGCACCACGTCGTCGTCGTCCCACTTGGTGGTGATGTCGACGAAGTCGCCGTCCTTCATGCCGAGTTCCGCGATGTCGCCGCGGTTGACGAACACGACGCGGCGGCCGCCCTCGATTCCCCGGTACCGGTCGCTGAGTCCGTAGATCGTGGTGTTGAACTGATCATGGCTCCGGAACGTCTGCAGCAGAAGATGTTTCGGCGGCACCTGCAGAGCCTCGATGGGCGAGACGAAGAACTCGGCGAGGCCGGACTCCGTCTGGAAGGTCCGCGAGTCCCGCGGCGGGTGGGGGAGGACGAAGCCTCCGGGGCGCCGAGCGTTGACCTCGTAGCCCTGGCATCCCGGAACCACCCGCGAGATGTGCTGACGGATGGTGCGGTAGTCGTCGCGCATGCCCTTCCAGTCGAGACCGTAGCGGTCGCCGATCGTGGCTTCCGCGATCTGCGTGATGATCTCGACCTCGGACTTGACGTGCGGGCTCGGCGGATCGAGCGGACCGCGGGAGGAGTGCACCGAGCACGTCGAGTCCTCGACGCTGATCCACTGCGGCCCGCTGGCCTGGATGTCCTTCTCGGTGCGGCCCTTGGTCGGCAGGATCAGCGCCACGTCCCCGGTGACGAGGTGCGAGCGGTTGATCTTCGTCGAGATGTGCACCGTCATGTTCGTCTTGCGCATGGCATCGAAGGTGACGGTGCTGTCCGGCGTGGCCTGGGCGAAGTTGCCGCCGAGACCGAGGAAGAACTTCACCTTGCCGTCGCGCATCCCGCGGATCGAGTCGATCGTGTCGAGACCGTTCTCGCGGGGCGGATCGAAGCCGAACTCGCTCTCGAGTGCGTCGAGGAAGTGCTTCGGTACCCGCTCCCAGATGCCCATCGTGCGGTCGCCCTGCACGTTCGAGTGACCGCGCACGGGCAGCACACCCGCGTTCGGCTTACCGATGTTGCCCTGAGCGAACGCGAGGTTGGTGATCTCCTTGACGGTGTTCACGGCGTTGCGGTGCTGCGTGATGCCCATGGCCCAGCAGAAGACGGTGGCCTTCGAGTCACGCAGGAGCTTCGCTGCGTCTGTGATCTGGGCTCGGGAGAGACCGGTGACCGTCTCCACCTCGTCCCAGTCGACCGCCGAGACGTGCTGCTTCCACAGATCGAAGTTGTTGGTGTACTTCTCGATGAACTCGTGATCGAGGGCGTCCCACTCGACCAGCAGCTTGCCGATGGCCTGGAAGAGCGCCAGGTCGCCGTTGATGCGGATCGGCAGGTGCATGTCCTCGAGATCGGTGCCGGGTCCCACCATGCCGCGCGGGGTCTGCGGATTCTTGAAGTTGATGAGGCCGGCCTCGCGCAACGGGTTGATCGCCAGGATCTTGGCGCCGTTCTGCTTGGCCTTCTCCAGCGCGGACAGCATGCGCGGGTGGTTGGTGCCCGGGTTCTGTCCGGCCAGGATGATGAGGTCCGCGCCGTACACGTCGTCGAGCACGACGCTGGCCTTGCCGATGCCCATCGACTCCTGCAGAGCGAACGACGTGGACTCGTGACACATGTTGGAACAGTCCGGCAGGTTGTTGGTGCCGTACGCGCGAACGAAGAGCTGGTACACGAACGCGGACTCGTTCGACGCGCGGCCCGACGTGTAGAACGTGGCCTCGTCCGGGTGCAGCGAGCGCAGCTCCTCGCCGATGAGGTCGAATGCCTCGTCCCACCCGATCGCCTCGTAGTGGGTGCCGCCCGACCGCTTGACCATCGGGTGCGTGATGCGTCCCTGCTGACCGAGCCAGTGCTCACTGTGCGAGTCGAGGTCGGCGATGCTGTGGCGCGCGAAGAACTCCGGGGTGGCGCGGCGCTTGTCGGCTTCCTCGGCGACGGCCTTCGCGCCGTTCTCGCAGAACTCCGCGGCGTGACGGTGACCCGGATCCGGATCGGGCCACGCGCAGCTCATGCAGTCGAAGCCCTCGGCCTGGTTCAGGTCGAGCAGGGTCCGTGCGGTCCGCACCGGGCCCATGCGCTCGAGCGAGCGCTTCATCGAGACGGCGACGGCGGTCGGACCGGCGGCATGCGTCTTCGGCTTCTCGATCGACAGGTCGGCCTCGTCGTAGTCCCGAGAGTCGTGTGTGCGTGTCATCGATCCGTCACTCCATTCATGTCGCGCGTGCCCCTCTGGTCGAGGGTAGTGCGCGGCGCCGACACGACCGGTCGGACGACGCGCTTCCACTCCTGTCTACCCGCGCCGACGATTCCGTACCCGTCGCCTAGCGTGAGGCCATGACGAGAACTCGCACCGTGTCCGATCACGTCGACGTCGCGGCATCGCCCGACGAGGTCTACGCACTGGTCAGCGATCCGACGCAGACGCATCGGTGGAGCCCCGAGAACACGGGAGCGCTGGTGGACGAGCCGCGCCGTGGAGGTACCTACGAGGGCATGACGTTCGTCGGCCGCAACAAGCGCGGCCGGGCGACGTGGAGCACGCGGTGCGTGGTGACAGCCGCCGAGCCCGCACGGCGATTCGCGTTCCGGGTGGAGGTCATCGGACCCGGCAAGCCGATCGTCCGCGCACGGAACGCGAGCTGGGAGTACACCTTCGCGCCAGTGGACGGCGGCACCCGCGTCACCGAGACGTGGACGGACGATCGGCCGTGGCCCGACGCGGTGGCCGCGCTGTTCGACAAGGTGGCCACCGGGGGCAGTTCCTTCGCGTCCTTCCAGCGCCGCAACATCGCGCGGACGCTGGCGAATCTGCAGGCCGAGCTCGGCGCTCCCTGACCTCGCCCGGTCGTCCTGCGTGGGACAATGACACGGTGCCGGCGAGCAGAGGTGGAGTGTGAGGTCGTATCGCGATCATGCCGTCGTCCTGCGCCAGCACAAGCTCGGTGAGGCCGACCGCATCGTCACGCTCCTCACCCGCCGCCACGGACTGGTGCGCGCAGTGGCGAAGGGCGTGCGCCGCACGACGTCGAAGTTCGGCGCCCGGCTCGAGCCGTTCGCCTACATCGACGTGCAGCTGTATCCCGGTCGCAACCTCGACATCGTGACCCAGGTACAGACCGTCGAGTCGTTCGCGTCCGACATCGTCGCCGACTACGGCCGCTACACCACCGGGTGCGCCGTCCTCGAGACCTCCGAGCGACTGGCGGGTGAGGAGCATGCTCCGGCGCCTCGTCTGCATCACCTGACCGTCGGCGCGCTGCGCACCCTGGCCTCCGGGGCTCGCGACTCGGAACTGGTGCTGGACGCGTTCCTGCTGCGGGCGATGAACTTCGCCGGGTGGGCTCCGTCGCTGGACGAGTGCGCGACGTGCGCTGCGCCCGGTCCGCATCGCGCGTTCCACGTCTCCGCCGGGGGAGCGGTGTGCACCCACTGTCGCCCCGCCGGGTCCAGCACACCCTCGGTGGGTGTGCTCGACCTGATGTCGGCCCTGCAGAGCGGCGACTGGGCGGGTACCGAGGCGTCGACCGACTCGATGCGCGTGCAGGCGAGCGGTCTGGTGGCCGCGCACCTGCAGTGGCATCTCGAACGGCAACTGCGGACGCTCCCGTTCGTCGAACGCAGTGGCGGGTCCGGGACCGCCGGGTCCGCACCTGCCGGAGAAACTCCGGTCGGGCAGGATGAGACCCGTGATCCGTCGAAGTCCACGCGAGCAGCCCACCCGGCGTGAGGTCCGCGCGCCCGATCCGCACCCGTCCGGTGCCCGCGCGCCGATCCTGCAGCCGGAGCTGATTCCCCGCCACGTGGCGCTCGTGATGGACGGCAACGGACGCTGGGCGCAGGATCGCGGACTGCCCCGCACCGCCGGACACGAGCGCGGCGAGGCCGTCCTCATGGACACGGTCTGCGGATGCATCGACATCGGCGTGCGGTGGCTGTCCGCCTACGCGTTCTCGACGGAGAACTGGCGCCGCAGCCCGGACGAGGTGAAGTTCCTCATGGGCTTCAACCGCGACGTCATCCGCCGCCGCCGCGACGAGATGCACGAGATGGGGGTGCGCGTCCGCTGGGCGGGGCGCCGACCGCGTCTGTGGCGCAGCGTCATCAACGAACTCGAGACGGCCGAAGAGCTCACGAAGGACAACACCGTCATGACGCTGACGATGTGCGTCAACTACGGCGGCCGCGCCGAGATCGTGGACGCAGCCCGCGAGATCGCCCGTCGCGCAGCAGCCGGACAGCTCGATCCCGACAAGATCTCCGAGGCGTCCTTCGCGAAGTACCTCGACGAACCGGACATGCCCGACGTCGATCTCTTCCTGCGGCCGTCCGGCGAGCAGCGCACGTCCAATTTCCTGATCTGGCAGTCCGCGTACGCGGAGATGGTGTTCCAGGAGAAGCTCTTCCCCGATTTCGATCGCCGCGACCTGTGGGCCGCGTGCGTCGAGTACGCCTCGCGTGACCGCAGATTCGGTGGTGTGAAATGACGGAGCAGGACATCGTGGCGGCCCTGCAGGACCGTGCCCGGCTGGCACTCGGACAGTTCGCGGACGTGTCCGTGGGCGACGACGGATCGCTCGGGTTCAGCTACGCGGGCGCACTCTGCTCGCTGCGTGCGGTCGCTCTGAGTCCGGGACTCGAGGTGCTCGCTCTGACGGCCGTGCTGGCCTGGGACCGTCCGTCGTCGGGAACGCTGCGGGCGCGAGTGGCGGTGCGCAACAGCGAGTCCCAGTTCGGCTCGATCTCGCTCACGACGCACGGGTCGCAGGCCGACGTCGTGATGCGCTACACGTTCCCGGCGTCGGGTCTCGACGACGAACCACTCATGACGATGCTCGTCCTGGTGCTCTCGGGTGTGGAGAAGGCGCGCGTCGGCCTGGTGCCGTGACTCATCGCGCGGCGCACTCGCTGCAGGTGCCGAAGATCTCGGCGGTGTGGCTGACGTCGCTGAACCCGTGCTTCGAGGCCACCGACTTGGTCCAGCGCTCCACGGCGGCACCTTCCACCTCGACGGTGAAGCCGCAGTCGCGGCACACCAGATGGTGGTGGTGACCGTCGGAGCACCGGCGGTAGACGGACTCACCGGAATCGGTCCGTAGGACGTCGATGGTGCCGGCGTCCGCGAGGGCCTGCAGGGTGCGGTAGACGGTGGTGAGGCCGATACCGTCGCCACGCTTGCGCAGTTCGTCGTGCAGCTCCTGCGCCGACCGGAACTCGTCGACGGTCTCCAGCAGTTCGGAGATGGCGCTGCGCTGCTTGGTCGAGCGCACACCGATGGTGCGGGGAGCGGTCACGAGTGGTTCTCCTCCCGAGCGTGGGCGACGGCGTCGACGACGATGTGGGCGAGGTGGTCGTCCACCAGGCGGTACAGGACCTCGCGTCCGGCACGCTCACCGCGGACGACGCCCGCGGCCTTGAGGACACGCAGGTGCTGGCTGATGAGGGGCTGCGTGACGCCCAGCGCACCGACCAGCTCGTGCACGCACCGTTCCGACTCGCGCAGTTGCAGCACGATCGCGATGCGCACCGGAGCAGCGAGTGCACGCAGCAGGTCGCCCGCGCCGCCCAGCACGTCCTTGGACGGCAGCGGAACGGGGCTCGGAGCCGCGGGAGGGACCACCGTGTCGTCGATGCTCATGAAGGTCCTCCTGCACTGTCGGGTGGTGCTTAATGGAAACAGTAACCACTTTCGACATCTACTCTGATATGCGCGGACGTGCATGTCAACTCACCGGTGCTCGAAGACCGGGACGTCGCCGGATAGTCTGATGTGTCGCGAGCAGAGGGACACCCCCTCGCTCGGCAGTACTACCGACCACCCGAGATGGAGAGCTGGCCCCGTGGCACCGAAGTCCAAGATCGATACCGTCGCCAACCTGGCCAAACGCCGGGGACTCGTCTATCAGTGTGGCGAGATCTACGGCGGAACCAAGTCGGCCTGGGATTACGGCCCCCTCGGCGTGGAGCTGAAGGACAACATCAAGAAGCAGTGGTGGCGCAACATGATCACCAGCCGCGAGGACACGGTGGGTCTCGACTCGTCCGTGATCCTGCCGCGCGAGGTGTGGGAAGCGTCCGGCCACGTCGAGACGTTCTCCGATCCGCTGGTCGAGTCGCTCCACACCCACAAGCGCTACCGCGCCGATCACCTTCTCGAGGCGTACGAGGAGAAGCACGGCCACCCGCCGGAGAACGGACTCGCCGACATCCGTGATCCCGAGACCGGCGAGCCCGGTTCCTGGACGGAGCCGCGCGCGTTCTCCGGACTGCTCAAGACGTTCCTCGGACCTGTCGACGACGAGGCAGGCCTGCACTACCTCCGCCCCGAGACGGCGCAGGGCATCTTCGTCAACTTCGCCAACGTGCTCACCACGTCGCGCAAGAAGCCGCCGTTCGGCATCGGCCAGATCGGCAAGAGCTTCCGCAACGAGATCACGCCCGGCAACTTCATCTTCCGCACCCGCGAGTTCGAGCAGATGGAGATGGAGTTCTTCGTCAAGCCCGGCGAGGACGAGCAGTGGCACCAGTACTGGATCGACTACCGCATGAAGTGGTACACCGATCTGGGCATCGACCCGGAGAACCTGCGCCTGTACGAGCACGCGCAGGAGAAGCTGTCGCACTACTCCAAGCGCACCGTGGACATCGAGTACCGCTTCGAGTTCCAGGGCAGCGCGTGGGGCGAGCTCGAGGGCGTCGCCAACCGCACCGACTTCGACCTGTCGACGCACTCGAAGCACTCGGGCACCGACCTGAGCTTCTACGACCAGGCCAACGACGAGCGTTACACGCCGTACGTCATCGAACCTGCTGCGGGACTGACTCGTTCGCTCATGGCCTTCCTCGTCGACGCGTACCACGAGGACGAGGCGCCCAATGCGAAGGGCGGCGTGGACAAGCGGACGGTGCTGCGACTCGATCGTCGTCTGGCGCCGGTCAAGGCCGCCGTGCTCCCGCTGAGCCGCAACGCCGACCTGACGCCCAAGGCCAAGGACCTCGCGGCGACTCTGCGACAGAACTGGAACGTCGAGTTCGACGACGCCGGCGCCATCGGTCGCCGCTACCGTCGCCAGGACGAGATCGGCACCCCGTTCTGCATCACGGTCGACTTCGACACGCTGGACGACCATGCGGTCACCATCCGCGAGCGCGACAGCATGGCACAGGAGCGGATCGCCCTCGATCAGGTCGAGGGCTACCTCGCCACCCGCCTGCTGGGCTGCTGACCGCTACTTCTGCAGAGCAGCGATCATCTGCTCCTCGGTCTCTTTCCCGACCCGCTCGAAGGCGATGCCTGCGAGCGGGTCGGCCAGTTTCGCGAGGCCGTTGAACTCGATATTCGCGTGATAGGTGATCTCGGTAGAGGTCGGGCCGGCCTCGTTCAGCGTGATGTCGTCGGTGCTCGTCGCGGTCTTGTTCGTGCCCTTCAGAACGATGTGGCCGGGCTCGTCGACCTCGAGGCGATACGTCAGCTCGGTCGAGATCCCGTACAGCTTGGACGTGTTGTTCCATTCCGTGCCGACGGCGACCGGTCCGGGTGTGGCCTGCGTGCACGCCACGGTGCCCGGATCCCACTCGGTGGCGTTGGCGAAGTCGCGGAGGTACGCGGCGACGTCCGCTCGGGCGCGGGAAACGGTGAACGTGCGGGTGACATCGACCATGGGTGGGGCTCCTGATGCTAGGTGGGTGACTCCAGAGTGCCCGTTCGCGCGCAGTACTGAAACACCACGTCAGCGGACACAGGAGTGCTGCTGGTACTCCACCAACTGGCGCTGCACCGACACGGGTACCGGGATGCGGGTGTAGACCGGCACACCGTCACCCACTGCGATCCACGCGGGGAACACGAAGGGCTTCCTGGCGTCCGCGATGACATGCGGTTCGCAGGACGCCGTCGACAGCGTGACCGGGACGTCGATGCTCGCTGTTCCCGACGCCAGCGTGACCGGCACCTCCTCGCTGCTCAGCGCGTAGAGGAGGCTGCCGCGAATCTCGTCGAGGCGCAACGGGTCGTCACCGCCTCGGCGATCCAGGGTGAGCACCGCCGACAGAGGCGCCGCGGGGTCCGCCGGTGGAGGGCCGGGAACCAGGGTGACCGCGACGATGTCGGCGAGTTCGGCGGCGGCACATTCTTCGGCGTGGATTCGGTTCAGGGTGTCGTTCTGCGACGCGAGCGGCACCTCGACCGCGATGTCGTCACTCGTCTCGACGACCGCTGTCGCCGGTTCCGCTCCGACATCGCACAGCGCTGTTCCGTACGGCACGGTGACGTCGATGCGGGAGCCGCGGTCGAGCGTGATCTCGCGAGGTGTCGCGTCGACCGTCTCGAAGCCGGGAGAACGCAGTGCGACCGACCGGACGGTGACCGGCTGCTCCGACGCGCCGGTGAGCGTCACCTGAAGCTGTCCGCCCACCGCGTCGTCGTCGCGGCTCCGGTAGGTGGATGCGCTCACGGGGGCGCGGACCTCCGGCGGCGACGGTGCGCAGCCGACGAGGAGAGTCAGGGCGAGGGCGCTTGCCGCGACCCGAGCGGTCACCGGCTCAGAAACGTCCGCCGGACGAGCGTCCGATGCGTCCCGAGCTGCCGGAGCCGCCGAACGAGCGCGGACCGCCGCCGAATCCGCCGTAGCCACCGCCACGACGGTTCCCGTACGAGCGGCCCCCGGAGAAGCCGCCCCGCAGCACGCTGTCGATGAGCACGCCGGTGAGGATGCCGCCCGCCGAGGACGAGCCGCCGTACCCACCGCTGTGCCGAGGGCGCTGTGTCGCCTCCCAGTCGGCGACGTCCGCCTGAGCGAGGTGCGACGCCTGCGCAGCGAGGGACAGGGCGGCCGCGGCGTGCTGCAGAGCGCGTGGCGCGTCCGTGGCACCCAGCTGCTGGGCGGCTTGGACGTGCCGTTCGGCCTCGGCGAGCCGCGTACGCGCCTGGACCTTCACCGCGCCGCTGCGGGCGCCGATGTACTCGCTCGCGGCCCGCACCTGTGCCTGCGCCGACGCGAGGTCCCGGTCCAGTCGAGCGCGGGCATGGTCGTCCTGTTCCTTGCTCTGTGTGGCGACGGCGAGTGCGGAGTCGAGTTGCGCGTCGGCTGCGACGAGGGCGTTCATACTGCCCAGCGGATCCTGCGTGCCGCGGGTCCGTGCCCGACCCAACGCCTCGGCGACGGCGGCCCGTGCCGCGGCGAGTCGGTCTCCGCCGTGCGAGGCGAGGCGGTCCGCCGACGCGATGTCGGCTTCCGCGTCGGCCATCGCCGCGTCGAGCCCGGAGCGCGCGGCCTCGATGTCGGCGTCGGCGTGCTCGACGGCGTCGAGCAGCGATCGGGCGCGCGACAGCGCACTCTCCGCGGTGCGCACCGCGGCCACCACCGGTCCCTGGTGACCCACCGGTTGCGCGGCGGCATCGCGCCCCTCGTCGATGCTCGCGTCGGCGAGCTCGAGCTGTTCCTTCGCCAGGTCGACGTTGTTCGCCACCGGCGCGAGGACGGAGCTGTCGTACCGCCCCGCGAGGCTCGTCAGGGTCGTCGCCGCCGCGACCAGCCGCGCCGTCTGCTCCACCTGCCCGCGCGTGAGCGCGTCGAGACGGGAGTCCGCGTCGATCAACAGGTTCCGGATCTCGTCGAACTCGGCGACCTTCTCGTCGAGGTGCCGGTCCGCGTCACTGCACGAGGTGATGATCGACAGGAGCATCTGGCGCCGCTCGTCGGGCGACTCGGGGATCGCGTCGTCCAGACGCTGCCTCGTCTCGAACGCGGCCGCGAGCGCGCGGCGGGCGCCGTCGAGAGCCTCGACGAACGGGCGAGCCGCGGCCTGTCCGAGTTCGCCGACGGCAGTGGACAACTCGTCGGCACTGGCCCGGATCGCCTCGTCGGTCTCCACCAGCAGAGCGCGGGAACGCTCGTCCAGGACGTCGAGCGGGAGAGCGGCGAAGGCCGCGGGGTCACTGCCGTCCAACTGCTCGGCGGCCTCCAGTGCATCGGCTCGCCGCCGCCGTGCGCGCAGCCGAGTGAAGGCGAAGGCGCCCAGTACGAGGACGAGGATCACGCCGACGGCGACCCAGAGACCTGCCGATCCCGAGCCGGTGGTCGACGCCGCCTTGCCCAGGCCGGTGGCTGCCGCCGTCGCCGCGCCCGCCCAGTTCTCCTCGCGCAGCGCCGGTTCGATCGAGGCCTGCTCGAGTTCGGAGATCTCCGAGTCCGAGATGCTCGACAGCGCCTGGGGAACG
Organism: Rhodococcus sp. BP-316; assembly: GCF_019836105.1. Taxonomy (NCBI): domain Bacteria; kingdom Bacillati; phylum Actinomycetota; class Actinomycetes; order Mycobacteriales; family Nocardiaceae; genus Rhodococcus; species Rhodococcus sp. BP-316. Next base: position 140,472 of record NZ_JABUEE010000004.1, on the reverse strand, counting down.
TTCAGGACGTACGAGCGGGCCTGCGTCGCGACCGCCATGAGCACATCACGGTCCCCGAAGTCGCTGGTGGACGCCGTGCGCTCACCCCACGAGGTGGCAGCCTGGCCCGAGAAGTCGTCGACGAAGACCACCCAGAGCCGGAAGCCCTGCTCGTCGTAGAGGGTGTCGACGGCGGACTGCACCTCGGACACCTCACCGGCATCGAGTGCGCCGGCCTGATCGGTGACCTGCTCGGGCACTCGGAACGGTTCCTCGGCGGAGGCGGGCACGCCCACACCGACCACGGCGAGGACGAACAGGATCGCGGTGGTGGCGGCACGCAGGAGCACTCGGACCCGGGTCATGGTGGGAACCTACCGGGAGCGTGGCCGAACGGTGCGAACGAGGACGAGAGACCCGTGACAACTGTCATGCCGCGGTCGTGACGCACGAACGAGGGTTCGTCCCTCGCATCGGAGCAGTGTTCTTCTCATGACCACACCAGCGATTCACCTCGACCATCTGCGGAAGTCGTTCGCCGGGCCGGGCCACACCCGTGTCCAGGCCGTCGACGACCTGTCACTCGTCGTCCACCCGGGCGAGATCGTCGCGTTCCTCGGGCCCAACGGCGCCGGCAAGACCACCACGATCGACATGATGCTGGGCCTCGGTCGTCCCGACGAGGGCTCCGTCGCCCTCTTCGGCGGATCGCCCGAGGACGCCGTCGCGACGGGCCGCGTGTCGGCGGTGATGCAGAGCGGGGGACTGCTGAAGGACATCACCGTCGAGGAGACCGTGCGCCTCATCGGCACGCTGTACTCGTCCACCCGGCCCGTCTCGGAAGTCCTGGCACGCGCAGGCATCGCGGACATCGGGGGCCGGATGGTGGGGAAGTGCTCCGGCGGTCAGCAGCAGCGGTTGCGGTTCGCGCTCGCCCTACTCCCGGATTCCGATCTCATCGTGCTCGACGAGCCGACCACGGGCATGGACGTGGAGGGCCGACGTGAGTTCTGGGCCGCCATGCGCGAGGACACCTCGCACGGGCGCACGGTCCTGTTCGCCACGCACTACCTCGACGAGGCGGACGCCTACGCCGACCGCATCGTGCTGCTGCGCGACGGGCGCATCGTGGCGGACGGCACCGCGGCCGAGATCAAGAACGTGGCGTCCGGCCGGCGGGTCTCGGCGATCCTGCCGGGCGCGCGGGCAGCCGATCTGCTGGCCGTTCCCGGCGTCGACGACGTCGAGATCCACGGTGACCGGCTCACCGTCCACGCGACGGACTCGGATGCAGTCGCTCGATACCTGTTCGCACACACCGCAGCTCGCGAGGTGGAGATCGTTCCCCACACTCTCGAGGACGCGTTCCTGACCCTCACCACCGACACCACCGGGAGCCTCGCATGACCGCCACCGATTCGACCACCGCCACCGTTCGGACGCTGCCGGCTCGGGGCGGATTCAACGCCGGCTTCCTCGCGCTCGAGATGCGCCGGATGTTGCGGAACCGCCGCACCGTCGTCTTCGCACTCGTCGTGCCGCCGATCTTCTTCCTCATCTTCGGGCTGCAGGGTGATCTGAAGACCGAGTCGGCAGGATCGGCGAACGTCACCGGCTACGTCATGGTGAGCATGGCCCTCTACGGCGCGATGCTGGCCACCACGAGTGGCGGCGCCATGGTCTCGATCGAACGCGGACTCGGATGGAGCCGTCAGCTGCGGCTCACCCCGCTGACCCCCACCGCGTACATCGCGGTGAAGGTCGTCGTCGCCATGGCGCTCGGGCTCGTGTCCGTGGCCGTCGTCTTCGCCGTCGGTGCGGCGACAGGCGCGACTCTTCCCGCCGCGGCATGGGTGGAGTGCTTCGTGCTCGCCTGGATCACCTCGATCGTGTTCGCGGCGTTCGGCCTCTTCATGGGGTACCTGCTGCCGTCGGAGAACGTGATGCAGATTCTCGGACCCGGTCTCGCTGTGCTCGCGTTCGCCGGTGGTCTCTTCGTCCCGGCGAGTGGATGGTTCGCGACCGTGGCGAAGTTCGTCCCCACCTACGGGGTGGCCACGTTGGCGCGATCTCCCCTCGGGGACACCTCGTGGACGTCCCTGGTGGAGGCGCTCGTCAACGTGGCGGTGTGGACGACGATCTTCGTGATCGGCGCGATGACGATGTTCCGCAAGGACACCGCCCGCGTATGACACGTCCGGACACCAGTGGGTCTAGCGTGGCGGCGGTGAGCAGGACCACCGCCGCCACGCTCGGCCGTCGTCAGGGCCTCGTGCAGTCACTTCGGTCGCACTTCGTCATCGAACCGCGCGAGGTGAACGTCGACGACAGTGAGGGGACGCGACTGCGCGCCGCCGTGCGCCGAGGCTGGATCTTCAGTGCGGTGTGGCTGGCCTACCTGATCTATCCGGTGCGGGCGGTGTGGAGTTACGACGGGCCCGTCCACTGGCAGGTGGCCGCAGCGCTGTGTCTGCTCGCCTTCGCCGCGGTGTTCCTGGGTGGTTTCCGCGACTTCCGTGGTCGGCTGCACGCCGAGGCGCAGGTGCGAGTACCCCGACAGTGGGCTGTGGTGGTGGCGCTGATGCTGCTGCTGGTTCCGGTCGCTCCCGCAGCCGGCGACTCCGTGTTGACGGGATGCGTGTTCGTGGCGGTTCTCGCCGTCATGACCCTCCCACCCCGATCGGGTCTCCTCGTGCTCGCTGCGAACGTCGCCGCGGTCGAGGTGCTTCCCCGTGTCGTCCCGACGTGGACCCCGGACGATTCCGCCGGGTTCACCGTGGCGGTGGCCGCGTTCGCCGCCTGGGGAATCAGCCAACTCGTCGCTCGCAACATCCAGCTGACCGAGGCGCGCCGCCGCCTGTCCGACCTGGCCGTGGTCGAGGAGCGCGAGAGAGTCGCTCGCGACGTCCACGACATCCTCGGCCACTCGCTGACCGTCATCACCATGAAGGCCGAGCTGGCCGGGCGACTCGTCGAGGTGGATCCGGCGCGTGCCGCCGTCGAGATCGCCGACGTCGAGAGCCTTTCGCGCGCAGCGCTCGCCGACGTGCGATCGACGGTGGGCGGGCTGCGTCACCTGCGACTCGACACCGAGATACGGGGAGTGCGCAGCGCCGTCGAAGCGGCAGGGATGACACTGCACATCGAGGGGTCGGTGCGTGACGTGGCGGAGGAGTTCCGTGAGCTGTTCGCCTGGGCGCTCCGGGAAGCGGTGACGAACGTGGTGCGTCACAGCGGCGGAACCGAGTGCCGGGTGCGACTCGATGCCCGCCGTATCACCGTCGCGGACAACGGCATCGGGCCGCAGGGCGAGTCCACGGGCACCGGCCTGCGGGGACTCACCGACCGCGCGGACGCCCTCGGCGCCGTCGTCCGCGTCGCGCGCGGAGGAGACGGTGGGTTCACGGTGACGGTGACGGCGCCGTGACGATCCGACTCCTGCTGGCCGACGACCAGGCCCTGGTCCGCGGCGCTCTGGCCGCCCTGTTGGGACTCGAGCACGATCTCGACGTCGTCGCGGAGGTGGGGCGCGGCGACGAAGTGGTGCCCGCAGCGCTCGAGCACCGTCCCGACGTGGCGCTTCTCGACGTCGAGATGCCCGGGGGAGACGGCATCGCGACCACCGCCCTGCTGCGGGCGGCAGTCCCCACGTGTCGCGTGCTCGTGGTCACCACCTTCGGACGGCCCGGGTACGTGCGGCGGGCCATCGACGCCGGTGCCGGCGGATTCGTGGTCAAGGACACGCCCGCTCGCCAGCTCGCCGAGGCGGTCCGGCGGGTCCACGCCGGGATGCGCGTCATCGACCCGGCACTGGCGACGGAGACACTGACGGCCGGGAACTCGCCCCTGACACCGCGGGAGCGGGACGTCCTGTCCGCGGCGCGCTCCGGGACCACCGCCGGGTCCATCGCCGCCGCGCTGCACCTCTCCGAGGGCACGGTGCGGAACCATCTCTCCGCCGCCATCGGGAAGACCGGTGCCACCACGCGCGCCGAGGCCGTGCGCATCGCGGAGGACAACGGGTGGTTGTGAGGCGCGCCGGACCGATCTCCGCGGGTGCGGCTGGCAGAATCGACGTGTGAGTACCGACTACCGCTACGACGACCCGTACGTGCCGCAGCCCGATCGTCTCGGCTTCGGCGGCACCGTCGCGCGCTGGCTCCGTCGGCTCGTCGCGGGCGTGGTCCTCGTGGGAGTGCTCCTCGTCGGTGGGACCGCCGTGCGGGTGTGGCAGGTGGCTCGGATCGACGATCACACGCCGTCGGACGCCATCGTCGTGCTCGGCGCGGCCCAGTACGACGGCGTCCCCTCGTCGGTCTTCGAGGCGCGACTCGAACAGGCGTCGGCGCTGTTCTCCAGCGGGGTCGCTCCGCTGATCGTGACGGTCGGTGGCAAGCAGGTGGGCGACAACTACACCGAGGCGGCGTCGGGTCGGAACTACCTGATGGACCAGGGTGTTCCGGGCGAGGACATCGTCGCCGTCGAGGAGGGGTCGGACACCCTGCTCAGCATCGAGGCCGTCGCGGCGGAGTTGCAGTCGCGAGGACTGACCGACATCACCCTGGTGAGCGATCCGTGGCACTCGCTGCGCACCCGCACCATGGCGCGCGACGCCGGTCTGGACGCGTGGACGTCGCCCACCCGCCAGGGCCCCGCCGTGTTCACCCGCGAGTCGCAGATCCACGGGATCGCCAGGGAGACAGCGGCTCTGCTGTGGTACCAGCTGACGCACTACTCCGCGGACTTCCAGTACACGGCCAGCCAGTGACGCAGTACGACGCGGCGGACCTCGAACGACTGGTGGCGGAGGGGCCGAAGACGGCCGCGCTGGTGCTCACCGAGACACCCGGCGATTCGCGAGGACACTTCGCCCGTGATCGCGCCCGGGTGCTGCACTCGGCCGCGTTGCGACGCCTCGCCGACAAGACTCAGGTCACCGGTCCCCGTGAGGGCGACACGCCCCGCACCCGATTGACGCACTCTCTGGAGGTCGCCCAGATCGGGCGCAGCATCGCCGACGGCATCGGGTGCGACCCCGATCTGGTGGAACTGGCCGGGCTGGCTCACGACATCGGCCACCCGCCCTACGGACACAACGGCGAGCGGGCCCTCGACGAGGTGGCCGAGTCCTGCGGCGGGTTCGAGGGCAACGCTCAGAACCTTCGGATCCTCACGGTGCTGGAACCGAAGGTCCTCACCGAGGACGGCGCCAGCGCCGGGCTGAACCTCACTCGTGCCTCGCTCGATGCCGCGATCAAGTACCCGTGGCTGCGGCCGCGGCCGGGCGCGAAGTTCGGCGCCTACGACGACGACGCCGACACCCTCACCTGGATCCGCGAGGGCGCACCCGAGGGTCGTCAGAGCCTGGAGGCGCAGGCGATGGACTGGGCCGACGACGTCGCGTATTCGGTGCACGACGTGGAGGACGGCATCATCGCCGGGCGCATCGACCTCCGGTCGCTGGCCGACCCCAGCGAGCAGTCGGCCCTCGCCGAGATGTCGGTGAGCGAGTTCCGCGGCTTCGACCGTGACCACATGCGCGAGGCCGCTCAGCGGTTGTCGGAGATGCCGGTGGTCACCGATGCGTCCGGCTACGACGGCACTCTCGTCCGCTCGGTGGCGCTCAAGCGGATGACGAGCGAACTGGTGGGCCGATTCACCACCGCCGCCATCTCCAGCACCCGGGAGGCGGCCGACGGCAGGCCCGTGCGGCGCTACGAGGCCGATCTCTCCGTCCCGTCGCTGGTCCGAGCGGAGGTGGCGTTGCTCAAGACGATGGCGCTGCGTTACGTGATGTCCGACGCCGGGCACCGGCTCCGGCAGGACCGTCAGCGCGATCGCATCCACCGCGTCGCGGCCTGGCTGCTGTACTCGGCACCGACCTCGCTCGATCCGATGTTCGTTCCCGTGTGGAACGCCGCCGCGGACGACTCCCAGCGCATCCGCGTCGTGGTGGATCAGATCGCGTCCTACACGGAGTCGCGGCTCGAACGGGTGGACAAGAGCAGCCTCGGAGCGCAGGCGTCCTGGGGTTAGCGGGTCCGGGTCGGTACGGCGGGGGAGCCGTGTCGGACCCGGCACTAGACTGGGCTCGTGGCCGGCCGGATACCTGAACGCGATGTAGCCGCCATTCGCGAACGCACTCGCATCGAGGACATCGTCGGCGAGTACGTCGCACTGAAGGCTCCGCGAGGCGACTCCATGAGCGGGCTCTGCCCGTTCCACGACGAGAAGAACCCGTCTTTCCACGTCCGGCCGAATCACGGCACCTTCCACTGCTTCGGCTGTGGTGAGGGCGGCGACGTGTACACGTTCCTGCAGAAGATCGAGCACATCACGTTCGTCGAGAGCGTCGAGCAACTCGCGGATCGGCTGAGCTACTCCATCTCGTACGAGGGTGGCGGCACCTCGGTCCAGCGTGATCGTGGGACCCGGTCCCGCCTCGTCGCGGCCAATGCGGCAGCGCAGCAGTTCTACGCCGAGCAACTCGGATCACCCGAGGCGCAGGCGGCGCGGGACTACCTGACGCAGCGCAACTTCGATGCCGCTGCGGCACAGGAGTTCGGGTGCGGGTTCGCCCCGAGTGGGTGGGACACGCTCACCAAGCATCTGCTGAACAAGGGCTTCGAGTTCAAGGAACTCGAGGCGGCCGGGCTGTCCCGCGAGGGCAAGCGGGGTCCGATGGACCGGTTCCACCGTCGATTGCTGTGGCCCATCCGCAACCTGTCCGGTGACGTCATCGGCTTCGGCGCACGCAAGATCTTCGACGACGACACGATGCCGGGAAAGTATGTCAACACCCCGGAGACGTTGCTGTACAAGAAGTCTCAGGTGCTGTTCGGCCTCGACCTGGCGAAGAAGGACATCGCCAAGGGGCATCAGGCCGTCGTCGTCGAGGGCTACACCGACGTCATGGCCATGCATCTGGCCGGGGTCAAGACGGCGGTCGCCTCGTGCGGTACCGCCTTCGGTGACGAGCATCTCGCGCTCCTGCGTCGGCTGCTGATGGACGACAAGTTCTGGCGCGGCGAGATCATCTACACCTTCGACGGGGACTCCGCTGGCCAGGCTGCCGCGATGAAGGCCTTCTCGGGAGACCAGAAGCTCGCCGGCCAGACGTTCATCGCGGTGGCTCCGGACGGGATGGATCCGTGCGACCTGCGCCTCGAGAAGGGCGACGCGGCTGTACGTGATCTCGTCGCGCGTCGTACCCCACTCTTCGAGTTCGCCATCCGCGGCGCACTGTCCGAGTGCGATCTCGACACCGCCGAGGGGCAGGTCGAAGCACTGCGCCGCACCGTGCCGATGGTCGCGCAGATGAAGGACCGTGCGCTGCGCGACAACTACGCGGCTCGGCTCAGCGGCTGGGTGGGTTGGATCGACGAGCGCATGGTGGTCAACCGGGTGCGCGAGGAAGCGGCGAAGATCGCGAAGGGTGGCGCGCCGGCGCCGCTCCGGCGGCCGGTCCGCAGTACCGAGACCGAGAAGGCCGCGCCGGTCGGTCCGGCGCATCCGGCGCGCAACGACCCCACCCTGTGGCCGCAGCGCGAAGCCCTCAAGGCCGTCATGCAGCACCCCGGTATCGCCGGGTCCGTGTTCGATTCGCTGCCGCCCGAGACGTTCGGGCACCCGGCGTACGCCGCGGTGTCCGAGGCGGTCCGCGAGGCCGGTGGAACGGCCGCGGGGCTCGGGGGCGGGGAGTGGCTCGATGCCGTCGGCAAGAAGGCGGAGCCGAAGGGATTGCGCTCACTGGTCACGGAACTGGCCGTCGAGGCCATGCCCATCTCCGACGAGGCGACCCCGCGCTACATCTCGGGTGTGCTCGCGCGCCTGCAGGAAGTGTGGGTAGGCCGGCAGGTCGCGGAACTGAAATCGAAGCTGCAGCGCATGTCACCCATCGACAAGCCGGACGACTACAACGCGCTGTTCGGCGACCTCATCGCGCTCGAGCAGTACCGCCGCAGCCTGTTGGAGCAGGCAGTCGGCAGCACCACGGACGCGGAGTTCCCCGCTGTCTAGAGCTTGTCGTGCGGGATGTAGAGCTGAGTGTCGTCGACCTGCTTCATCGGCTCGAGCTTCGGCTGTGTACTGAGGGTGTCGGCCAACTTCTGGCGTCCGGCCGACACGACCTTCTTCGTCGCGGGACTCGACGCCACCGCCTTCGTCGCGCGGCTGATCTGTTCGTAGCGCGCCCGCCCCGCCTTGGTGCCGAGCACGTATCCGGCAGCGATGCCGGCCAACATTCCCATCATGTGAGCGTGAGTCCTTTCGAGACGTCTGAGACCATCCTGCCCGACGTGACCGGGCACGGCGAACTCCCCGGGGCGGGTGCGGCGAAACGAGAAGAGCCCGTGACCGACAACGGTCACGGGCTCTGCGTGCTCCCCCATCTGGACTTGAACCAGAAACCCTTCGATTAACAGTCGAATGCTCTGCCAATTGAGCTATGGGGGAATGTTCGTGGCTCCGACAGCACCCTCTCGGATGCATCCTCGCCGAGAAGAGACTCTAACCCATGGCACCCGTCGACCACCAAATCGCCTCGTCCTGGCACCACCACACCCGGCCTGGTCAGGGTAACCTAACTCGGAACGACGACCTCGACTGCGGGAGCACCGACGATGACCGACGACACCGAGCCGACCTTCTACTGGGCCGAGGTGGTGGACCGGACGACACTGAGCCCCAACCTCGTTCGCCTCACCTTCGGCGGAGAGGACCTGCGCCGGTACCGCCCGGCCGGTGTGGCCGACGAGTGCGTCGCGCTCTACTTCCCGGCTCCCGGCGACGCTCGGCCGCCGGCCATGCAGTGTGTCGACGGGGTGTGGTGGTACCACGACGACGCCACCCGTCCCGAGGGACGCAACTACACGGTGCGACGGGTGACGGACGCCGGTGAGCTGGTGATCGACTTCGTCGCCCACGACGGCGGGGTGGCCGCCTCCTGGGCGCTGTCGGCGCGACCGGGCGACGTCGTGGTCGTCACTCCGCCGCGGCACTGGTTCGCGCCGCCGGCGGACACCGCGTGGTTCCTCCTCGCGGCGGATCTCGCCGGGCTTCCGGCGCTGGGCCGAGTGCTCGAGGAGTTGCCCGCGAACACTCGGGCCCACGCGATCGTCGAGGTTCTCGACGAGGCCGACGTGCAGACGTTCGAGTCGGCGGCCGAGGTGACAGTGCAGTGGTGCATCGGGTCCGGTAACGGGCACGGTCCCGGAGTGCTGCCGGACGCGGTGCAGGCGTGGGAGTTCCCGCCGGGCGAGGGTTACGTTTTCTTCGCGGGGGAGGCCGCGGACTCGCGTGCCGTCCGCAAGTACGTGCGCCGCGAGCAGGGTATGGGCGTCGACCGTTTCGACATCATCGGCTACTGGCGCGTGCGAGCCGAGCAGTGGCTCGCGAAGTACACGGCGGTGGAGAAGGAGGTGTCCGCCGTCTACGTGGGCGCGCTGCAGGAGGGCCGTTCGGAGTCCGAGGCAGCCTTGATCTACGACGAAGCGCTGGAGAAGGTGGGGCTCTAGAACGCGGTCCACGCGCTCCCCGGCGTGCAAGGATGCCCCATGAGCTCACTGCAGCCGTTCCACGTCATCGTTCTCCTGCTGATCGTGCTGGCGGTGGTGGGCCTGATCTACGCACTGGTGCGGCGGCGCTGACGCCCACCCTCCCGGCGCACTCCTCGGCGCGCGAACTCCAGGAGCACCGCACCCGAAGCGACTCCTGCCACGATGTCGATCCACATTCGGTCCGCCCCGGCGACGGCCAGGACGAAGCCGAGCACCCCGAGAACGGTCAGCACCGAGCCCAGGACGTCGAACAGTCGCAGGTGCCACAGGCGCGCCAGGACGACGAAGTGCACGCCGACCACGACGGCGACCCAGGCGACCCCGGCCTCGGGCAGTCCGAGAGGCCCCGCCACGATGCGGATGCCGACGAAGAGCAGCACCACCTCGGCGAGCACGATCACGACGTAACCGCGTCCGAACGGTGTGACACCCGCGGGCACCGTGGCCACGGGATTGCGCGCGATTCCCACGAGAACGGTGATCGCGGCCGCCGCAGCGGCCACACAGAACGCGAGACGCAGGAGTGTCGGCGACGACGTCGAGTTGACCACCACGAACACGAGTCCGAACACGGCGCCGATGAGGGATCCGAGCTTCTGTGGGGGCAACCGGCGTCGGGTGGTCATGGACTCAGTGTGGACGGTCTCCGGTCCGCGCGGTCACTTTCCGCGGGGGAGGTGCGGTCCTGGAGTGGAATACATTGCCCTCCGAATCGTCTTTGGGCTCGCGTGCGATGCCGAAACGCCACATCAACGGCCCGACGAGTCGATCGAAGACCGCCGGCACCAGCGAGTAGCCCGCCGACGCGAACTTGTTGACGAGACCGAACACCGCATCGGCGTCCCGCTCACGTTGTGGGCGCCGGACGACCGCCGCGACGGCACGGGCGATGACCTCGGGCTCCGCGACGGGGGGAGGCGGCGATCCCGCTCTCCCGACGACGGTGGCGGCCTGCTCGTAGATCGGCGTGTTCACGGCACCGGGTGCGACGGCGCTGACGTGCACGCCGGGATACTGCCGAACCTCCTGCTGGAGAACACGGGTGAGGCCGCGCAGCCCCCACTTGGACGTGACGTAGGTGCCCATCCACGGCACCGCGATACGGCCCAGCAACGAGCCGATGACCACGAGGTGGCCGTGCTCCTGGTCGCGGAACACCGTCAGCGTCGACCGTGCGACGTTCGCGGACCCGAGCAGGTCGACCGACACGGCGTGATCGAACACCTCTGCCGGGGTGTCGAGGAACGTCCCGTAGGACATCACGGCGGCGGAGTGCACGCAGACGTCGAGGCGGCCGAACTGCTCGACGACCTCGGTGACGACCTTGGTCACGTCGTCGCCGCGCACCACGTCGACCGGCTTGACGGCCACCGCGGCGGCGCCGCGTTGCAGGCATTCGTCGGCCACGGCGGCCAGACCGTCACGGCCACGGGCACACACGACGATGGACCAGCCGCGCTCGGCGTAGAGGTGGGCGGTGGCGCGGCCGATACCGCTGGACGCGCCGGTGATCAGGATCGTCCCGGCGGATCGACGATCGGTGGGAGAGATGGACTGGGTCATGGATCACCTCGAGTATCGACGCGCTGCCGACGTCGGCGCGCGTCCGGAGAGTCGACGGCCGAGACCGTCGATGGTGACGCCAGTTCTCGACGCCGTCGACGCCGCGGATGTGACCGGCGGCGTCCCAGAGCAGTACCCCGAATTCGGAGTCACGAGCAGGACGAGACCGATCAACGCCGATATTTCTCGCGATACATCGCGTTGTCCGCCCGCCTCATGAGTTCGTCGAGGTCCGGGCCGACGCCGCCGGGGGCGGGGTTCCACACCGCGACCCCCGCACTGACGGAGAGCCGCGCGGCGCCGAGCCCGTCGAGGGCGGTCGCCCCGAGGTCGAGGACCTCCTGTTCGCCGGCCCCGGGGAGGACGACCACGAACTCGTCGCCGCCGACGCGGGCGATCAGATCGTCGGAGCGAAAACTCCTGTGGAGAATTCCGGACAGTCGTACCAGCGCCGTGTCGCCCGCGTCGTGGCCGGCTCGGTCGTTGATCTCCTTGAGACCGTCGAGATCGAGATAGAGGACACCGACGGGCACGGCATCACGTTCGCAGTCGGCGAGCGCGGGCGAGGCGCCCCGCGCGAGACCGCGCCGGTTCAGCAGCCCCGTCAGGTCGTCTCGGTGAGACAGCGAATCGGCTCGAGCGCGTGCTCGATCCACCGACCGGTAGCGCTCCCACAGCAGACCGATGGTGCGGATCCGTACGTAGTGGATCAACCCCGCCACCAGAACGGTGCGCACGATCGCGGCCGCGAAGGTGCGCACCCCGACGTCTCCGATCCCGTTGACCGAGGCAAGGGCGATCCAGGCCAGTACGCCCCCGGTGACGACGACGACCACGTGCCATCGTCGTTGCAGCAGCGCGGCGGCGGCGACGATGGAGAGCGCGAGTCCGAAGGCGGGGAAACCGGAGTCCGCATCGGCGTTGCCCAGAACTGGACTGGCGATGATCAGGGCTGCGGCGACGAACGTCACGACGTCCGTGTGACGGTAAAACCACACGGCCCGCGGCGTGTGCAGTGCCCAGAACGTCGTGGCCGCGAGCGCTGAAACCAGCAGGTTGTAGGACTGAACCCACCAGTGGACCGCGTAGTCGGGGTCCGTCACCACCCACAGGAACACCGCTCCGTACAGGACGGTGCTCAGCACGCAGATCGCGGCGAGGCCCTGGACGACCACCACGTCCGATCGCACCGGATCGCCGTCGTGGGCGCTGTCGCGCCACTGCCGACGCGCTCGGCGTGCGGACGCCACCAGCGCGCCCGCCCCCGTGTCACTCACTCGCGCAGACCGCCCTCGCTCCGGGCTCCCATGGCCCGTGTCACCACCACGCTACCGGGCGGACGAGTCCTCGCCACGTGAGAGGCGCAGGGCGCGACCACGTTCGACGTGTTCGCGATCGGTCTCCTCGTTCTTCTCCGAGACGCGCGTGTCGCGCGGTGGAAGCTGCAGATGGTCCTCGGCCTCGATGCCGGCCTGGAGTTGGCGGCCGCGTTCCAGCTCGGAATCGAGTTCCGCCCCGAACAGCAGAGCGAGGTTCGTGATCCAGAGCCACAGCAGGAAGATGATCACGCCGGCCAACGAGCCGTAGGTCTTGTTGTAGCTGCTGAAGTTCGCGACGTAGAAACCGAAGAGCACGGACGCGAGGATCCACACGACGATGGCCATGCCGGCCCCTGTGCTGATCCATCGGAACTTCGGCTGCTGCACGTTGGGTGTGGCGTAGTAGAGGATCGCGACGGCCAGGACGATCAGCGCGAGGACGACGGGCCACCGCGCGATGTTCCACACCGTCAGTGCGGTGTCGCCGGCACCGATCGCGTCACCCACGGCCGTGGCGACGGGACCGCTGACGGCCAGCATGAGTCCCGCTGCGGCGATGCAGATCAGGCCGACCAGAGTGACGACCAGCATGACCGGTCGCAGCTTCCAGATCGGTCGGCCCTCGTCCACCTCGTACATCCGATTCATGGCGCGGCCGAACGCGCCCACGTAGCCGGACGCCGACCAGAGGGCGCCGGCCAGACCGATGATCAGGGCGAGTCCGGCGGTGGGCGCCTGGACGAGCTGCTCGACCGGTCCGCGCAGTGTGTCGACGGCGGACGAGGGCCCCAGGTCGGACACGATGTCGAGCACCGCGGTGACGGTGCGCTCGCCCTGCCCGAACACGCCGAGAAGGGACACGACGGCGAGAAGAGCCGGGAACAGCGACAGCACCGCGTAATACGTGAGAGCAGCGGCCAGATCGGTGCACTGGTCCTTGGAGAACTCGCGCGCGGTCTTGCGCAGGACGTAGAAGAACGACGGCTTGGTGAGATCGGTGGGTGAATCGGGCTTTCGAGGATCGTCCGGGTCCGCGTGGGCCGGGTCATCACCCGTCGTCTGCTCTCGGGTCATGGACTGCGGACTACCCGCACTCACCCGACGCAAACCGCCGCCGGGTCACGCGGACAGCGGCGGGGTCGGGACGTCCTCCACCTCGTGCACGCCGCGGACGAACTCGGCGAGAGCGTCCTGCGCGGTGTGTCGAGGCGCCCACTCCAGCAGGTCGCGGGCGCGACCGGAGTCCATGATGGGAAGCCGCAGCACCGCGTCGAACAGGCCGGGGTCGGTGGGAACGAGGCGTGCGGTGAACAGAGCATCGAGGGCGAGTCGCACCGCGGACGCGGGCAGAGGGATCAACCGCGCGCGGAGAATTTCCGCGAAGGTGGCCGGGGTGATGACGGGGTCCGCCGCGAGGTTGAACGCGCCCGACACCTCGCGCACCGCCGCCGCGGCGAATGCTCGTCCGACATCGCGGGAGTGCACTCCCTGGAACACCAGATCCGCGATGTCAGGGAAGACCGGGACGAACGCGGGTCGCACCAGCCGGGCCGGGACGAAGGGTCCGCCGAACAGTCGACGCTGTTCCGTGGACGCCGACGCCTCGAAGACGAAGGCCGGGCGCATCCGGACGACCCGGAGGTCGGGATTCCGCGTCTCCACCCGGTCGAGCACACGCTCGAGATACGACTTCTCGCGCGTGTAGGCCGCGCCCTGCCAGCCGTGCGTCGGCCAGTCCTCGGTCACCCGAACGTCTTTCGATCCCGGGGAGTAGGCACCGACCGACGACGCGTGCACCAACGCGCTCACTCCGGCCGCCGCCGCGGCGTCGAAGACCCGCATCGCGCCGACGACGTTGACGTCCCAGGTCTGCACCGGATCGCGCGACGGCTGGAACTGCCACGCCAGGTGTACGACGACGTCGACTCCGTCGAACAGCGGGACCAGGTCGTCCCGTGCGATGTCCGCCTCGACGAACGTCGTCCGTGCGGGAGCCCACGCCGGACGACCGTTCGCCGGCACGGGCGAGCGCCGCGCGATCGCACGGACCGCGGAGACCGCCGGGTCGTCGACCAGCGCGTCGACGACCGAGGTCCCGAGGTTTCCCGTCGCTCCGGTCACGGCCACGACGAGCCCACTGCGTTGTTCCGGCATGTCGTGGCGATACCCGTGCGTCGGGGAGCCAAACGGGTACCCCGGCTCCCGCGTCGCCGTTCAGCGCCGTGACTTGACCCGATACATCGCGTTGTCGGCGCGCCTCGTCAGGTCGTCGAGATCCGGCGCGTGTGGTCCCGGACTCCACACTGCCAGTCCGACACTGACGGACACCTCGGTGGTCATCGAGAGATCGCGGATGGACGCACCCAGATCCAGCGCCACGGTCCGGTCCGTGTCGGGGAGAACCACGACGAATTCGTCACCGCCGACGCGGGCGACGATGTCACTGCCGCGGAACGCGGTCCCCAGCATCTCGGCGAGTCGTACCAGTACGGCATCTCCGGCATCGTGCCCGAGGGTGTCGTTGACATCTTTGAGACCGTCCACGTCGAGGTAGAGAACGCTCACGGGCCGAGACTCTCGTCGGCACCGATCGAGTTCGGTCGCCGCACGTCGCTGAAGGCCGCGACGGTTCGCCAGGCCGGTCAGATCGTCGACGTGCGACAGGGAGTCGGCCCTGGCACGTTGCTCGTCGACCATCCGATACTTCTCCCACAGCAGGTCGATGGTCTTCATGCGGAAGTAGTGGATGACCGCGACGACGAGAACGGTTCGCAGCACCGACACCGCGAAGGTCTGCACGCTCACGTCGGTGCCGTGAGCCACCGCCAACGCCGTCCACGCGCACACCGCCAGCGTGGTGAACGTGACGATGTGGGCGCGACGTTGGAGTATTCCGGCGAAGGCCACGATGGCCAGAACGAGTCCGAAGGCCGGGTACGCAGACCCCGCGCTGGCATAGGCGAGGACCGGACTGCCGACGACGAGAATCGCGGCCACCAGGGTTACCGCGTCCGTGTGCCGGTAGAAGATGCCGGCACGCGGGGTGTGCAACGCACACCAGGTGACTGCGGCGGTCACCGTGACCCCGAAGGTGTAGGTCTTCGACCACCAGGAGAACGCGTAGTCGTCGGCCGTCGTCATCCAGACCAGGACAGCGCCGAACAGGAGCGTGCAGAGTGCCGTGATGGTGGCGAGTCCTTCGACGATGACGAGGTCGGAGCGCACCGGATCACCCGCGCGCGCCGTGGATCGCCACACCGTCCGTGAGTGCTGCGCACGGTCCGTCCACGAACCGGGACCGGTGATTCTCGCCATGTAGACCGTCCTCGTGACCAGCCCCCGTCACCCGCTTCCAGGTGAAATGTACTCGACCCGACCCGTTCGTGATCCCGTTCGCGCGACCTGCCGGAACCGGACGTCAGGGAGCGTCGGTGAGGTACCCGCCGCCGCGGGGGAAGTACTCCGCCGCGGGGATCGTGCGGTCGTCGTCCTCGGTGCGCACCGCGTCGATCACGAGCGCTCGGTTACGGCCGAGGTGGGCGTTCGGGCCGGAGACGATCGCCATGCCGTCACCCTCGTGGATGAAGACGCGACCGGGTGTACCGCCGTAGATGCCCTGCGACACATGCGCTTCGACGATGCGGAGCCGACGGCCACGGTGATGGGTCCACGCGTTGGGGTAGGGATCGGACTGAGCGCGGACCAGACGGTCGATGTCCTCGGCCGGCCACGTCCAGTCGATACGGCTGTCGATGTCCGCACGCTTGTGGAAGAACGTCCGCTGCGAGAGGTCCTGCGGGGTCCACACCGCGGTACCGCTCTCGATCGCGCCGAGCGCCTCGAGCAGTACCTCGGGAATGAGGTCGATGGTCGCCTGCACCAACTGGGTCGCGGTGTCGCGCGGGCCGATCGGAACGGACCGCTGGATGACGACGTCGCCGGTGTCGAGTTCGTCGTCCATACGGTGCGCGGTCAGGCCGGTCTCGGCCGCGCCGCTGATCAGCGACCAGATCACGGGGGAGAAACCCGTGAACCGGGGCAGCAGTGAGTCGTGCAGGTTGAGGGTGCCGTGCGGCGGCATGTCGTAGATGGACCGGGGCAGCTTGGTGCGCCAGTTGTTCGCGACGATGATGTCCGGCTTCGCCTCCTCCAGTGCGACGCGCAGCGCATCGTCCGGAGTGAGGGCGAGGTGGACCGGCACGTCGTGGGCGCGTGCCAGATCTTCCACGGAATCCGACCAGATCGACTCGTACGAGTGCTCACTGGGAGGATGGGTGACGGCCAGGACCACCTCGTGATCGGACTCGATGACCGTCCGAAGCGTCGTGTGTCCCCAGGTCTGATAGCCGAACATCGCCACTCGCATGCTGGTTAGCCTAACCTTGCCCGACCACCGCTCGGCATCAGCCCCTGAGCATCACCGGGACGCCCTGGTAGGGCTGCAGGGTCATCGGGAAACTGCCCAGCTCGTCGACGACGGCGATGTCCTGGTCGGTGAACAGGTCCACCACCGTGGCCCCGCCGGTGAGGTGCTTCGACTGCACCGTCGCGTGGATCTCGTCGCCCGTGAAGTTCAGCACCGTCGCCGAGATGGATCCGTTGCCCAGCTGGTGCACCAGGACGAGCAGTCCCTTGTGCGACACGGACGGGACGTCGAGCTGGGTGGCCGTCGCGATGCCGTACCTCGTCCGCACATCGAGGATGCGGGACAGCTGACGCGCGAACGACGTCGAGTCCTTCATCTGCTCCGGCAACGAGCCGTAGAGACTGCGGCCGCGGGGGATCCCGGACTCCGACCGGGTGGCGTCGGGCGAGGTGTTCATGAGGTCGTGAGCCCCACGGTTGATCCAGCGGGTGTCGCCCTCACGGATGAGATCGGCGACCTCCTCCGCCGGCACCGGGAGGATGCCGGTGAGGTCCCAGCCGGACAGCGCGAACACGCCCGGTTGCAGGGCGTTGTACATGGCCAGCATGAGATGGGCGCGCTTGACCGTCTCGATGTCGGTGTCGTCCATCCGGTCGAGGTCGCGAATGCCCAACGACGCCGTGATGACCGACGCGGTGGTGCACGCGATCCCGTTGTTGGTGAACGTGCGGTTGTACGGTGCCCACCGGCCGGTGAGTCGTTCGCACAGTTCGGCGCGGATCTGGTCCCCCAGATCGCCGCCCTTGATCACGTCGCCGCCGTACGAGAACTCGTCCTCACGGTGCAGGGTCGCGAAGTGCACCAGCTCGAAGGTCATCTCGTCGTGATTCTGCAGCGCGTGCACCAGCGAGGCGGTGTCCACACCGTGGTCCCGCGCCAGATTCATGGTGAGCCTGAGGAACTCGGTGTTCCCCATGACGAGCGCGTGGTGATAGGCGGGGCGGTTGATGAAGTCGTAGGACAGATCGGCGCCGCTGCTTCCCATCGCCTTGATGTCGTCGATGGTGAGGTTCAGCTCCTGGAAGGTGAAGCCACCCATCTTGCGCACCACACTGGAGATGAGGTGATTGGCGGCCTCCGAGAGCGGGTGGCCCTCGGACCATCCCGGACCCTCGGTCCGGCGCTCGACTCCGAGGAACCCGTTGGCGTCGAGACGCAGTGCGCCGGCGCCGAGGTCCGCGATGGAGTGGCAGGCGTCGCCGATGACGAGGCGCATACCGGCGAACGAGGGATCGAGCCAGTTGATGGAGGGCTGACCCGCCTTGAAGTAGTGCAGGTACACCCAGCGGCGCTCGACCCCGTCGACTCCGCGGATGACCGGCGTGGCACTCCAGTTGGTCTCCTTGACGCCCATCTCGTAGAAGATGACGCGCTGGAGCTGGCCGACGATGTACCCGGCACGAGCGAGATTGGCCTCGGACTCGGCATCGATGTTCACCGAGTCCTGGCCCGCCTTCACGCGGGGGAGCAGGTGCCAGTCCTGCGGCTCGATCTCCACCATGTGGTAGATGCCGGGGTAGTCGGAGACGTTCATCTCCGCCAATCGGAAATCGGCACCCTTGCCGGTGTGTCCGGGGACGATGTCGTCGATGACGATGCCCTCGTAGGCGGACGCGACGACGCACAGCCGCCGGAACTCCTCCTCGGAGCCGAACGCCGGGTCGATCTGCATGCTGACGCGGTCGAAGTGGCCGTCGACCGACGGTGTGGCATGCCACCCGTGCAGTCCGCCGGCCTCCTTGACGGGGCCGGTGTGCACGGCCGTGATGCCGATGTCCGAGAACACCTGCCACAGGGCCTCGTCGCCGAGCGTGCCGAGAAAGCTCTGTCCTGGAGCCGCGATGAGCGAGATGGGATACGCGGTGAACCACACGGGTGCGCGCTCGACGGCTCCGCGCGGATCCGGCGACGCGTAGGGGTTCTGCCACATGCTGCCCTTGCCGGACAACTGTTCCGCGATCAGCTTGGCATCGTGCAGCATCGACCGGTCGACGAGCCACGACACGTACTCGGGATTGGAGGCGTCGGCGTCACCCTGGGGCAGCGCGCCCGCAGTGCGGTACGCACGACGCACCGACGGCTTCAACGGGCGAGGCCTGGCCGGGTAGAAGCTCTCGTCGTACGTGATCTCGCTGGGTTCGTGCTGAACTTCCGGATCCACTGTTCCTCCGATGTGACGGGACGCGCGGACATCTTCGATGGGAAGCTCCCACAGGCGTGCCTGGTCTGCATGCCGTCCGGGGAACTACCCGAGGGTCGACGAACCGAAACGCCGACCGCACCTCAGACTACGCACGGACCGACGGAGTGTGCCGAACACGCCTCGGTGGATCGGCGGGCGTGTGATCGAATGGTGCAATGGACACGGAAGGGCGGGCCGAAGGTGGCCTGACACCCGAACGACTCGGTGAGATCGTCGGCTCGCTGGGTCGACGCATCGAGGACACGGACGAGCTCGGCGAGTTGCTGCAGCGGTCGGTGGATCTCGCGCACGACGTCATCAGAGGCGCCGACAGTTGCGGCGTGACAATCGATTACGACGGCACCACGTACACGGCGGTCTACACCGACAGCACCACCCTCGCAGTGGACGAGATGCAGTACGAGACCGGCGAGGGTCCGTGCCTCGAGGCGTCCCGTAGCGACACCACGATCGTCGTCGACTGCGACAGCACCGAGCAGCGGTGGCCGGAGTTCGCGGCCGCGGCGCGCACCGAGGGTGTGCACTCGTTCCTCGCCTCGCCCATCAGGACTCTCGACGGCGTGATCGGCTCGTTCAACCTGTACGGCTCGTCCGCCGACGCCTTCGACGACATGGACGCCGACATCCTGGACAGCCTCACCACCACGGTGGGACGGGCCATCGGCGAGCATGCTCGCTACACCGACGCCACCACCACGGTGAGCGGACTGCGCGATGCCATGGCGCGACGCGCCCCCATCGAGCAGGCCAAGGGCATTCTGATGGCGATGCGCGGTCTCGACGCGGACGCGGCGTTCGACGTGCTCTCGCGTGAGGCGCAGCGCCGGAACGTGCGAGTTCGCGAGGTGGCCGCCGACTTCGTGCGCGATGCCACCAGGACCGATCCGGCCGGCTGACGGTCAGCCGGCGCGTCGCTCCAGCAGCATCGAGGTGACCTCGTTCGCGCTGGCCGGGTGGGCGAGCCAGAAGCCCTGGGCCAGATCGCAGCCACTGTCCCGCAGACGGTCGAACTGGGCCTGTGACTCGACACCCTCGCCGACGACGGCGACGTCGAACGCGTGTGCCAGGGACACGATGGCGGACACGATGGCCTCGGGCTGCTTGCCCGGCATGGCCTGGATGTACGTCTGATCGATCTTGAACGCCTCGATGACGGGATACCGGCTGAGGTAGGTGACGGAGCTGTGGCCGCTGCCCAGATCGTCCAGGAGGATGGACACGCCCATCTCGTGCAGTTCGGTGAGGGCGTCCCGCACCTGCGCCGTGTCCGCGAGCCACACCGTCTCGGTGATCTCCAGGCCGAGTCGGCCCACCGGCAGACCGGAACTGGCGAGGATGCGGGCGACGCTGGCCACGAACTCGGGCTGGCGAAGCTGCAGGGCACTGACGTTGACTCGCACGCCGACGTCCGAGATGGCCTGCCACTCCGCCGCCTGCACGCACGCGGTGTGCAGAGCCCACAGGCCGAGGGTGTTGATCTGGCCCGTGCGCTCGGCGATCCGGACGAAGGTCTCCGGGCTCACCGAGCCGAGGGTGGGGTGCTGCCACCGCGCGAGTGCCTCCACGGCGGTGATGCGGCCGGTCGCGATGTCGAAGATGGGCTGGTACGCGAGCGTCAGGATCTGGCTGTCGAGAGCCGACCGGAGATCGGCCGACAGAGCCAACTGGTTGCGGCGGTGCTCTCGATCGTCGGTGTCGAACACCGCGACGTTCCCGCGACCGGTGTCCTTCGCGCGATACATCGCCACGTCGGCGCGGCGGATGAGCTCGTTGCCGGGCACGGTGTCGTCCGCCAACGCGACGCCGATGCTCGCGGTGATGCGCAGTTCGTTGCCGTCGACGACGATGGCCGCCCGCACGGCGTCCGCGTAGGCCTGCGCCACGGCGATCGACTCCTCCGGACCGGAGAGGTTCTCGCAGACCGCCACGAACTCGTCGCCGCCCAGGCGAGCCACGGTGTCGCCGGGGCGCGATGCCCGGGTGAGGCGGTTGCCGATGGACACCAGAGCCGAGTCGCCCGCCTCGTGCCCCAGCCCGTCGTTGATGGACTTGAAGTCGTCGAGGTCGATGAGCATGACGGCCGTCGTGGTGGCCTTCGCGACGCCCCGCTCGACGGCGGACTCGATGCGGTCGTACGCCAGTGCGCGATTGGGGAGCCCCGTCAGCGGGTCCCGGAGGCTGCGGTAGCGCAGTTCGCTCTCGACGCCGACACGATGCACGGCTGCGGACACGACGTCGGACACCGTGTCGAGGGCGCCGGTGTCGAGCATCGGATTGTCCGGGACCAGAATCGGCGGCCCCGCCGTCGTGATGTCGATGATCGGCACGGACGACCCGGTGGCGGACGAGAGATAGCGCGAGTCGACCCCGAGGACGGTCAACACACCCCACGGCTGGCCGGTGCCGTCGATCGGCACGGCGACCGCGTTCTCGACACCACCCGCGACGAGGGCGGCGACGTCGAACCTGGACTCGTGCGCGTCCCCGGACCACACGATCCGGGTGGCCGATCGGCTGGCGAACGCGGTGATCGAGGAGGGCCCGGTGGCGCACAGATCGTGCGGTGCGTCGTCCCCCGTGGCGGCGACGATCTCGAGAGTGGCAGGCAGGTCGTGCGCGCGGGTGATGACGGCGCACCGCGCCCCGTACAGCGTCACGACGGCGTCGGTGGCCGCCGACAGAAGGTCGTCGAGCCGGCCGCGCAGAGCGAGCCTGCTCAGCTCGGCGACGACCCGCTGCTCGGACGCCCGGAAGGTCGACGCGTCCAGAGCCTTCTGCAGGAGATGGTCGTCGGCATTCTGTGCAGAGGCGTCGCGATGGATCGAGACGACCAGGGACGAGTCGTCGTCGTGGCCGCGTACGGCGAATGCTGAGGTGGACACCGCGAGCCTTTCTCCTGTGAGGTGATGCACCAGTTCTGTTCGGCCGAGCCAAGTTCCGTGGAGCTGGACAGCCGAGAGGATGTCCGTGAGCGTCGTGGGGGGAGTGGGGACGACGACGGCGTCCACGGTCGGTTCGTCCGGCGGCCCGTGCTCACCGCCGTCGAGTCCGAGAGTCCTCGACGCCTCGGGATTCGCGTGGACGATCCGGCCGTCGGACGTGGACACGAGCACCACGTCGGGGGAATGGTCGAACACCGTCGCGAGACCGAGTCGCGAGGACATGAAGGCCTCCGACAGCGTCGGGCGCGGGTCTGATCCATCCTCGTCGGGCATCATCGTCGTTCCTCACGGCTCTGCCGTCGGTCCTGCCTCTCTCGTCACCGTTCGGAGTCGACGAACAGACGGGTAGCCGGGTCGATCGCTTCGAAACAAACCTAGAGTTCAAAATATAGCAGACGAACAGCCGAAACGACGGTGTGTGCGTGTCGGGACAACGGTGTCCCGACGAGGGGGACGTCCTGGCCTGACGACCGAGGTGCGGGAAGGCGAAGGGTCCGAGTGGGGCGGGCGGGGCTCGAACCCGCGACCAATGGATTATGAGTCCACGGCTCTAACCGACTGAGCTACCGCCCCCGGCGCTGACGCGCGCTCACGATACCTGGGCGGGATCAGCGACGGCGGCCGCGGGTACGCGTGCCGCATGACCGAACCGAACGGCGACTCGCCCGTGTCCGACGAACCCTGGACCTCCTCGGAGAGGCCCTACGACTCCTCGCGCGACCCCGACGCGGACCCGTCGGAACTGGACGACGCGGCCGGAACGCAGCCCGATCAGGCGGAGGGCTGACGTTCAGCTCGGTGTGAGCGTTCCGACTCGCAGCATCTCAAGGACGACGTCGGCGGGCTGGGGGCGGGCGTAGAGGTACCCCTGCGCGCGCGAGCACCCCAGTTCCAGCAACACGGCACGGGCGTCGACGTCCTCGAGCCCCTCCGCGATGAGGTCGAGGTCGTAGGCCCGAGCGAGGGCGGTGACGGCCTCGACGATCGCGCGGTCGTCCCTACTGGTCGCGAGGTGGGTGACGAACTCGCGATCGATCTTGACGGCGTCGACCGGCAGCGTCTTGAGATGCGAGAGCGAGCTGTACCCGGTGCCGAAGTCGTCGATGGCCACGCGTACCCCGAGTGCACGGATGTCGCGCAGAGCCCGTGCGGCCAGGACGATGTCGTGGACCACCGCCACCTCGGTGATCTCGATGCACAGGTACTGCGGCTCGAGGGAGTACCGGGACAACGCCTCTCGTACGGTGTGCACGAAGTCGAGCGAGACCAACTGTGCGGGTGACACATTGACCCGCAGTGCGATGTCCAGTGTTCCCAACGTAGAGCGCCACGACGCGTACGTTCTGCACGCGGTGTGGAGCACCCACCGTCCGAGGTCGGTGGCCAGGTTGACGGCCTCGGCGATGGCGATGAACTCGACGGGCGGCAGCATGCCCCGGGTGGGATGCTGCCACCGCACCAGGGCCTCGACCGCGGTGATGCGGTCGGTCGTGAGGTCGATCTCGGGTTGGAAGTACAGGAGCAGTGACTCGCCCTCGATCGCTGCGCGCAGATGCAGCTCGATGTCGTTCTGCAACTCGTTGCGTTCGCGGATCTCGGAACTGAACAGCGAGACCTGATTGCCCCCGGCCGTTTTGGCGGCCAGCGCAGCCTGGTCGGCGTCCGCGATCACCGAATCGACCGTACCGCTGCCGGGGATGCCCAGTGCGACACCGATACTGGCGGTACGTGAGACGTACTCGCCCGCCATGTCGACCCGTGCGGTCACCACGGTGAGAATGCGGCAGGCCTCGGCGTACGCGTCGTCCTCCGTCATCGGACCGGGAAGAACGACCACGAACTCGTCGCCGCCCCACCGTGCGAGAAGAGTGTCCGCGTCCGAATGCCGCTGCAGCCGTGCACCGACCGTGCGGAGGAACGTGTCACCGGCCGAGTGCCCCAGGAAATCGTTCAGGGCCTTGAGGCGATCGAGGTCGAAGTAGAGCACCGCGAATGCGTCACCGCCCCCGGCGAGTCGAGCGGACAGCAGCTCCGAGACACCCCGCCGGTTGAGCAACCCCGTCAACGCGTCGT
The DNA here is from genome assembly GCF_019836105.1 of Rhodococcus sp. BP-316. NCBI lineage: Bacteria > Bacillati > Actinomycetota > Actinomycetes > Mycobacteriales > Nocardiaceae > Rhodococcus > Rhodococcus sp. BP-316. The sequence goes on along the minus strand of NZ_JABUEE010000004.1, from coordinate 116,410 downwards.
GCGTGGCGGCCCACCGCAAGTGCTCCTCGGCGGCGATCCGAGCCTGCAGTTGGGAGAAGAGGGTGGCGATCGCCTCGAGCGCGTCGACCTCCTCGTCCGACCACTCGCGGTCGCCCGACGCCACGAGTCCGATGACCCCGGTGGTGATGTCGTGAGATAGCAGGGGTACGGACACCATGGAGGTGCTCGTGTATCCCGAGGCCGCCTCCACGCGGTGCCGATAGTCCTCCATGGCTGGGTCCGGACGAAAGAGAAGCGGCTCACGGAGGAACTCCGCGGCGGCGAAGACCGGGTCCGCGTCGGCAAAATGTACGACTCCGAGTGGATCAGGATCCGGAACGTCGACCCTGTCGGGCCACTCGGCCACCATGTGTGTGGCTCGACGGGACCGATCATGATGTCGCAGGAACCCTGCGTCGACAGCGAAATAGTCGACCAGGTCCTCCAGCGCGGACCGATATCCTGCAGCAACCGTCGAGGCGTTCACGCCGATCAGGTGGGTCGCCACACGGGTCACCAATACGTCGAAGCTCGGACGGCGCTCCAACGTCGGGTCTCCTCGCGTGGCTGCGGAGCGCAGGACTGCACTCGTTCAGCCGACTGTACCGCGAGAGTGCCGTCAGCGAGGTCGACGCCGACTTCGAACGGCGGGAATTGCGCAGTGAGACAGCCGCAATACGAGGCCGACCGGTTTGTCTCGCGGCTGACCAGCGGTATCGAGGAAGCGGTGACGCAGTGTGCGTAGTCGCTCGGCGTAACGCGGGGACAGAGCGTCGAATTCGTGATCCTCCGAGGCGTAGAGGAACACGGGAGACACGGGATGGACTGTCAGACCGTGCAACTCGGCCGTGATCCACGCACGCTCCACTGCACCGCCGGCGACGACGTGATCGCGGCCGGTGGGTCCCGGCGCGAACACGACGAGTACCGCGGACGTGGTCGCCATCCGATCGCGCGTGTCGTCGCCCAACGCCCTGCCGGTGTCCCAGTCCGCGAGAAGACGCATCACGTCGGGTCGTCGGGCGACGTCGAGCTTGACCAGGTCGGTGGCGTCGAGGGCCAGAGTGGCGACATCGATACCGGTGTCCGGATCGTCGTCGCCGGGCCACCGCAGTTCGGACATCATCTCGGCGTGCAGCGTGGTGGTGAGGTAGCGGAGTCGGTCCGATTCCGCCAGGATCTCGCCGATCTCGGACAGCGCCGCCCGATCCGTGATCACGACCGCTGAGCCGTCCTCCTCTGCAGCCGCCGCGCACAGGTCGCGCACGACCTCGTCGGCCAGGGCGGTCGGTGTGCCCGGGTGACGGTTCGTCGAACGCCGCATCATGGCCTCGTGGAGGGGAGCGAGGGCAGTGTCCGGCCTTCGCGCCACTGTCAGGTCGACGCGTACGCGACCGGCGCCCCCATCGACGACTGTCGGCACCGCCGTGAGTCCGGCTCGGGCCGCGGCGACCCGAGCGTTGAACACCGCGGCGCCCACGGCGATTCGGCTCCCGCGGTGCGCGACATCGAGACCGGTGGTGCGCAGAGGATCGAGCGTGATCGTGACGACGTCGTCGGACGTCGTCACGATCCACGGCTGAACGTTGCCGCCGGACGGTGCGCGCCGAGCGGCCTCCACCATCGAGTCCACGACCGAGGTCGGTGTCGTGGGCGCCGTCGTCGGTGCCGGCTCGTCGATGGGGTCCCCGGCGCTCTCGGTCGTTCCGAGGGTGTCGAGCGCGCCGTCGACGTCGATACGAGTGCGACCGGACGGCATGGATTGCCCCAACACGATGCGCCGCACCACCGCTGCGACCGTCGCTCCTCCCAGAGCGACGTCGCTCCCGAGCTGCGGCCACGTCGAGATCGTGCGGTCGACTTCGACCATGGACGCGGCGAACCGCGCGGACACGTCGGATGCACCGAGGATCGACATGACGTGGGGTGCCTTGTCGCGCGTGCTGAGACCGGTGAGGGCGCCCGACGAGAGCGTGCCGACAGCGCCGTGGAAGATCGGACGATCGGGCTCGAGATCGAACCGTTCCACGTCGAGAAGACCGCGGTCGCTGGTCTCCATGATCACCGGGATGCGATGCCGCTTGGCGGCTTCACGCAGCAGGACCTTCACGTCGAGGGAATCGCATTCCTCGATGACGATGTCGAGGCCGTCCAGGAAGTCGTCGACCGTGTCGGCGGTGATACCGCGTGCTTCGACGCGCACGGACAGGTAAGGGTCCAGCTCGGCGATGCGCCGGGAGACGATGTCGGTCTTGCTCTCGCCCAGGTCGAGAACGGTCGACGGGATCCGGTTGAGGTTGGAGAGCTCCAACTCGTCGAAGTCGGCGACCCGCAATTCCCCGCACAGTCCCTCGAGGGCCAGGGTGTGCGCGACCGCGTGCCCCACGCTGAGACCCACGACGCCGATCTTCGCCGCGCCGAACCGGTCCTGCTCCTCGGCGGTGATCTTGTTGCGGTTGCGGTCGAGCCGGAGCCGCCGGAACCCGCGAGGCCCGAGAACGCGGACGAGCGTGCGGCGCCACGGATAGTGCACCCAGCGAGGGGATTCGTCCAGAACGTCGGCATCGGGCCGGGGGACCAGAGCGGACAGTCCCCGTTCCTGGGCGTCGAGTGTGTCGAGAACGACGGTCACACCGTCGCCGAGCAGAGACTCGACGACCGCTCGGTCGCTCGGGGACCGCGGGTCGAGAATCGTGGGTGTGGCGTCGTCCGCCCGAGTGGGGTCCACCAGCATGTCGGTCACCGAGTTGGGCTCCTCGTCGATCGGTCGGGTACGGCGGTGGCCGCCCACGAATGTGCCAGTTGGGCTGCTGCGTCGTCTATTCGGCGCACATGGCGTGGATCGGCCCGGTCGCGATAGCTCTCGAGATCCCACCACAGAGCGCGGGTGCGATAGCGATCGTCGGGGTAGACGGCCGGTTCGACGGACTCAGCTGTGACGGCGCCGGTGCTCTGCCACATTCGCACCACATGATCCGCTGCCGTGACCAGCGCGTAGCGGGCGCCCAACAGCGAGCAGCCCAGCGGTCCGGCGTACCCGATGACGTCGGCGAGGTGACGATCGCGTGCCGCCGTCGACTCGACCCAACCTGTCTTGAGCTCCACGACTCCGCGCCCCAACCGCTCGTCGACCATCTGCCGCAGTACCATCCGGCCGATCGGGTGATGCCGCCACTCGATGTCGGCATGCGTGTCTCGCGCGTCGGTGTAGGGCCCCTGCAGTCTGGCACCGGCGAGCATCGCCCCGGAGGTGTCCAGCGCGCAGAAGAACAGAGCGGTGGTCGAGCCGTCGCGGATGGTGTCGTGTTCCAGCGCCGGCAGAACGTCGTGGTGGGTGTAGCTACGGTGTGCACCCTTGAGGAAGCGAGTCCACAGATCAGGTCTGCTGGAAGGCGTCGTCGCGATGATCGTGCAACCGAAGTGTCTGTCGACGTAGTGACCCTGAGTGTGCGCCCGGACCGGGGAGAAGGGCAACGCTGACGGGGCCGACATGAGGCACTCCTGCGTCGTGAGTGTGAGCCGAGGGAAAGTCAGGCGACCGCGTCGACCGGGGTCGACTCGACCATCAGGTAGCGGCGGTCGCCCACCACCATGCGGGACATGGCCATGTCGACCTCCACTGCCCGGCCGTCCTTGCGGACCAGCCAGAGACGCGTGGCAACGGACCCTGTGAAGTACGCGCGCTCTGTCGCGTTAATGAGGGCTGCACTGTCCGCAGGATGGAGGATGGAGGACGACGGCACGGCCGCGAGCTCGTTCGCCTCGTACCCGAGCAGGCTGCTGCAAGCGGAGTTGTAGAACGCCAGGGCTCCCGAGGAGTCGTGCACGGTCGTCGCTCGCGTCGATCGGACGACGCGGGTGTAGAGACTGGACAGTTCGGACTGCGTGGAGCGGCGCATCAGCGTCGTGTTGACACGTGCATCGATAGCTTCCGTACCCGACATGTGATCCATTGTGGCACAGTGCCTTACGGAAGTGCTTGGTCGTCCACCAGGGGAAAACCGGCACGAAACCCATTTTGTTGTGGGATGTCATGAGTTGCAGGTCACGTCGTTTTCGGATCAGATGGTGTGCAGAGTGCACTACGACGCCACTCGAGCTGCGACATCGGCGCGCGGTGTGGCGTCGATCGTGGGGGTAGGGCGCCGCAGCGGGGGCATGCGTCGTCCGGGGGATTTCAGGAGAAGTCATGGAAGCGATCGACGGCTCGGCGCATGTTCGGCGTCCGCTGAATGCGTTGGTCTCGGAACTCGCGACCCGGCTTCTCGGCGCAGACGCCGCCAACGTCGTCGTCGCGTATCGCCGACTGCTCCGTGATCTCGCAGTCGACTTCGAGATGGACACCTGTTTCCTCCGCCACAACGACTCCGACGTCGATGCCACTGTGCTCGTCGCCGAGTGGCCGCCCCGTCCGGTCGTACCGGTTCCAGATCCCCTCGGTGTCGTCTACTTCGCCGATGCCGATCCGGTTTTCGCCGTCACCCGGGAGCAGGATCGAGTCCAGATCTACCGGCCGAACGATCAACCCGAGAATTACCGAGAGCGGATCGAGAACGGATCCGGGGTGTCGGCCACGACGGTGGTGACGGTCCCTCTTCTCGGCGACGGCCGCACCCTGGGCGTCCTGGGTTTCGTTCGATTCGCCGACCGCGAGTGGACCGCGGAGGAGCTCGAGGCAGTCACTGCGGTCGGAGCGATGCTCGCCCAGGTGCAGAGGCGCGTGGCCGCGGAGAACGAACTGCGCCACACCGCGATGATCGACGAACTGACCGGGCTGATGAACCGTCACGGGCTGACCGAGCTGCTCGACGGGCGCGCCGGCGACGGCACCGCGGTGGGCGTGCTGTTCGTGGACATCGATCGGCTGGCCGCTCTCAACGACTTCCTCGGCCATCGCATGGGTGACGAGTTCCTGCGCACCGTCGCGGACCGCATCCGCCGCCGACTGCCGGACGGGGACGTGGTGGCGAGGCTCGGCGGGGACGAGTTTGTCGTCGTCCTCGGTGGTGCGCCCACGGCCGAGGACGGTGCGGAGCGTGCGGAGATGGTCCGGTCGGTGGTCGCCGAGCCGATGGTGGTGGGGGACGACAGGGTGACCCGCACCGCGAGTATCGGCGTGGCCGTGGGAACCGCGGATCCGTCGGAGATGCTGCGCCGGGCGGATCAGGCGGCGCTGCACGTGAAGTCGTCGGGTGGCAACGGCGTCGTCCTCTACTCGGACGAGATCGCGGCGACCAACGACCTGCGGACCGACGTCGAGCTGACGCTGGGCCATGCCATCTCTCACGACCGGTTGGTGCTGCACTTCCAACCCGAGGTGGACCTGCGTTCCGGTGAGATCACCGCAGTGGAAGCTCTCGTCCGCTGGCCGCATCCGACCCGCGGCATGCTCGGGCCCGACGTCTTCGTGCCCATCGCCGACGCGGCGAACCTCGCCCCGGAGCTCGGGCGCTGGGTCATCGATGCGGCGTGCCGGGCGTATGTGAGCTGGCGGGACGCCACGGGTCGCACCGACCTGGTTCTGCGCGTGAACATCTCGCCGGTCCACCTCGCCGTGCGCGACTTCGCGCAGGAGGTGGCGGACGTCCTGCGGACCCACGGGATCGACCCGGCCTGCTTCTGCCTGGAGCTGTCCGAGGTCGCGGTGGTGGATTCGGTGGCGCGATCGGGCGCAGCCCTGACCTCCCTGCGCGACAAGGGAATCAGGACGGCCATCGACCACTTCGGTGTCGGGTACTCGTCACTGCTGCACCTCAAGAGGCTGCCGCTCGACGTGCTCAAGATCGACAGGCACTTCACCGACGGGCTCGGCGTGGACGGCGACGATCGTGCGCTCGTCTCGGTCATGATCGGACTTGCTCGGTCACTCCGGCTCGACGTCGTCGCCAACGGAGTCGAGACGTCTGCGGCAGCGCGCACTCTGGTCGAGCTGGGCTGCCACCGCGCGCAGGGTCACGCCATCTGTCCGCCCGTCGACGAACCCACCCTCAGCTCGCTGCTCGTCGACGGGACTCGGCTGCTCGACGTGTCCTGATCGTCGGTCCCGACGAGCCGGAGCGTCACCGGGACACCGTTGAGGACGGCATTTCCCGCGACGCCCTCGACGCGGTCCGGATCGGTGAGGTCGTTGACGCTCGGTCCGCGGACGTCGCGGGCCACCGTCAGTAGCACACCGTCGCGGTCATGCCCGAAACCGTGCGGGATGCTCACGACGCCGGGCATCACCGAGTCGCTCGCCGTCACCTCGATGCGCACGGAGCCGGCGGCGGACACGACCTCGACGGTGTCCCCGTCGGCGATGCCGAGACGGTCGAGATCGGCGGGATGTGCCAGCAGACCGTGGCGCGGCTTGCCCTTCACGAGACGCGGCGCGTTGTGCATCCACGAGTTGTTGCTGCGAACGTGGCGGCGCCCGATCAGGAGCAGTTCGCCGTCCGCGGACGGCGTCGCGGCGAGCAGAGCGCTCCGCAGTCTGTCGATGTCCGGGGTGATCACGTCGTGCATCAGACCGATACGCCGATCGCGGGTGAGCAGCTTGCCCGGCAGACCGGGACGCAGCGGACCGAGGTCGGTGCCGTGCGGGTTCTTTCGAAGTGTCCGCAGAGTGACCCCGCGAGCGCGCAGCAGCAGGAGTTCGACCGTTCGGGCGGGGGACAGCCGAGTGCGCACCTCACGGACCACCGCCGCGGCGTTCACCCGACCCAGGGTCCGCGCACGCGTTCCGCGGCGGCGGACGGCGGCGTAGCGCAGACTCAGATCGCGGAAGATCTCCCAGTCGTGGCGCGCGTCGGCCTCCTTCGGCAGGACGGCCGGATTGAACTTGGCGGTGTTCCGCACCGCGAACGTCGAGAAGATCAGGTCGTAGTGGTCCCGCTCGAGGGCCACCGTGGACGGCAGGATGATGTCGGCGTGGCGTGAGGTCTCGTTGACGTAGATGTCGAAGGACACCATGAAATCGAGCCCGGCGAACGCGTCGTCGAGCCGGGGGCCGCCCGGCATCGACAGCACCGGGTTGCCCGACGCCACCACCATGGCGCGGACGCGCCCGGGCCCGTCGGTGGTCATCTCGTCCACGAGGGTCGACGCCGGGAGCTCGCCACTGAACTCGGGCAGATCCCGCACCCGGCTGCGCCACTTGTCGAAATGACCGCGGCCGGTGATCTTGTTCGCGATCAGGTCGACGGCCGGATCGGTGAACAGCACGCCGCCGACCCGGTCGAGATTGCCGGTCAGGATGTTCAGGACGTGCACTGCCCACTGGCACACGGTGCCGAACTCCTGGGTGGAGACACCCATCCGGCCGTAGACCGCGGCCGATCCGGCGCTCGCGAGATCGCGTGCCAGCGTGCGGATCACGTCGGCGTCGATACCGGTGAGAGGTGCCACGGCCTCGGGCGTGAACGCCGCCACCGCCTCGGTCACACCCTCGACGCCGTCGACGTACGGGGCGGGGGTAGCGGCGCCGTCGGCCAGGACGACGTGAACGAGCGCCAGCAGCAGATGAGCATCCGTGCCGGGACGGATGAAGTGGTGGGTGTCGGCGACGTCCGCCGTCTCGGTGCGCCTCGGGTCGATCACCACCATGCGCCCGCCACGTGCGTGCAGTTCCTTCACCCGCTTCCCGAAATCGGGCACCGTCATCATGGATCCGTTCGACGCCATCGGGTTGGCGCCCAGGACGAGGAAGAAGTCGGTGTTGTCGATGTCGGCGATCGGCTGACGGAGCTGATGCCCGTAGAACAACATGTTGGTCAGCTGGTGCGGCAACTGGTCCAGCGACGTGGCGGAGTACCGGTTGCGGGTGCGCAGCATCGACAGGAACGGGATGCCGTGGGTCATGGCGCCGAGACTGTGCACGTTGGGGTTGCCCGCATAGACACCCACGGCGTCGGCGCCGTGCTCGTCACGGATGGCGGACAGGCGTCGGGCCACGAGGTCCACCGCCTCGTCCCACCCGATCTCGCGCCACCCCGACTCGGTGCGCTGCAGCGGTCGGCGGACACGGTCGGGGTCGTTCAGGATGTCGACGAGCGCGGTCGCCTTGGGGCAGATGTGTCCGCGGGACAACGGATCCTTCTTGTCCCCGCGGACGGACTGCACACCCTCGTCGGTCACCGTGTACTCGAGTCCGCACATGGCCTCGCAGAGGGTGCAGGTGCCGTGGGCGGTGCGGGTGGTTCCAGCCGAGGTCATTCCACGCACGCTAGTCGCGTGTACCCGGACGCATCGAGATTCTGTGACGAGTGTGAATTACAGTCGGGCTCGTGGTCACCGGCAACGCATCCGAGATTCTGTCCTCACTCACCGACTGGCCGGTCCCGGCGGTGTCGGCCGCGGTGATCACCGACGGTCCCGACGTGGCCGCGCGGCACGGTGATCGGGATCGCGTGCAGGAACTGGCCTCGGTCACCAAGCTCCTCGTCGCCTACGCGGCGCTCGTCGCGGTGGAGGAGGGTGCCGTCGAGCTCGACGAGGCGGCGGGACCCGAAGGATCCACCGTCCGACACCTTCTCGCCCACACCTCGGGAGTCGCGTTCGACGACCGACGGCCCACCACGGCGCCGGGGACGAAACGCATCTACTCGAGCGCCGGCTTCGAGATCCTGGCGGAGCACGTGACCGAGCGTTCCGGCATCGAGTTCGGGGAGTACCTGTCCGCCGCCGTGCTCGAACCGTTGGGTATGACCTCGACCGAGCTGCACGGGTCGGCCGGCCACGGAGCCCGCTCCAATCTCTGCGACATGGAGGCGTTCGCGGCAGAACTGCTCGCACCGACGCTCGTCTCCCGCCAGACCGTCGACGAGGCGACGAGCGTGCAGTTCGAGGGACTCGGAGGCATCCTCCCCGGGTACGGGTCGCAGCGACCCAACGACTGGGGTCTGGGCTTCGAGCTCCGTGACCACAAGTCGCCGCACTGGACGGGGGAGACGAACTCGGCGCGCACGTTCGGGCACTTCGGGCAGTCGGGAACGTTCCTCTGGGTGGACCCCGAAGCCCGCGTCTCGTGCGTCGTGCTCGCCGACCGCGCCTTCGGGGACTGGGCCAAGCCGTTGTGGACCGCGTTGGGTGACACGGTGCTCGCGGGCGTGTGACCCGCCGCGACACGCCGCCGGAACCCACCCGACACACCGAACGACTGGTGTAACAGGGGTAACTCGAGGCACACTGGTAGAAGCCGTACATCAGCAGACGCGTCAGGCCGTTGGGGAAGACGTCCCTCGTCGAAGCTGGAGGCAACGGTGAACGCACTGAACCAATTCGCGGACTCGACCACGGGTGTCGTCTACATTCACTCGTCGCCGGCCGCGCTGTGCCCGCATGTCGAATGGGCGCTGTCCGATGCGCTCGACTGCCGAGCAAATCTCAAGTGGACCGCGCAGCCCGCATTCGACGGTCAACTGCGGGCCACCACCAACTGGACCGGCCCCGTGGGCACCGGCGCCCGGTTGGCCAGCGTGCTGCGCTCATGGCAGATGCTGCGTTTCGAGGTCACCGAGGACCCCAGTGAGGGTGTCGACGGTGAACGCTTCGCGCACGTGCCCGGCCTCGGCCTGTGGCACGGCGCCACCAGTGCCAACGGCGACGTCATGGTGGGCGAGCAGCGGCTGCGGTCGATCCTCGAACAGGGACGCGGCGACGTGTACGCGCAGCTGGATCACGTTCTCGGTACCGCCTGGGACGCGGAGCTCGAACAGTTCCGTCTCGGTGGAGTCGGCGGAGAGGTCACCTGGCTCGCGAGTTAGTGGGCCTCCGGCCCCCGTGAGCCTTTTGCGCATCCAGGGATGCGCAAAAGGCTCACGGGGCGACGCCACTCAGAGCGGGATGTTCTTGTGGCGACCACGGCGCGCCGGGGCGTCCGCCAGCGCGCGGGTGAGAGTGCTGCGGGTGGCGGCCGGATCGATGATCGCGTCCACGACGCCGATGCCCACGGCCCGCTCGACACCACCGGCGATGGCCTCGTGCTCGGCCGTCAAACGGTCGTGCAGCGCCTCGCGCTCGTGATCGGGCGCCGCTGCCAGTGCCTTCTTGTGCAGGATGCCCACGGCCGCCTTGGCGCCCATGACCGCGACCTCGGACTCCGGCCAGGCGTAGACGGCCGTTGCTCCGAGAGCCCGTGAGTTCATCGCGATGTACGCGCCGCCGTAGATCTTGCGGGTCACCAGTGTCACGCGGGGCACGGTGGCCTCGGCGAACGCGTGCAGCAGCTTGGCACCGCGGCGGACCACGCCCTCCCACTCCATGCTGACGCCTGGCAGGTATCCGGGGACGTCCACGACGACGACGAGCGGGATGCCGAAGGCATCGCACAGGCGGACGAAGCGGGCGGCCTTCTCGGCGGACTCGGAGTTGAGGCACCCACCGAGGCGGATCGGGTTGTTGGCGATGACACCGACCGAGCGACCGCCGAGGCGGCCGAGCCCGGTGACGATGCTGCGCGCCCAACCACCCTGGAACTCCTCGAAGGACGACTCGCCCTCGACGTTGTCGAGCAGCTCGTTGACGACCGGGTGCACGTCGTACGCGCGGCGGTTCGACGCGGGCAGGAGTGCCTTGAGATCGGTGTCGCCGTGCTGGGCGGCGGCCAGGTCGAACTCGCCCTGCTCACTGAACATCGACACGAGCCGACGTCCCCGTGCGAGGGCGTCGAGTTCGTCGTCGGCGACGATGTGGCAGACGCCGGACTTGCGGAAGTGGGTGTCGGGCCCACCGAGCGAGGCCATGTCGACCTGCTCGCCGGTGACGCTGCGCACCACGTCGGGACCGGTTACGAAGACCCGGCCCTCGGGGGCCATGATCACGACGTCGGTGAGCGCGGGGCCGTACGCGGCGCCGCCGGCGGCGAATCCGAGCACGACCGAGATCTGCGGAACGGTGCCCGACGCACGGACCATGGCCTCGAAGACCAGCCCGACGGCGTGCAGGGCCTCGACGCCCTCGGCGAGACGGGCCCCACCGGAGTGCCAGATGCCGACGATGGGCGCTCCGGAGTCCAGGGCCTCGTCGATGGCGGAGACGATGTGCTTGCAGCCGTCGACTCCCATGGCGCCGCCCATGACGGTGGCGTCGGAGCAGTAGGCGATGGTGCGGACTCCGTCGATCTCACCCGAGGCGGCCAGCACACCGGACTTGTCACGGTCGTGCAGCGGGGTGGTCGTACCGGAGTCGAAGAGCTTCTCGAGACGGGCGAGGGGGTCGCGCGGGTCACGCGACGAGGAGTGGCGGGTGTGCGGAGCGAGGACGGTCATCGTGTTCTCCCCTTCATACTGCCGCTCCCGGCAGGGGAGTGGTGGTGCGGGCGAAGATCCGGCGACCGCGGTCGCCGGACCTCCGCCCTCGTGCGCGTACGACTGTCACGCCGTGACGGCTGCGGAGCCGTCAGTGGCGTCCGAAGGCGAGCGCAACATTGTGCCCACCGAATCCGAACGAGTTGTTCAGTGCGTACTCGATCTCGCCGCGACGGGCCTCGCCCGACACGACGTCGAGGTCGATCTCCGGATCCTGGTTGTCCAGGTTCAGCGTGGGCGGAACGATCCCGTCCCGGATGCTGAGCACTGTCAGGATCGACTCCAGGGCGCCGACAGCGCCGATGGAGTGCCCGAGGGCCGACTTCGGCGCGTACACCGATGCGTGGTTGCCCACCGCAGCGTTGATCGCGGTGGCCTCGGCCGTGTCCCCGATGGGAGTGGCCGTGGCGTGTGCGTTGACGTGCGAGATGTCCTGCGCCGTCAGTCCCGCCGTCTCGATGGCCCGGCGCATCGCACGCGCCGCACCGGTTCCGGCCGGATCGGGAGCCACCAGGTGGTACCCGTCCGAGGTGATGCCGGCGCCGAGAAGGCGAGCATGGATCGTCGCGCCGCGAGCCTTGGCGTGCTCCTCGCTCTCGATCACCATGAGCGCACCGGACTCGCCGAAGACGAAGCCGTCACGATCCTTGTCGAACGGCCGCGAGGCCGCCTGCGGATCGTCGTTGCGTGTGCTCATGGCACGCATCATCGAGAAGGCCGCGATCGGCACCGCGTCGATGTGTCCCTCGACCCCACCCGTGACCATGATGTCCGCGTCGCCCATGACGATCATCCGCCATGCGTGAGCGATCGCTTCCGATCCCGACGAGCATGCCGACACCGGTGTGATGACACCGGCGCGTGCACCCAGGTCGAGCCCCACGACAGCCGACGGTCCGTTCGGCATGATCATCTGCACGGCGAGCGGGGACACCTTGCGGTACCCGCCCTCGCGCATCTTCTTGTCGGCGTCGAGCAGTGCGTCTCCGCCGCCCAGGCCGGTGCCGATCGAGACGCCGAACCGCTCCGAGTCGACCTCGGGGCTGCCGGCGTTCTTCCACACCTCCTTGCCCAGGACGTATGCCATCTGCTCGACGTAGCTCATGCGTCGTTGCTCGACGCGAGAGAGAAGAGTCGATGGATTGACGGCCAGATGGCCGCCGATGCGAACCGGAAGATCGAACTCGGTGACGAAATCGTCCTCGAGCACGTCGATGCCGCTCTCCCCGTTCAGCAGTCCCTTCCACGTCGCGTCGACGTCACCGGCGATGGAGGTGGTCACCGCCAGGCTGGTCACGACGACGTTGCGGAAGCCCCCGTTGGCTGTGCTGGGCGTGGTCACGGTCGTGCTCACTCGCCTGCGGAGTCGCTCTGGTTGTCGAGCTTCGCCTTGATGGCCTCGGCGGCCTCGGGGTTCTCGGCTTCGAGCTTCTGGATGTAGTTCACGGCGTCGCCGACGGTGCGGAGGCTGGCGAGATCCTCGTCGGGGATCTTGACGCCGTACTTGTCCTCGGTCTGCACTGCGATCTCGACCATGGAGAGGGAGTCGATGTCCAGGTCGTCGACGAACGACTTCTCGACGGTCACCTCGGACGGCTCGATGCCGGTGACCTCTTCGATGATCTCGGCGAGTCCGGCGATGAGTTCTTCCTGCGTGGCCACGGAGTGGCTCCCTTCGTGTAAGGAACTGTGCACACGGCGCGACTGTGCGCCGGTGCGGATGCTGTCTCGACGAACGCTCGTTCTCGAGTCGGGCCGGCTACGTACCGGCCCCGCTCACCTCACGACGTGCGGTGAGCGATGCGCATCCCCGGCCCGGTCCGTGACGGACCGGCGGGGTTGCGCGCAGTAACCTAACCGACCGATACCGGGGCGGTGAGGCCGGAGACGTCCTCCGGAGTCTTGAGGGCGACCGTCGGGGTGCCGCGCATCTCGCGCTTGGCGATCCCGACGAGGGTGCCGGCCGGCGGGAGCTCGACGATCGAGGCGACCTCGGCCGCGCGCAGCGTCGCTGTGCACAGATCCCACCGGACGGGCCGGGTGACCTGGCCGGCGAGCTTGGCCAGTGCGTCCGCGCCGGAGGTGACCTCGCGGCCGTCGAGGTTGGAGAGCAGGCGACGCGTCGGATCGGACGGCGTGATGGAGGCAGCTGCGGCGACCACGGCGTCCTGCGCGGGTGCCATGAAGCGCGTGTGGAACGCGCCGGCGACGGGCAGCGGGCGAATGCGTGCCTTCTCGGGCGGGTTCGCGGCGAGCTCGGCGAGGTCGGTGAGGAGACCGGCGGCCACGATCTGGCCGGCGGCGTTCCGGTTGGCGGCCTCGAGGCCGAGCTCGGTCAGACGCTCGAGCACCGCGTCCTCGTCGCCACCGAGCACGGCGGACATGCCGGTCGGAGCCAGTGCGCAGGCCTTGGCCATCTCGGCGCCGCGGATCGCGGCGAGAGCGACCGCGTCGTCGGCGGAGATGACGCCCGCGACGGCGGCTGCGGCGAGTTCACCGACGGAGTGGCCGGCGACGACCATGTTCTCCGGCAGTCCGTGCGTGCGCTCGATCTCCTCGAAGGCGAGGAGCGCAGCGGCCACGACGAGCGGCTGGGTCACGGCGGTGTCGGTGATCTCCTCCGCCGTGGCGGTGGTTCCGAGCCGCGTCAGGTCGAGGCCCGACGCCTGCGACCAGAGGGCGAGACGATCCGCGGCCCCGGGGAGTCCGAGCCACGGCACGAGCATGCCGGGTGTCTGAGAGCCCTGTCCGGGCGAAAGCACTGCAATCACGGAACTAAGAAAACACTGTGAAGGCCGTTTCAGGAGATGTTCTACGCGATGAACCTTGTCGGTCGTATTTGTCAGAACCCTACAAACGCCCTGCAGGATGGGTCGCATCGCTCCTGGCGCAAGATCCGTTACTGTATGAGATTCCCAAATGTTCCGGCTGTGACTGTTGTTATCGGTGATGGGCTTTCGTTATGGGATTGCGACAGGCGACCCACTGTTGCCGCGATTCTCAGGACGTACGCATCACGGGCATTGGTGGGATCCCGACCAGTCACCTCCGCGATTCGCTTGAGCCGATATCGCACAGTATTTGGATGAACAAACAGTGACCTGGCACACGTCTCGACCGCTCCGCCGCAATCGAGATACGCATCGAGCGTGTCCGAGAGTGCCGATCCGGCAGCCTGGAGCGGCTGGACGATGAGCTCGTTGAGCGACGTGACCGCCGCCTGATCGCCCAGCAACGCTCGTTCCGGCAGTAGTTCACCCGCGTGCACCGGCCGCGGTGCTCCCCGCCATCCGACCACCGCCTGCATCCCCGCGAACGCCTCCACGGCACTCGAGTGCGCGGCGCCGAGGGTGCGGGTCGTCGGGCCGATGACCACAGGGGTGTCGGAGAAGTTGCGCATGAGGTCGTCGAGGAAGGCGGCACTGGTCGGGTCGCCGGAGAGATGACCGGAGACCACCATGACCAGACGCGTGCCCTGCACCACGGCGAGCGCGGCGCGATGGTGGCGCTGCGCCACCGTGTGCACGGTCCCGACGACGGAGACGCCCTGATCCGGTGGAGGCGATCCGACGAGCACGGTGGCCGGGGCGGTCGCGTCCCAGTTGAGGGTCGCAGCACGCGAGAGCATGTCCGAGCCGGTGTCGCCGCGGACGACGGCGTCCACCACGAGGGCCTCGAGCCGGGTGTCCCACGCGCCACGCGACTCGGCCGCGCTCGCGTACACCGACGCGGCGGCGAATCCCAACTCGCGCCCGTAGCGCAGCACTGCTTCCGTGAGTGCGACGAGTTGCTGATCGTTGCGCGCCAGGGCCGGGAGCCACTGCTCGAAGAACTCCATGGCGACCCGGACCATGTCGACGGTCTGCCGCAGAGTCAGGCGCCGCGCCAGATCCTGCGGGATGACCTGGAACGCGTCGAGGCTGAAGCGGATGTCGCTGTCGGGGTTCTGCAACCACTCGAGGAAGTTGACGACGGCCGTCTGCACGAGCATCTGCACACTCGCGCGCTGCGACGCATCGAGGTCGCTCACGAACGGCAGCTGATCCTGCATCTGGGTCAGCGCCTCGGTGGAGAGCCTGCTGGAGAACTGCTTCACCCGTCGCAGCAGTGCATCGGGAAGCGGGACTCGTTGTTGTCTCGCGCGGATCGCGCCACCGGGTCGGTGGGCCTCCGCGGCGGCGCGGCGGAGCTCGCGGCGTTCCCGGACACGCTCCGATTCCCCCTCCGGCGAACCGTCGGGGGAATCGGGAGCGATGTCGGCCATGGCCACGAACTTACGCGGCGTGCCTGGTGCAACTGTCAGGCGACGCCCGGATCGGCCGTGGAGATCGGAGCGGCCAGGACGTCGTCGATCTGGTAGCGCTCGGCTGCCTCGACGGCCTTGTCCTTGTCCACCTCACCCGAGCGGGCGAGCGCGGACAGCACGGCGACGACGATCGACTCGGCGTCGACGTTGAAGTGCCGCCGTGCCGCGGTGCGGGTGTCGGAGAAGCCGAACCCATCGGTGCCCAGCGTCGTGTAATGGCCGGGAACCCACTGACGGATCTGATCCGGGACAGCACGCATCCAGTCCGACGCGGCGACGAAGGGTCCCTCCGCCTCCTGCAGCTTGCTGGTGACGTACGGGACGCGCGGCTCGTCGCCGGGGTTGCGCAGGGCCTCGGTCTCGGCGTCGACACCGTCGCGGCGGAGTTCGCCCCAGCTGGTCACCGACCAGACGTCCGCGGACACGCCGTAGTCCTCGGCGAGGAGTTCCTGCGCACGCAGCCCGGACGGCATGCCCACACCGGAGACCAGGATCTGTGCCTTCGGGCCGTCGGCCTTGCCCTTCCGGAACAGATAGATGCCCTTCAGCAGACCCTCGACGTCGAGGTTCTCGGGCTCCGCCGGCTGGCGGTACGGCTCGTTGTACAGAGTGATGTAGTAGAAGATGTTCTCTCCACCGAATCCCTCCACACCCTCGGTGCCGCCGTACATCCGGCGCAGACCGTCCTTGATGATGTGCGCGATCTCGAACGAGAACGCCGGGTCGTACGCGACGGCCGCCGGGTTGGTCGCCGCGAGCAACAGCGAGTGTCCGTCGGCGTGCTGCAGGCCCTCACCGGTGAGGGTGGTGCGGCCGGCGGTGGCGCCGAGCACGAAGCCGCGGGCCATCTGGTCGGCAGCGGCCCAGAGGCCGTCGCCGGTCCGCTGGAAACCGAACATCGAGTAGAAGATGTACAGCGGGATCATCGGTTCGCCGTGAGTGGCGTACGACGTGCCGACGGCCGTGAAGGACGACGTCGAGCCGGCCTCGTTGATGCCCTCGTGCAGGATCTGGCCGGTGACGTTCTCCTTGTAGGCGAGCATCAGTTCCGAGTCGACCGAGGTGTAGAGCTGGCCGTTGCGGTTGTAGATCTTGAGCGACGGGAACCACGAGTCCATACCGAAGGTGCGGGCCTCGTCGGGGATGATCGGCACGACGCGATGGCCGATCTCCTTGTCGCGAAGAAGTTCCTTCATGACGCGGACGAGCGCCATGGTCGTCGCGACCTCCTGCTTGCCGGAACCCTTCATGATCGACTTGTAGGTCGAGTCGGGCGGCATGGGCAGCGGCTTCGCCGACGTGCGACGCTCCGGGACGTATCCGCCCAGGGCCTTGCGGCGATCGAGCATGTACTGGATCTCGGGGGAGTCCTCGCCCGGGTGGTAGTACGGGGGCAGGTACGGATCCTTCTCGAGCTCCTCGTCGGAGATCGGGATGTGCTGGATGTCGCGGAACGCCTTGAGGTCGTCCAGCGTCAGCTTCTTCATCTGGTGGGTCGCGTTGCGGCCCTCGAAGTGCTTGCCCAGCGTGTAGCCCTTGATGGTGTGCGCCAGGATCACCGTCGGCTGGCCCTTGTGCTCCATCGCGGCGGCGTACGCGGCGTGGACCTTGCGGTAGTCGTGGCCACCGCGCTTGAGGTTCCAGATCTCGGCGTCGCTCAGATCCTTGACCAGTTCCTTGGTCCGCGGATCGCGACCGAAGAAGTTGTCGCGGACGTAACTGCCGTCGTTGGCCTTGTACGTCTGGAAGTCGCCGTCGGGCGTGGTGTTCATCAGGTTCACCAGCGCGCCGTCGCGGTCCTTGTGCAGGAGCGTGTCCCACTCGCGGCCCCACACGACCTTGATGACGTTCCAGCCGGCGCCACGGAAGAACGACTCCAGTTCCTGGATGATCTTGCCGTTGCCGCGCACCGGGCCGTCGAGGCGCTGCAGGTTGCAGTTGACGACGAAGGTCAGGTTGTCCAGACCCTCGGTGGCAGCCACGTGAGCGAGGCCTCGCGACTCCGGCTCGTCCATCTCGCCGTCGCCGAGGAACGCCCACACGTGCTGATCGGTGGTGTCCTTGATGCCGCGGTCGGCGAGGTAGTGGTTGAAGCGCGCCTGGTAGATGGCGTTCATCGGGCCGAGGCCCATCGACACCGTCGGGAACTCCCAGAAGTCCTGCATCAGACGCGGGTGCGGGTACGACGGCAGGCCGCCGCCCTGATCCGCGTGGCTGTACTCCTGGCGGAAGCCGTCCATACGCTCGGCCGGAATGCGACCCTCGAGGAACGCGCGGGCATAGATGCCGGGGGAGGCGTGGCCCTGGATGAAGATGTGGTCACCGCCGCCCGGGTGGTCCTTGCCGCGGAAGAAGTGGTTGAAGCCCACCTCGTACAGAGCAGCGGACGAGGCGTACGTGGAGATGTGGCCACCGACGCCGACGCCGGGGCGCTGCGCGCGGTGCACCATGATCGCGGCGTTCCAGCGGATCCAGGCGCGGTAACGGCGTTCCATGGACTCGTCGCCGGGGAACCACGGCTCGTTCTCGGTGGGGATGGTGTTGACGTAGTCGGTCGACGTCAGCGCGGGAATGGACACACGCTTCTCGCCGGCACGCTCGAGCATGCGCAGCATCAGGTAGCGGGCGCGCTGCGGCCCGGAGCGCTCGAGGAGCTGGTCGAAGGATTCCATCCACTCGTCGGTCTCGTCACTGTCGATGTCCGGAAGGTACGACGCCACCCCCTCTCGGATGACGCGAACACGGCCGTCCGTGCTCGCCTTCCTGGCGACAGCGCCCATCGCGGCGTCTGCCGCGTCGGTGCGCTCTTCCTTCGTCGATTCCGACAACGTGTGTTCTCCTCGATGTGGCGGGAGCATGGTGTGCTCCCGGTCCAGTGCGAGCCGGTCCTGTGACGCCGGCCCGCTGTGCAGCTTCACGGTGATCTGGGTCAATCTCGGGTGATCGAGGTCAATCCTGCCCCATCGGACCCCGCTTGGTGCAGGTGGTTCCCGATTGGGTAAGCGTGAAATCAATGCAACGGAAAAACGCGCAGATCGCCGCGTCGGCTTGCGCCGGGGCGCCCGACCCTGTTCGCTTTGACTACTGCACACTTTGCTGTATCGCCCGGTCGGTCTCGATCGGGTTCACGACTCGAAGGAGGACACGACCGTGGTCGCCGCGGCGGACGCCCAGAACTATGCCCAGAAGCTCGGAGTCACCCGCGACATGGTCGTGCAAGAGTTGGGTTGGGACGAGGACACCGACGACGACTTGCGGGCCGACGTCGAGGAGATGATCGGCGGCGAGACCGTCGACGAGGATTCCGACGAGGTGGTCGACGTCGTGCTGCTGTGGTGGCGCGACGGGGACGGAGACCTGGTCGACGCCCTCATGGACGCCATCACCCCCCTCTCCGACGACGGTTTCGTGTGGGTCCTCACTCCCAAGACAGGCCAGTCCGGCCATGTCGAGCCCAGCGAGATCGCCGAGTCCGCACCCACCGCGGGCCTCACCCAGACCTCCACCACGAACCTCGGTGCGTGGATCGGCAGTCGGCTGGTGCAGCCCAAGGCTCAGCCCACGAAGCGCTGATGACGCTCGAGGTGGGAGTCGAGGCTCCCGACTTCACGTTGAAGGACCAGAACAACCAGCCCGTCACGCTGTCGGACTATCGCAGCAACAAAAACGTGCTGCTGATCTTCTTCCCGCTCGCGTTCACCGGCACGTGCCAGGGTGAACTCTGCCGGGTGCGCGACGAGCTGCCGAAGTTCGAGAACGACGACACCGCGGTGCTCGCCGTCTCGGTCGGTCCGCCTCCCACGCACAAGATCTGGTCCGCCGAGCAGGGATACACGTTCCCGCTCCTGTCGGACTTCTGGCCGCACGGCGCCGTGGCGCAGCAGTACGGCGTGTTCAACGAGGACCTCGGGTTCGCCAACCGCGGCACCTTCCTCATCGACACGTCCGGAGTGGTGCGGTTCGCCGAGATGATGGGTCCGGGCGAGGCCCGTGACCAGGGGGCTTGGGAGAAGGCTCTCGCCACGCTAGATTCTTGAGCGCGTTCCCCGGCTCGGTCGGGGAACGACGGGGCGTATAGCTCAGCGGTAGAGCTCTGGTTTTACACACCAGCGGTCGGGGGTTCGAACCCCTCTGCGCCCACATCATGGACATGCGGCCCAATTGCGAACGGTGCGACGTGGATCTGCCCCCGTCGTCCGTCGACGCTCGTGTCTGTACCTACGAGTGCACCTTCTGCACCGCCTGCGTCACGCGCCTGTCGAACGTGTGCCCCAATTGCGGTGGCGGATTCGCCCCGCGTCCGGTTCGACCCTCCCGCGAATGGCGGCCGGGTTTGTCGGTGGCGCTGCGACCCGGATCGACCGTGCGAGTGCACACGCCGTACACCGAAGCGGAGCTCGACGAGTTCGTGGACCGGGTGAAGGGTGTGCCGCCGACTGAGCGGTGAGTGGGTTGTCGTGCGCTGGGCGATGGGGTGCTGGGGCTGCCGGGCGCTGCGCGCGGGGGAGCGCGACGGGGCGGCGCCGACCGGTCAGAACACCTGTCGGTACAGTTCCTCGATCTGCTGCGCCGTGGGGACCACCGGGTTGTTGTTCGGCGAGCCCGAGGCAAGTGCCTGCTCCGCCATCAACGGGACGAGCTTCTCCCACTTGTCCGCATCGAGACCGTGCGCGCTCGGGGATGGCACTTCGACCGTCGCGCAGAGGTTCTCGATGTAGGTGACCAGTGCTGCCGAGGCCACGTCGTCGCCGTCACCCTCATGTGCGGCGCCGAGTTGCCGCGCGCACTCCGCGTACCGCTCCGGGGCGCCGGGGATGGAGAACGCGGTGACGGCGGGCAGCAGCATCGCGTTCGACAAGCCGTGTGCGACATGGAAGTGGCCACCGATGGGTCGGCTCATGCCGTGCACCAGACACACGCTGGCGTTGGAGAACGCCATCCCGGCCTGGGTGGACGCGGCCATCATCGCGGCGCGCGCCTCGGCGTCGTCCCCGTCGGTGTACGCGCGTACGAGGAACCGTCCGATGGTGCGCATGGCGTTGAGGGCCAGCGCATCGGAGATCGGGTTCGCCTTCGTGCTGACGTACGCCTCGATCGCGTGGGTCAACGCGTCGACACCGGTGTCCGCGGTGAGGCGTGGCGGCATGGACATCGTGAGTTCGGGGTCGACGACGGAGGCGATGGGGAGGAAGGACAGGCCGGGGCACAGCATCTTCTCGTCCGACTCGCTGTCGGTGATGACGGTGAACTGCGTCGCTTCCGAACCGCTTCCGGCCGTGGTCGGGATGGCGATGATGGGCAGCGCCGGTCCGGTGTACGGGCCGGGTGCCTTGTAGTCGCGCATGACGCCGCCGCCCTTGCTCAGCACCGACAGTGCCTTCGCGGTGTCCATGGGGCTCCCGCCGCCGAAGCCGATGACGGCGTCCGCGTCGTGCGCTGCGACGGCGGCGACCCCGGCGGTGAGGGAGTCGGTGGTGGGGTCGGGAACCGTCTCGGCGAACAGCGCGCCGGTCTTGCCGGCGGCCGCGATGATGCCCATGACGCGGTCCGCTGCACCCGTGCTGACCATGAACTTGTCGGTCACGAGGAGGGGGCGCTCGACTCCGAGGTCGTCGAGTACCTGGCCGAGGTCCTCGACGGCGCCGGGTCCCATACGCAGGAAGCGGGGAAAGGAAATGGATGTCGACATCGTCGTCGTGCTCCTTCTCGTGGTCGGGCGGTGCGTGATGCGGAAATGCCGATGCCGCACCGCCTCCCGAACTGCGGAGAGACGATGCGGCGCGGCGTGGACCTGACTAGTCGTTCTCGGGGAATCCCAGGTTGATGCCGCCGTGGCTGGGGTCGAGCCAGCGGGAGGTGACGGCCTTGGCGCGGGTGAAGAAGTGCACGCCCTCGGTGCCGTGGGCGTGGGTGTCGCCGAAGAGGCTGTTCTTCCAGCCACCGAAGCTGTAGTAGGCCATGGGAACCGGGATCGGCACGTTGATGCCGATCATGCCGACCTCGACCTCGTTCTGGAAGCGTCGAGCGGCGCCACCGTCGTTGGTGAAGATGGCGGTGCCGTTGCCGTAGGGGTTGTCGTTGATCAGCTGCAGCGCCTCGTCGTACGTGTCGACGCGGACGACGGAGAGCACCGGTCCGAAGATCTCGTCGGTGTAGATGCTCATCTCGGGGGTGACGTGGTCGATGAGGGTGGGTCCGAGCCAGAAGCCCTCGTCTCCGCCGTCGGCCTTCACGGTGCGGCCGTCGACGACGATGGTGGCGCCGGACTCCTCGCCCGCGTCGACGTACGAGGCGACCTTGTCGCGGTGCGCCTTGGTCACCAGCGGGCCCATGTCTGCGCCGCGGGTGCCGTCGCCGGTCTTGAGCGGGGTGGTGCGCTCGGCGATCTTGGCGACCAGCTCGTCAGCGATGTCGCCGACCGCGACGAGGGCGGAGATGGCCATGCAGCGCTCACCGGCGGAGCCGAAGCCGGCGTTGACCATGGCGTCGGCAGCGAGGTCGAGGTCGGCATCGGGGAGCACGATGGCGTGGTTCTTGGCGCCGCCGAGGGCCTGGACGCGCTTGCCGTGCGAGGTGCCCGTGGCGTAGACGTACTGCGCGATGGGGGTGGAGCCGACGAAGCTGATGGACTTGATGTTGCGGTTCTCGAGCAGCTCGTCGACGGCCGTCTTGTCGCCCTGGAGGACGTTGAAGACGCCGTCGGGCAGGCCCGCTTCCTTCCACAGTTCGGCGATCCAGATGCTCGCCGTCGGGTCCTTCTCGGACGGCTTGAGCACGACGGTGTTGCCGGCGGCGATGGCGATGGGGAAGAACCACATCGGCACCATGGCCGGGAAGTTGAACGGGCTGATGATGCCGACGGGTCCGAGCGGCTGGCGCAGGGAGAAGACGTCGACTCCGGTGGAGGCGTTCTCGGTGAAGCCGCCCTTGAGCAGATGCGGGATACCGCAGGCGAATTCGACGACTTCCTGGCCGCGGCTGATCTCGCCGAGCGCGTCGGAGAGGACCTTGCCGTGCTCGGCGGTGATGATCTCGGCGAGTTCGCCCTTCTTCGCGTTGAGCAGTTCGCGGAAGTTGAAGAGGATCGCGGTGCGCTTGGACAGCGAGGTGTCGCGCCAGGCGGGGAAGGCGGCGGTGGCCGAGTCGATGACGACGCGGGCATCCTCGACGGTGGCGAGAGCGAGCTCGCCGGTGACCTGACCGGTGGCCGGGTTGGTGACGGGGGAGGTCTTGTCGGAGGTGCCGGCGAACGGCTTGCCGTCCACCCAGTGCGTGATCGTGTTCACGGAGATTCCTTCGGTCGAGTGCTGGCCTGTGACCTGAGTCTCCCTAGCAGAATTGCGTCTGTCAAAGGCCAAAGGCGCACTCTCGCGTGCAGATCTGCACGTCGTGGGTACGCTCACGGCATGTTCTCCGCCGATCACCTCCGCTTCTTCCTGGAGGTCTCGCGCCACGGGCGCCTCAACGACGCCTCGCGAGTGCTGGGTGTCGACCACACGACGGTGGGCCGCCGCATCACCAGTCTGGAGAAGGCGGCGGGCCATCGACTCTTCGATCGCACGCCGTCGGGCTGGCGGCTGACGGAGGCGGGGCGACGCCTCGTGGGCTACGCGGAGACGGTGGAGTCGACGCTGATCGCGGCGTTCGAGGACCAGACGACGTCCGTGGGCTCGCTGACCGGCTCCGTGCGGATCGCCGCCCCGGACGGTTTCGGTGCCTTCGTGCTCACGCCGCAGCTGACGCGGCTGCGCCGGGACCACCCCCGACTCGACGTCGAGCTGGTCACCGCCACGGAGCACGACGCGCTGAGCACCCGCGGCTTCGACGTCGCCGTGAGCCTGGAGCGGCCGTCGCCGCGATTCATGTCATCGCGGAAGCTGGCGTCGTACGAGCTCAAGCTGTACGCGTCACCGTCGTACCTCCGCGCCGCGCCCACACTGGAGAGCCTCGACGACCTGCGTCGGCACGTCCTGATCTGGTACGTCGACGCGCTGTTGGACGTGGTGCCGCTGCGCATCCTCGACGCCATGCATCTCGACGGTCGACCGCAGTTCCAGACCAACAACATCACCGGGCACTGGCTCGCGGCCCGCCACGGGCTCGGGATCGCACCGTTGCCCAACTACATCGGCGAGCCGGACGACCAGCTGGTCTGCGTGTTGCCCGACGAGTTCGCCGTGCGCCGCGACTACTGGACCGCGATGCCTCGCGATCTCACGCGACTGGCGCGGGTGAAGGCCGTCGACGAACTACTGCGATCGATCGTCGCCGACGACGTGCACCTTCTGGCACCGGATGCGGACGATCAGTGAGCCCGTCGCGGTAGTGCGAAGACCAGGACGAACGCGAGCACGGCGAATCCGGCGCTGACTCCCATGGCGTGCGCCGCGCTGTCGGTGAACGCCGTCGCGACGGCGTCCTCACCGGGGCCCATGACGTTCAGCGAGCCGAAGAGGACGCTGCCGATGATGGCGATGCCGATCGCGCTGCCGACCCGCTGCATCGTCGAGATGACACCGCTGGCGGCGCCCGCGTCGGGCCGATCTACCGTCGCGACGATGAACTGCGCATTGGGAGCGATGAAGGCGCCGTTGCCCAGGCCTGCGATGAACAGGGGCAGCAGCAGCTTCCAGTTGGTCAGGGCCGACGCATCGGTGAACAGCAGGACCAACCAGGCCCACACGAGTCCCAGGGTGACGAGGGCCGTGCCGAGCACCAGGACGTTACGGCCGAGACGTTCGGCCAGCCTGTTGGACTGCGACGACGAGATGATGCTGCCGATCGCGAACGGGATCGACACCACGCCCGAGGCGAGGGCCGAGTTGCCGAGACCGGTCTGCCACAAGATCGAGATGGTGAAGAAGATCGACGTGAAGGCAGCGAAGTAGACGAGGGCGAGAATGACCCCGCCGGTGAACGCGGGCCGGGTGAACAGTCGCGGCGGGACCAGGGGGGTGCGGCCGGCACGCGAGTAGCGCACCTCCCACGCGCCGAACAGCCCGATGAGCACGATGCCGGCGCCGAGTGTCACGTACGTCCATGTCGGCCATCCGGTGTCCTGGCCCTCGATGAGGGGGACCAGGATGGCGACGAGACCTGCCGTGACGAGTGCGAGACCCACCCAGTCGATACCGCGCGCGGGGGCGTCGGGGGAGTCGATCTCGGAGCGGGTCGGCAAGATCTTCGCGGCCAGGATCAAGCCGATGAGTCCGAACGGCAGGTTGACCCAGAAGACCAACCGCCATCCGCTCTCGCTGCCGGCGGCCTCGATGATCAGACCGCCGATGATGGGGCCCAGTGCGGACGAGACGCCGATGACGGCGCCCATGATGGCGAAGGCCTTGCCCCGCATCTGCGGCGGGAACAGCAACTGGATGTAGGCGGTGACGGCGGGGACGAAGATGCCGCCCGCGAGTCCCTGCACGATGCGCGCCGCGACGAGCTGCAGATCGTTCTGCGCGAGTCCACACGCGAGGCTGGCCACCGTGAAGAGGGCGAGTCCGGTGAAGAACACCCACTTGTGGCCGATGCGGTCGCCCACCCGACCCGCCGGGATCAGTGCCAGGCCGAACGCGAGCGCGTATCCGGAGATGATCCAGGACAGGGTGGCCTCGGACGCGTCGAGGCTGGTGCGGATGGTGGGGAGCGCGACGTTGACGATGGTCGTGTCGAGCAGGGCGATGAACATGCCCATGAGCAGGACGATCAACGACTGCCAGGCGCGTCGGGAGACCGCGGGGGCCGCGTTGTCGGCCGAGGTGGAAGTGGTGGACACCCGAGAAACCTTTCGCACAGGACAGTAACTGACGACCGTATTCGGTGAAGACGTGAGTCTCGGACCGGTCGTGGCCGCATTCTCTAGAGTTGCGTGCACCACGGAGCGCGGCGCACGGGGTGCAGCGTTCCCCGCGGGACGCGCACGCAATCACCGCTTCGCCGGTGACGGAAGCGAGGGGGATCTTCGATGACACATGCGTTCACGGACGATGCGTTGGGGCGCGACGACGCGGTGGGGCTCGCGCTGCGAGTGCGCAGGCGCGAGGTCTCCGCCGCGGAACTGGCGTCGGCGGCACTGTCGCGCATCGAGAAGATGGCCGAGTTGGACGCGCTGGTGGGGCCACCACTGACGACTCCCGTCGTCGGCGACCAGGCGGGGCCGTTCGCGGGTGTGCCGACGCTGATCAAGGACAACAGCGACGTCCGAGGGCTGCCGACGGGCCAGGGCTCCGAGATCATCCGTGCTCGTCCCGCGGACCGGCACGGTCCCGTGGCCCGCGAGATGCTCTCGATGGGGTTCGGTGTCATGGCCAAGACGACGCTGCCGGAGTTCGGTCTCAGCGCGTCGACCGAGTTCCCGACCCGGCCGCCCACCCGGAACCCCTGGAACACCGAGTACTCGACGGGCGCGTCCTCGGGCGGATCCGCGGCGCTGGTGGCGGCGGGGGCGGTTCCCCTCGCACACGGCAACGACGGCGGCGGCTCGATCCGGATCCCAGCGGCCTGCACGGGGCTCGTGGGCCTCAAGCCGTCGCGCGGCAGGTTCGTGCTGCCGGCGCTGGAGAAGCTGCTGCCCGTCGCGATCGTCTCCGAGGGCGTGCTGACGCGCAGTGTCCGTGACACCGCCGCGTTCTGGGCCGCGGCCGATCACGCGAGTGCACGACGCCTGCGACCGATCGGCACCGTGACGGGCCCGTCGGCGCGGCGACTGCGGGTCGGTGTGATCCGGCAGTCGCCCGCGGGCGGCCCCACCGACGTCGAGACGCTCGCCGCGCTGGACGCCGCCGCCGCGCTCCTCGAGCGCCTCGGTCACACGGTGGACGAGATGACCACCGTGCCGATCGACCCACGCTTTCCCGAGGACTTCGTCGAGTACTGGTCGTTCCTCGCCTACGTTCTGCAGAAGACGACGCCGCGTCTCGAGGGCCGCACGGAACGCGACTTCGACACGCTCACCGTGGGACTCGCGGACCGCTTCCGTCGTACGCGGTACCGATTGCCGTCGGTGGTGCGTCGACTGCGCAGGGCCGGTGCCGACTACGCCTCGATGTTCGCGAGCGTCGACCTGGTGCTGTCCCCGGTGCTCGGGCACACCACGCCGCGGCTGGGGCATCTGTCGCCGCACGTGCCGTTCGACGAGTACCTCGAGAGGCTCACGTCCTACGCCGCGTTCACTCCGCTGCACAACGTGGCGGGAGCGCCGGCGATGTCGCTGCCGCTGGGGCGCTCGAGCGCCGGACTGCCGGTAGGGGTCATGTTCTCCGGTGTGCAGGGCGACGAGCGAACGCTGCTCGAGGTGGCCTTCGAGATCGAAGGCGCGGCACCGTGGCGTTCCCTCGCCGACTGACACGAGAACGTCGCCCGTTCTCCGTGTTGCGACCCCCGACGGGCCGGCGGGTGCCTAGTGTTCTGGGACAGGGGGCGACCCGAGCCCGCTGACAGGCACGAACGTCGGAGGAACACATGTCCGCAGGGCTCGTCGACATCCTGATCCGCATCAGCTACCTGTTCCGCGGCTGGAGCTTCTAGTCAGGCGTTCGGGTTCGCCACGTTCTGCAGTCGCACCTGACCGCGGGCGATCTCCTTACCTGAGTCGGCGCTGGTGATGATCACCTGCCAGAGCTGCTGTACCCGACCCTGTTGCAGCGGGGTGGCGACCACGTCGACCCGCCCCTCGGTCATCGACCGGAGGAAGTCCGTTCCGTTGTGGACGCCGACCGCGAACTGTCCGCGGTCCGAGACCGCCACGCTCGCACCGATACTCGCGGCCGATTCGACGGCCGAGGCGTAGACGCCGCCGTGCACGACGCCCCACGGGGTGTGATGATCGCTCGTCAGATCGATGTGTCCGCGTACCTCGGTGCCGGTGGCCGTGGTGACCTGCAGCCCGGCTGCGGCGGTGAAGACGGTGTCGGCGAAGTTCTGCAGGTCGGTCATGGGGTCTCCTGTGTAGGCGGACCCACAGTCAACCCCAACGAGCTCAGCGTCGGTCGACGTGTCCACCGAACACGATGGAGGCGTCGGCGAGTGCCACGCTCACGGTCGGCGTGCGTCCGTGCAGGTGACCCAGCGGACCGTCCGATGCGAACGTCCACGTCGTCGACAGCGCGCGGGTGGTCGCGTAGATCGTGTTGCGGGACACGACGGTGCGACCGCCGAGGTGCTGTGCGGTGGTGAGCGGAATGCGCGGCGTGCCCGGTGTGAGTCGGCGCCCGACCCGCGCGTCGAGCGCCGCGACGGGGGCACCGTCGAACGTCATCGACGCGGTGACACGCGGCCCGCTCGTCTCGCGGCGGAATTCGCCCAGATGCTTCGGTATGGACCACAGTTCGCGCCCACCGGTGCGGGACTGCGGACTGTCGACCCAGATGTGCGGGATGGTGGCCATGACGGTGACGCCGCGCCGGACGAGTACCGAGCCGATCAACTCGTCGTAGGACAGGACGCCGCCCGAGGTGTAGCGCACGAAGGCCGCGGAGACGACAGCGTGCCCGCCGACCGTCACCAGCCGGGCATCGGCGTCGGACACGGCGGACACCACGTCCTGCGGGAGCTGGTGGACGGGAACGCGGTAGACCGACACCAGCAGGGTGCCGCCGAGGTACCAGGGCTCCGGCGGATACAGCTCGCCGTCCGCGCCGGTGTGCCAGTCCTGCGTCCGCGTCGACTCCGTCATGCGCACAGGGTAGCCGAATACGTGGACGTCCGACTATCTGACCGTGACGCGACGGATAGGATCGCGGACGATGATCACCGCACCCGCCGTCGGAATCGTGTCCGGATACCTCGCCGACCTGATGCTGGGGGATCCACGACGCCGTCATCCCGTGGCCGCCTTCGGATCTCTCGCCGCCGCCCTCGAGACGCGGACGTACCGGGACGACCGACTCGCCGGAACCGTCCACACCGCACTGCTCGTCGGTGGAGCCATCGGCGCGACGGCCGCGGCGGATCGACTCGTGCGCGATCACCCGGTTCCGCGTGCGACGCTGACGGCCGCCGCGGTCTGGGCGTGTCTCGGCGGAACGACGCTGGCCCGCACGGGTCTCGCGCTGGCCGACGCCCTCGACGCCAACGATCTTCCGGCCGCGCGGGCGATTCTGCCGTCGCTCTGCGGGCGTGATCCCGCTCTGCTGGACGACGCGGGCGCGGCGCGGGCGGCGCTCGAATCGGTGGCCGAGAACACGTCGGACGCGACGACGGGCGTGCTCTTCTGGGCCGCGGTGGCAGGGGCTCCCGGCGCTGTCGGCTACCGCGCGGTCAACACCCTCGACGCGATGATCGGCTACCACTCGCCGCGCTACGAACGGTTCGGATGGTGTGCCGCCCGGCTCGACGACGTGGTCAACCTGATCCCCGCCCGACTCACCGGACTCCTCACGGCAGCATCGGCGCCGACGGTGGGTGGGACGCCGCGGGACGCCCTGGCCGCGTGGCGCGCGAGCGCGTCCAACCATCCGAGCCCGAATGCCGGAGTGACCGAGTCGACCGCCGCGGGCGCCCTCGGAGTACGGCTCGGCGGCGAGACGGCCTACGCGCACGGTGTCGAACAGCGGCCCGTCCTGGGCAGGGGAAGCGTCCCCACGACGAACGATCTGCGGCGTGCGGTGCGCCTGTCGGCCGCGGTGCAGGCGAGCGCCGCGGCGGTGTCAGCGCTTCTTGCCGTAGCGATCGGTCAGCAGCGTCGTCGACTCGGCCGCGGGCGCCGACTTCCTTCGTAGGCCTCGCCGCGGCTTCAGCAGCGCGTCCAGTCCGTCGTCGTACTCGTCGGGAGCGGCGGTGGGCTCGAGATCGTCGCTCGGTTCGAGATCGTCACTCGACTCGGCGTTGCCACGCCGCCGTTCCTTGATCTCGGCGCGCACGAAGTACGCCAGACCCAGCGGAGCCATGATGCCGAACGCCAGCCACTGCAACCCGTAGGACAGGTAAGGCCCGGCGTCGAGCTGCGGCAGCGCGAGAACACCGAGACCGCCGGGCTGCGCGTCGGCGAGCTGCACGTACCCGTCGACCGGATCGGTGCCGGTCAACTCACCGACCTGGGCGGGCGTGATCGTGTAGACCTGCGGGACCCCGGGGCCGGCGACGGCGGGCTTGTCCGGAACCGACGGTTCCGAGACGCGCAGGCGGCCCTCCAGCGTGACGGTGCCGGCCGGCGGGGGATCGAAGGTCGGGACGTCGATACCCGTGGTGGGCAGCACGTAGCCGCGGTTCACCAGGATCGTGGGCCCGGCGTCGGTGACGAACGGGGTGAGGACTTCGAAGGCCGGGGTGTCGTCGACGCTGCGCAGGCGGACCACCACATCGCTGTCGGCGTCGTACGTCCCGGTGACCACGACCCGTCGCCAGTCGTCCTCGGGGGCGACGACCTGCTCGGTCAACAGGTCGGCAGCATCGACCGGTTCCGCGTCGAAGGAGCGGCTGATCTGCTCGTTCCGCGCCGACGTGGTGGTGTTCTTGCCCAGTTGCCAGGGCGCGAGAACGGAGAAGCAGAGGTACGCGAAGAGGATGACGACAGCCGCGAGTGCCAACCACCCGGGACGGAGAAGGAACGACAGTCGGCGCACGACTACACAGCGTAGTCGTCGCGTCGCGACGGGGGTGTCAGTGCTGCGTGAGGGCCTCGAGTAGACCGGGGACGGCCGCCTCGATCTGCTCGCGCACCGTCCGGAAGTCGCCGTCGTCGCCATAGTACGGATCGGCCACCGAGTCGGAATCGGCGTCCGGGTCGAACGAGCGCAGCAGTGCCAGCCGGTCCGCGGGGACGCCGAGGCGACGGAGGTCGCGCTCGTGAGTTCGATCCAGCGCGACGACGAGGTCCGCACCCAGGATCTCGGCATCGACGGTGCGGGCGCGATGGGCCGACGGGTAGCCGTGCGACTCCAGCTCGGCAGCGGCGCGCGGGTCGGCGGCGTCGCCGACGTGCCAGTCGCCCGTGCCGGCGCTGGTGACGCGCACCCGGTCGTCCATCCCGGCATCCGCGAGGGCCTGCGTCACGATCTTCTCGGCCATCGGCGACCGACAGATGTTGCCCGTGCAGACGAAGGTCACGTGCACCGTCATGCCGCGTCCGTCGTGAGCGAGGAGAGCAACGTGGTGAGTTCCGCCGCCGATCCGACGGACCACGAGGCCGCGTTGTGCTCGGACTCGAATCCATATCCCCACCGGACCAGGACGACGGGGATGCCCCAGTGCCCGGCGCCGAACACGTCGTGGTCGCGGTCGCCGACCATCACCACCGACGCGGTACCGCCCTCGGCCGTGGACCGAGCCGGGCGCCCCACCTGCTCGAGTGCGCGCGCGACGACGTCCGCCTTGGACCGGCGGCTGCCGTCGTCGCTGGCGCCCGCGATGAAGCGGAAGTAGTCGGCCAGGCCGAAGTGTTCGAGAATGCGCCGTGCGAATCGTTCGTTCTTCGACGTCGCGACCGCCATCGGGACACCGGCGGCCACGAGCGCGTCCAGCACGTCGACGATGCCCTCGTACACCCGGTTCTCGGACCAGCCGCGGCTGTCGTAGTACTCCGTGTAGGCGGCGCGGGCGCGCTCGACCCTGTCCTCGTCGAGACCGAGGGACCGGAACGTGTCGATCATCGGCGGACCGATGACGTGCGCCCGGACGTCGTCGCCGGGCGGCGGGCTCCCCACCGTCGCGAGCGCGTGATCGAAACCGGCGAGGATGCCGGGTGCGGAATCGGTGAGGGTGCCGTCGAGGTCGAAGAGGACGAGGTCGACGGCTGTGGTGGACATGGGGGTCAGTATATGGAGCGCCTACAGTCACCCGAGTGACAGGCGACGCCCGTATCGATCCGCTGCTTCGCCACCACGGCGACGTGGAGGTCGAGGCGGGCATGCTCGACTTCGCGGTGAACGTTCGTGGGTCCCGGCCCCCCGAGTGGTTGCGGCGCAGACTGATCGAGGCGGTCGACCGACTCGCGGCGTATCCGTCCGAGGCCGAGGACCGGCGGGTTCGTGACCGAGTGGCGTTGCGCCACGGTCGATCTCCGGACGAGGTGCTGTTGCTCGCCGGAGCGGCCGAAGGATTCGCGATGCTGCCTCGGCTGCGCCCGCGCCTCGCCGCGGTCGTCCACCCGTCCTTCACCGAGCCGGAGTTCGCCCTGCGCAGTGCCGACGTCCCGGTGCATCGGGTCGTCCTGCCCGCGCCGTACCGGCTCGTCGACGCCGCCGTTCCGCACGACGCCGACCTGGTGGTGCTGGGCAATCCCACCAACCCGACGTCGGTCGGCCATCCCCGCGCGGACGTGCTCGCACTCCGGGCGGAGGGACGCGTGCTCGTCGTGGACGAGGCATTCGCCGACACCGTGCCCGGCGAGCCCGAGTCCCTGGCGTCGCAGTCTCGTCCCGACGTGGTGGTGCTGCGCAGCCTCACCAAGTCGTTCGCCCTCGCGGGGCTGCGGTGCGGGTACGCGCTCGGAGCGCCGGACGTCCTCGCCACACTGAACCGGGGCCGACCCCACTGGCCGCTGGGCACCCTGCAGCTGGCCGCGATCGAGGCGTGCTGCGAACCCGACGCCGTCGCGTCCGTGGACGCCGACGCGCTCGTGCTCGCCCGCGAGCGGCAGTACCTCGTCGAACGGCTCCGCGTACTCGGGGTGGAGGTGTCGGCACCGGCGACGGCGTCGTTCGTGCTCGTCCGCGCGGAGAACGGCGCAGCGATCCGGGCCGCGTTGCGGGACCGCGGTGTCGCGGTCCGCCGAGGCGACACCTTTCCCGGCCTCGGCCCGGATCACCTGCGGATCGCGGTGCGGGGCGCGGACTCCGTCGACCGACTCGCCGACGCGTGGGGTGACGTGGTGCGCGAGATGGGCACACCTAGGGTCGAGTGATGGCATCGACGGGAACCGCAGCGCCCACCCTGGCCGAGATCATCGACGTGCTCGACGCGGCGTACCCGCCCCGGCTCGCCGAGAGCTGGGACTCGGTCGGTCTGGTGTGCGGCGATCCCGCGAACTCCGTGACCACCGTGATGTTCGCCGTCGACGCCACGGCCGCCGTCGTGGACGAGGCGATCACCGCCGGTGCCGATCTGCTCGTGGTGCACCACCCACTGCTGCTGCGCGGCGTGGACACGGTCGGTGCCCACACGCCCAAGGGCGCGTTGGTGCATCGCCTGATCACGGCGGGGTGCGCTCTGTTCACCGCCCACACCAACGCGGACTCGGCGCAGCCCGGAGTGTCCGACGCGCTGGCGACACTGCTGGGCCTCACCGATCTGCGCCCCCTCGACGAGAAGTCGGACGGGGGCCTCGACAAGTGGGGTGTGTACGTCCCGGTGGCCGACGCCCCCGCTGTGCGGCAGGCCATGTTCGACGCGGGCGGCGGGTCGATCGGCGACTACCGCGAGTGCAGCTGGAGCGTCGTGGGCGACGGCCAGTTCCGTCCCGTCGACGACGCGCGGCCGGCGATCGGCACCGTCGGCACCGTCGAATCGGTCGAGGAACGGCGCGTCGAGATGGTCGCTCCGCGCTCTGCGCGCGCGG
Source organism: Rhodococcus sp. BP-316 (assembly GCF_019836105.1). NCBI lineage: Bacteria > Bacillati > Actinomycetota > Actinomycetes > Mycobacteriales > Nocardiaceae > Rhodococcus > Rhodococcus sp. BP-316. The sequence goes on along the minus strand of NZ_JABUEE010000004.1, from coordinate 83,325 downwards.
TCGTTCTCACCGCGCTGCGCTCGGCGCACCCCTACGAGGAAGTGGCGTTCGACGTCGTCGAGACGGCCGGGTTGCCGGCCGACTGCGGGCTGGGCCGGATCGGGACGCTGGCCGAGCCGATGTCGTTGCGCGCCTTCGCCGACCGCGTCGGCAGCCGGCTCCCGTCCACTGCCTGGGGAGTGCGCGCCGCCGGCGACCCGGACGCGACGATCCGGCGGGTGGCCGTGTGCGGTGGATCCGGGGACTCGATGCTCGGCGCCGTCACGGCAGCGGGTGTCGATGCCTACGTGACCTCCGACCTGCGACACCACGTGGCGGACGAACACCTGCGGGCCGGCGGACCCGCGCTGATCGACGTCGCGCACTGGGCGGGGGAGTTCCCGTGGTGCGCCCAGGCGCGCGACCTGCTGGACAGCGCGTTCGGTGATCGCGACGGCTGGACCACCCGGACACTGACGATCAGAACGGATCCGTGGAGCATCGGCGTCCGTCCCCCGCAGGACTAGTACCGTGACACGCGTGAACGTCGACCCGAAGATCCAGCTCTCCCTCCTCGACCTGGCCGCCATGGACACCGAACTGGCCCAGCTCGCACACCGTCGACGCACTCTTCCCGAGCAGGTCGAGCTCGATGCACTCGAACGCGAGCGGATCGACCGCAAGGACGCAGCCGTGGGCGTGCAGATCTCGCTCGACGATCTGGACCGGGACATTCGCAAGCTCGAGGGCGAGGTCGACGCCGTGCGCCGCCGCGAGGAGAAGGACCGCGCTGCGCTGGCCTCCGGCGCGGCTCCCGCGAAGCAGCTCAGCGAACTCCAGCACGAGCTGGGCAGCCTCGAGCGCCGCCGCGGCATCCTCGAGGACGAGTTGCTCGAGGTCATGGAGCAGCGCGAGGCGTCGCAGAGCGACTACGAGCACGCCGGTGCCAATCTGACACAGGTCGAGGACACGATCGTCGACGCCACCCGTCGACGCGACGACGCGCTCGCCGACGTCGAGAACGCCGAGCGCACTCGGTCGGCGCAGCGCGAGGAGCTCGCCGCGCAGCTGCCCGCCGAGGTGTCCGCGATGTACGAGAAGCAGCGTGAGCGGTCGGGCATCGGTGCGGCCCTGCTGCGTGGTCGGCGCTGCGGTGCGTGCCGGATCGAGCTGGATCGCGGCGAGATCGCGCGCATCGCCGGCACCGCGCCCGACGTGGTCGTGCGGTGCTCGGAGTGCAACGCGATCCTGGTGCGCACCAACGAGTCCGGTCTGTGAGTCCCCAGCTCGACTCCGTCCTGGTGGAGGCCGACGGGGGATCGCGAGGCAACCCCGGGCCCGCCGGCTACGGAGCCGTCGTGTGGGACGCGGCGCGAGCCACGGTGTTGGCCGAGCGCCGCGAACACCTGGGAGTGGTGACGAACAACGTCGCCGAGTACCGCGGACTGATCGCCGGTCTCGAGGCGGCCCGCGAACTCGGGGCCTCGCGCGTCTCGGTGCGGATGGACTCCAAGCTGGTGGTCGAGCAGATGTCCGGCCGCTGGAAGGTCAAGCACCCGGACATGATTCCGCTGCGCGCGCGAGCAGCCGCTGTCGCGGACACGTTCGACGACGTGCAGTACGCGTGGATCCCGCGCGCCGAGAACTCGCATGCCGACCGGCTGGCCAACCAGGCGATGGACGGTGAGGACGCGCTGCTCACCGGTGCGGCCGAGGTCGCGAGCGCACCGACGCCGGTGTCGGAACGGCCTGCCTGGCAGTCCGTCTCGGGTGCCGCGACCCGCACGATCCTGCTGCGGCACGGCCAGACCGCCCTGTCGGTGGATCGTCGGTACTCCGGCCGAGGCAACCCGGAGCTCACCGAGCTCGGGCGAGCGCAGGCGGCGGCCGCGGCGCAGCGTGTCGCACTGCTGGGCGGCGTCGACGTCGTCCTGAGCTCACCGCTGGGCCGGGCGTTCGACACCGCGTCGGCCGTCTCCCGCGCGATCGACGTCCCCGTCACCGTCGTCGAGGATCTGACGGAGACGGACTTCGGCGAGTGGGAGGGCCTCACCTTCCTCGAGGCCACCGAGCGCGATCCCGAGCTGCATCGGCGGTGGATGGGCGACACGTCCGTCGCGCCGCCCGGCGGCGAGAGCTTCGACGCCGTTCTCGAACGGGTGCGCCGGGTCCGCGAGCACATCGCGACCGAGTACGCGGGGAAGACCGTCGTCGTGGTCTCGCACGTGACGCCCATCAAGACGCTCCTGCAGCTCGGCCTGGACGTCGGCCCGTCGATCCTCTACCGGATGCACCTCGACCTGGCGTCCATCAGCATCGTCGACTGGTTCGACGACGACGCGGCCTCCGTACGCCTGGTGAACGACACGTCGTTCCTCTGGGCCTGATGGAGGAACCGACACGTCGTTCCTCTGGACCTGACCACTACACCTGCAGGGCGAGCCACAGGGCGACGGTCGCCGCGACCACGGTGATCGGTGTGGTCACCAGACCCACCACGGTGAACGTGCGCAGGCTCGGCGGCTCGCCCTCCGCGCGAGCCACGCGGCGCCACAACATGATCGCGAGCGACCCGACGTAGGTGAGGTTGGGCCCGAGGTTGACGCCGATCAGCATGGCGAGCAGCGCGCCCACCGGTGCAGCGCCTGTCGTCGACGTCAGTGCGGCGAGCAGCAGCAGCGTCGCGGGCAGGTTGTTGAGCACGTTGGAGGCGACCGCGGCCACCGCGGCGACGGTCAGGAGCGCGAGCAGCGTGGACGACGTCGGCAGGATCTCGGTGACGGCCTCGCCCACCGGACCCCCGGCGAGTCCCGCGACCACCACTCCGAGCGCGAAGACGAACACGCAGAACCACAGATCGAGTGCACGCACGATCGCGACGGGAGTCGTCTCGGACCGGCGCAGCGCAGGAACGGCGAGCACGATCGCGGCCGCCGCCGCCACCCACACCGGTTCGAGGCCGAGCGACCCACTGACCGCGAAACCCACCAGGGCGCAGCCGATCACGACGAGGGCGAGCGTCGGCGCCGCCACGGACGGACCGTCGTCGTCCGGCGGGTTCTCCACTTCGCGCAGGTCGCCACGGAACAACCAACGGAACGCGGCGTACTCGAGTGCGATCGCGACGAGCCACGGCGCTGCCATCAGCGCGGTGAAGTGCAGGAACGACAGACCGGTGGCCGAGAACACCAGCAGGTTGGTGAGATTCGAGACCGGCAGCAGCGTGGAGGCCGAGTTCGACAGGTGTGCCACGGCGTACGACGCCGGCCGTGGCGACATCCCGGCGCGGCGGGCTGCGGCGATGACGACCGGGGTGAGCAGGACGACCGTCGCGTCGAGACTGAGCACTGCCGTGGTGAGGGACGCGGTGACGAACACGAGCATCAGGAGCCGCGTGGGGGAGGATCGCGACCGGGCGTGCAGGACGGACGCGATCCACGTGAACACACCGTGCGCGTCGGCGAGGTGAGCGAGAGCCAGGATCGCCGCGAGGAACGCCACCGTGGGGGCGAGCTCCGCCGTCTCCTCGAGTGCGTCGCTCGTCGACACGACTCCGAGCAGGATCGCCAGTGCCGCGGCCGGAACGGCGATGGTGGCCTCGGGGAGTCCGCGAGGGCGAGCGATGGCGAAGACCAGGACGGCAGCCACCAGCAGCGCGGCCACGACGGTCCGCGCGGTGGAATCGGTGATCACGCGAGGATCTTGCGCAGAGTGCGGAGGTTTCGCGTGGTCGTCGTCGACTTGTAGGACGCGCGCGCACTGGCCTTGCCGACGACACTGGACAGGGTGTCACCGCGCACGACCTCCCAGAACAGGACGTGATGCGGCCCGAGTGTCGACCTCTCGACGACGGGGTCGGCCGTCTCGCCGATCGCCGCGAGATCGGTGGTGGACACACCGTCCGTCGAGAAGATCACGTACGGGTGGCGTACCGCCTCGTCGGTCTCCCACGGGAAGGCGGCGACGATCTCGGCGAGCTGCTCCACGGTCACGACCACCACCCACGCCTCGTAGCCGAAGGCCTGCCGCAGGACGCCCTCCACGTCGGAGCGCACCACGGCCGGGTCCTGCGTCGTCGCGGTGAGCACCACGTTGCCCGACGCGAGAACGGTGCGCACCGCGGTGTATCCGGCGTCCTCCAGTGACGACCGCAGGGCCGCCATGGAGATACGGATGCCGCCGACGTTGATGCCGCGCAGGAGGACGACGAAGGTCATGCGCGTGACTCTAGATCCCCGGTCCGACCGTCCGTCCGCTCGGCACACCCACCCCCCGCGAGTACGTCCGAACTGTCGTGATCGGGGCTCGCCCAGCGACGGTTCGGACGTACTCGCGTGGGTGGGACGGGGTGGCGGAGCGGCTACCATGACGGGGCGGACGAGTTGGCCGGGCGGCCGCGGCACGGAGAACTGACGACCGGCGTCGTCAAGCTTCGAGCCGAGGAAAGTCCGGACTCCACAGAGCAGGGCGGTTGCCAACAGCAACCCGAGGCGACTCGCGGGACAGTGCCACAGAGAAGAGACCGCCGACCGGTCCTCGGATCGGTCGGTCAGGGTGAAACGGTGCGGTAAGAGCGCACCAGCACCCCGGGTGACCGGGGTGGCTCGGTAAACCCCGCCCGGAGCAAGATCGAAGGTCGCACCGCCGTTCGCGGTGGTGCGTCTGCGCAGGTGTCCGAGGGCTGCTCGCCCGAGCCTGCGGGTTGATCGCTCGAGGTACCCGGCGACGGTGTGCCCAGATGGATGGTCGCCACCCGGGATTCGTCCCGGGGACAGGATCCGGCTTACACGCCGACTCGTCCGCGCACACGACCAGCACGGACCGCTGCGGTGGAGGGCGGACTAGAACATACGTTCGATGTCCTCTACAGTGAGTATCGGCGGGCCGGCGGTAGGAAACTACGGGAAGCGTCGGCCCGCCGCCACGTATCGAGTCCTCCTGAACGACGAAAGGCCCCGTCCTCGATGAGGGCGGAGCCGTTCGTGAGCAGAGTGGATCAGATGGGGTCGACCACCAGCAGGGTGGCCCAGTACGTCGCGGCGTCATGGCCCATCAGCGGCAACAGTTGATCGAAGAGAAGGGTCGACATGTCGTACTCCTATCGGGTGCGTGGTCCGGCTCCGGTCCGGCGTGTGTACCCGGACATGCGAGAAGTGTAACGCGGCCGCTGGTCCCGCGGTGTGTGCGGTCGGCGCGTCGCCGACCGTGAATCACGAGGCCGCAGAACGCGAAGTCTGTTCCGTCGGGGCGGATCTGGGGCACACTGTCGATCATGAGTGACGACGACGATCAGTGGTACTTCCGTATCAGCGACAAGGCTGTCGTGCAGGGCAAGGAGGCCGGTGCGATGGACCGCATGGGCCCCTACCCCGACAGGGCCACCGCCGAGCGCGCCCTCGAGATCGCCGCGGAGCGTAACAAGGCCGCGGACGACGCCGACGACACCTGGTCTTCGTGACCGCATCGGCGCGCTCGTGACCGCGTCGGTATCGAGGCGGGCCGTTGCGCCTCGGGTCGACGGTGTCGACTTCTCGGCTGTGCGCGCCGAGTTCGACCTGCCGACCGGGTACCCGCCCGACGCGGTCCCGGTGGCGGACTCTCGTCCGACGCGGCGCGACGCGACCGACCTGGAGTTCGTGACCATCGACCCGCCCGGGTCGATGGATCTGGACCAGGCTCTCGTCGTCCACCGCACCGACGCGGGTTTCCGCCTGTACTACGCCATCGCCGACGTCGGTGCGGTCGTCGCGCCGGGAAGCGTGCTGGACGAGGAGGTGCGCCGCCGTGGACAGACGCTCTACCTCCCGGACGACAGCGTGCCGCTGCACCCTCGGCAGATGTCCGAGGACGCGTCGTCCCTCCTGCCGGACCGGGTACGGCCGGCCGCGCTGTGGACCATCGACACCGACCCCGCGGGGACGGCGACGTCCTGGCACGTCGAGCCGGCGACGGTGCGCTTACGGCAACGGTTCACCTACGCCGAGGTGCAGTCGGCTGTCGACTCCGGCACCGTGCATCCGTCGCTGACGGCGCTGCAGGATCTCGGTCGAGCGCGGCGGGCACTCGCGGTCGCGCGCGGAGCCATCGAGCTCACGCTGCCCGAACAGGAGGTCGTCGCCAACGGTTCCGACAGCGGCGGATGGCGCCTCGAGATCGCACCGCGCACCGAGGCCGACGCGTGGAACGCCGAGATGTCCCTGCTCACCGGAATGTGCGCCGCCGCGATCATGCTCGAGGCGAAGGTCGGCATCCTGCGCACTCTCCCGCCGCCGGGCGCGTCGGACGTCGAGGCACTGCGGGCGGTGGTGCGGGCACTGGGCCTGCAATGGCCGACCGGTGCCTCGCCCGGCGAGGTTCTCGCCGGCCTGGACCCGGCGGCTCCCACGACTCTCGCCGTGATGACCGAGGCGACCACGCTGTTGCGCGGCGCCGCGTACGTCGCCTTCGACGGTGAGACACCCGAGGAGCCGGACCATTCCGGGATCGGTGGACCGTACGCCCACGTCACCGCGCCGCTACGTCGGCGCGTCGACAGGTACGCCACCGAGGTGTGTCTCGCTCACTGTGCCGGAACCGCTGTCCCCGACTGGGTGCTCGCCGAGTTCGCAGAGCTGCCCGACGCGATGCGGCGCAGCGATTCGCTGGCGTCGAAGGTGGACCGTGCGTGTATCGACCTCGTCGAGGCCAGGGTGCTGGCGGACCGCGTCGGCGACACCGTCTCGGCCGTCGTGCTTCGCGGACGAACCGACAAGCGGCCCGCCGAGGTCTTCGTTCCCGAGTACACCGTCGTCGGCCCGTGTTCGGGAGACCCGGCCGAGGGCACGACCGTCACCGTGCGGGTGGGGCCGGTGGACGTCGCGACCCGGCGAGTGGAGTTCTCGGTCGGGTAGACCGGAGGCCGGTCGTCGGTGGTCGGGTAGGCCGCTCAGGTTGTCAGCCGAGGGAGGCTGCGCGGCGTCGCAGCTTCGTCCACGCGCGGGGGAGCGGCTCGAGTGCGTCCGCGCTGTCGTGTCCCTCGTTCGCGTACAGGACACCGAAGGTGAAGGTGTCCTCACCCCGTTCGGCCGCGGAGGCGGCCTCGGTCAGGATGGTGGTGCGCGACACCGCACTGTCCTGGACGTCGCCGAGGACGGACTGCACCTTCTTCGCGGCCTTCGCGACGCCGGCGGCCGTCGCTCGTACTGCTCCGTCCGAGAGCGCGCCCGCCCCTGCTTCGGCCGCGTAGCGCAGCTTCTTGGCGTTCTTGCGCACGTCGTGCAGCGCCTCGGCACGCTCGTGTCCGGTGAGCGCGGCCGCGTGGGCCTCGGCTCGGGCGATCTTCCGGTACTGGCCCCGCAGCACCTTCCGGAAGACCTTGTCCGCGCGGCTGTCCGACGGACCGACGGTGGGTGCTGCCAGGAGAGCGTCGAGTGCGTCGAGCAGGGCGAAGTAGCGTTCACCGCTCAACTCCCGCACGACCTCCTCGTGCGCGAGCGTGTACAGCCGTCGCTGGGTGCCGACGAGGGTCTCGACCACGGGACCGCGCACAGCGTCTGACGTCAGCGCCGCGAGCGCCGCGTCGTAACGGGCCGCCAGCACCTCGGCGTCGCGAGCGGTGCCGAGAATGTCGGCGAGCCAGGACAGTTCGCCACGGACCGCGTCGACGGACGGTCGGTCGAGCAGATCGCGGTAGGACCGCAGCACGCTGCGCAGTCGCCGCGTGGCGACGCGCATGGCGTGCACCGCGTCGTCGTCGTTCTCCCGCACGCGCGGATCCGCCGCGAGGAGAGCGGACACGTCGGTGGCCAGGGCGGCGAGCAGCGCGGACCCGGCGGTGCCGTCGGGCGTGGCATCGCCGGTCCGGAGATCCGCCAGGCGGGATCCGAGCGCCCGTGCGAGCTTCGACGGTGAGGAACCGGGGTCGGCGCCGTGGGAGAGCAGGTAGGTGCTCACCTTCTCCAGGGTGCGGCGGTCACCGTCGAGCAACTCCACCTCCCATTCACGCCAGCGAACAGTGGTGTCGTCCAACAGGTTTCGGGCGGTGACGGTGTCGTCGCACAGCTCCGCGGCGGTCTGGTGCCGCTTCGTGGCCACGACGGTGACGATGCGGCGGGTCTCGATGCTCGCGACGGGCACGAGCGGTTTGCCTCGCACGTGCGCCGTCACACGATCGGCGACCTCGGCCGGCACGCGAGCGGTGTTGCCGCCCGCGGACAGCGGGCTCCGCAGCTCGAGACGCTCGTCGGACGAGACGGGCATCTTGATGTGCCATCCCGCGTCGGAGCTTCCGGTCCGTCGACGCACCGTGATGCGTCGACGCGCCAGATCGAGATCCGGGGTGTCGAAGTACGTGGAGACCGGGTGTGTCAGCTCCGGTGCGGACGCAGACACGATCGACTTCGCCCCCGTGAGCTCGGGAACCGGCGTGTCCATGCCGACGTCGAACTTCGCCTCGATCTCCGTGTGCGCATCCGCACCACCTGAACTCATGGTGACATCTTTACCACCTGCAGGTGAACGGCCGGTTCGTCAGCGGCGGAAGGAGTCCGTCGCCTCGACGAGGTGATGGATGATTCCCGGTTCCGCGGCGGAGTGCCCGGCGTCGTCGACGATGTGGAGTGTCGACGACGGCCAGGATCGATGCAGATCCCAGGCGCTCGTGGCCGGGCACACCACGTCGTAACGGCCCTGCACGATGACACCGGGGATGTGGGCGATGGAGTCCATGTTCGCCAGCAACTGATTCTGTTCCAGGAACCCCTGGTGCACGAAGTAGTGATTCTCGATGCGCGAGAACGCGAGTGCGAACCGTGCCTCGGAGTTCTGCTCCACGCGTTCCGGTTTCGGGAGCAGGGTGCTGGTGGCGCCCTCCCACGTGGACCACGCGACCGCCGCGTTCAGCGCGGTCTCCGGGTCGGACGAGTGAAGGAGTCGGTGGTAGATCTCCACGGGGTCGCCGTCGCGCTCCGCCGCCGGGATCGGGGCGAGAAACTTCTCCCACAGTTCTGGGAAGAGGTGTCCCGCGCCGCCGCGGTAGTACCAGTCGATCTCCGACTCACGCAGCAGGAAGATGCCGCGCAGCACCAGTGACGTGACGCGGTGCGGGTGCGCCTGGGCGTACGCGAGCGACAACGTCGATCCCCACGACCCGCCGAACACCGACCACGTGTCGATGCCGAGATGCTCACGCAGGACCTCCATGTCGGCGATGGAGTGTCCGGTGGTGTTGACGGAGAGATCGGCGCCGTCGGCGACGTGCGGCGTGGACCGACCGCACCCGCGCTGGTCGAACAGCACGATCCGGTAGGCCTCGGGATCGAAGTAGCGACGCTGATCGGGACCCGTGCCGCCGCCCGGTCCGCCGTGCACGAACACCACCGGAGTGCCGTCGGGGTTGCCGCTGACCTCGAAGTGGAGGTGCTGCCCGTCGCCGACATCGAGCATCCCCGAGTCGTGCGGGTCGAGTTCGGGGTAGAGGGACCGGCGCGCCGTCATCGTCACAGCCCCACGAGGCCCGACGCGAGATCGGGAATCTCGAGGATGTCGACGACCTGGCTCCGTACGTCGGAGCACGCGTCGGTGGCGGCCGTGTCGACGATCCCGCGGTTCTGGATCACCGCGGCGTTCAGTCCGTAGCGTGCCGCCCACGTCTGCACCAGGATGTTCAGGCCGCCGCGGCCCACGGTCGGACCCTGCACACGCCAGTTCGACAGCTGTGCCTCGAGGTCGGTGCACAGCGACTGAGCCTGATCCTCGGACACCGTCGGGGTGGCTGGAGCCGCCGACGTGGTCGTCGTGGGAGCGGCCGTCGTCGTCGACGCAGTGGTGGTGTCCGACCCGCCTGCGCACGACGTCAGGGTCACGGTCGCTGCTGCCAGAACACCCGCCGCGGCGAGTCCATGTCGCATCATCATGGCCCCGAGTGTGCCACCCGGGTGCTTCCCCGATCGGCCCGCCCGCGTCGCTCGCCCGGGGTCGCAGTCCTAGAAGCTGTGCTCCTGCGCGGGGAAGGCCCCCGACCGCACCTCGGCGGCGTAGGTCGACGCCGCGGCGCGCAGCTGGTCGCCGACGTCGCCGAAACGCTTGACGAACTTGGCGGTGCGACCGCTGGTGAAACCGGCCATGTCCTGCCAGACGAGAACCTGGGCGTCGCACTCCGGACCGGCACCGATGCCGACGGTGGGGATCGTCAGCTTGCGCGTCACCTGGCCGGCGAGATCGGCGGGCACCATCTCCATGACGACGGCGAAGGCGCCGGCCTCCTGGACGGCGATGGCGTCGGCCACGAGCTGCTCGGACGCGTCGCCGCGGCCCTGCACGCGAAAACCACCGAGTCCGTTGACGCTCTGCGGGGTGAAGCCGATGTGCGCCATCACGGGGATACCGGCGGCGGTGATGGCGGCGATCTGCGGGGCGACACGCTCGCCGCCCTCGAGCTTGACCGCGTTGGCCTGGCCCTCGCGCATGAAGCGGACAGCGGTCTCGACGGCCTGCTGCGGAGAGATCTCGTAGGTGCCGAACGGCAGGTCGGCGACCACGAGTGCGTTGGGGGCACCACGGACCACGCCGCGGACCAGGGGGATGAGCTCCGCGATGTCGATGTGCACCGTGGTGTCGTAGCCGTAGACGACGTTGGCGGCCGAGTCGCCCACGAGCAGGACGGGGATGCCGGCCTCCTCGAAGATGCGCGCGCTCGAGTAGTCGTATGCGGTGAGCATGCTCCAGCGGTCGCCGGAGGCCTTCATCGCCTGCAGGTGGTGGGTGCGGGTCTTGCGGCCCGTGGGTGCGGATCCGTACAGCGGGGTCTCAGCAGCAGACATCTAGCGTCCCTTTCGTCCTCGAGGCCCGCTCGGCGGGTCCCCGGGTAGAGGTGATGACGCGTTCAGTCTGCCACCGCCGGGTTCCGCGGCACGAGTGCGCTTGGTCACACACCACGCCGTGCCACCATCGAGACGTGTCCTCCCGTCGCGTGTCCGTCCGTCTCGCCGTCTCCCTCTCGGTTCTCGCAGTGCTGGCCGCGGCGTGCGGCTCCGATGTCGGCGGCACTCCCACCGACGACGAGGGTGGGTCCGTGCCCGTCACGACGACGGAGACGCGTGCCGATCAACCGTCGACGCTGGACGCCTTTCGGGCGCAGCGTGTCACGTGGGGATCGTGCGAGGGATTCGTGACCGACGGGTCCGAGCTGGACCCGAGCCTGCAGTGCGGCCGGGTGACCGTGCCGATCGACTACGACGATCCGGCCGGGCCCACCGCCTCACTGGCGCTGTCCCGGTCGGCGGCGACGGGGGAGAAGGTGGGCTCGATGCTCGTCAACCCCGGCGGACCCGGCGCGTCGGGCCTCTCGACTGCGACGGTGGCGCGGGGTACCGCCGTCGAATCGTCCTTCGACGTCATCGGATTCGACCCTCGGGGCATCGGTGCGTCGGTGCCGGCGGTGCGCTGCGACACTCCGCGGGAGTTCGACGCCGAGCGTGCGGACAACGACGTGGACACCTCGCCCGCCGGCATCACCGAGACCGAGAAGGAGAATCAGGACTACGCCGCGCGGTGCGCCGAGCGCAACGATCCGGTGTTGCTCGAACACCTCACGTCGGCCGACGTCGCGCGGGACATGGACGTCGTCCGGTCGGTGCTCGGCGACGATCAGCTGACGTATCTCGGATTTTCGTACGGGACGCGGCTGGGCTACACCTACGCCGAACTCTTCCCCGAGAACGTGCGCGCGATGGTGCTCGACGGCGCTCTCGACCCCGCTGCGAACGCGGCCGACGAGGTGGTCGCCCAGGGCGCAGGCTTCCAGTCGGTGTTCGACGCCTTCGCGGCCGACTGCGCGGGGCGGTCCGACTGTCCACTCGGTACCGACCCGGCGGGAGCCGTGCGTTCCTTCCGGGCCCTGGTCGATCCGTTGGTGGACCGGCCCGCGAGCACCGAGCTCACCGGGCCGGAGGGTGCCCGCTCGCTGAGCTACGACGACGCCGTGACCGGAGTGCAGCAGGCGCTCTACAGCACCGAACTGTGGGGACCGTTGAGGCGCGGACTGACTCAGCTGGAGAACGGTCAGGGCGACATCCTGCTCTCGCTCGCCGATCTCTACAACGGGCGCCTGAGCGACGGCACGTACAGCAACACCAACGACGCGTTCACCGCCGTGCGGTGCGTCGACGATCCGCGGGTGACCGACCGGGCGGAGGAGGGCGCGCTCGACGCCCGGTTCCGCGCCGCCGCGCCGTTCCTGGACGACGGCCGGGGCAACGGCACCGCGCCGCTCGAGCCGTGCGCCTTCTGGCCGGTCCCCTCGGCAGCCGACCCGGGGCCGGTCTCGATACCGGGACTCGCACCGACCGTGGTGGTCTCGACCACCGATGATCCCGCCACCCCGTACGAGGCCGGGGTCGCTCTGGCCGCGCAGCTGGGCTCGTCGCTGGTCACCTATGAGGGGAATCAGCACACCGCCTCGTTCGCCGGGATCGCCTGCATCGACGACGCCGTGTCCGCCTACCTCGTCGACCTGACGCCTCCACCAGCAGGTCTGCGCTGCTGAGCCGTGACCTCACAGTCGTCGCCACCGCGCTGTGAGGTCCAGAAAGTGCGACCGGTTTCACGATGTAACACGGATTTAATGCAACGTGCCTAGCCTGACGGTCATGGATCGCCAAAAGGAATTCGTGCTTCGCACTCTGGAGGAGCGCGACATCCGGTTCGTCCGTCTGTGGTTCACGGACGTGCTCGGCTACCTCAAGTCCGTGGCCATCGCTCCGGCCGAACTCGAGGGCGCGTTCGAGGAGGGCATCGGCTTCGACGGCTCGGCGATCGAGGGCTTCTCACGAGTCTCCGAGGCCGACACCGTGGCCAAGCCCGACCCCACGACGTTCCAGATCCTGCCCTGGACCACCAGCAAGGGCGAGCAGCACTCCGCCCGCATGTTCTGCGACATCGCGATGCCCGACGGGTCGCCGTCCTGGGCCGATTCCCGGCACGTGCTGCGTCGACAGCTCTCCAAGGCCGCAGACCTCGGATTCAGCTGCTACGTGCATCCCGAGATCGAGTTCTTCCTGTGCAAGGAACTGCCCGACGACGGTCGGCCCCCCGTCCCCGCGGACAACGGCGGCTACTTCGACCAGGCCGTCCACGACGAGGCGCCGAACTTCCGGCGCCACGCCATCGACGCCCTCGAGTCCATGGGCATCTCGGTGGAGTTCAGCCACCACGAGGCCGCGCCCGGTCAGCAGGAGATCGACCTGCGCTACGCCGACGCCCTGTCCATGGCCGACAACGTGATGACCTTCCGCTACCTCGTCAAGGAGGTCGCGATCGACGAGGGCGTGCGCGCGACGTTCATGCCCAAGCCCTTCAGCGATCAGGCCGGCTCGGCCATGCACACGCACATGAGCCTGTTCGAGGGCGAGACCAACGCCTTCCACAACCCGGACGACCCCATGCAGTTGTCCGAGACCGGCAAGGCCTTCATCGCGGGCATCCTCGAGCACGCCAACGAGATCAGCGCGGTCACCAACCAGTGGGTCAACTCCTACAAGCGTCTGATCCACGGCGGCGAGGCCCCCACGGCGGCGTCCTGGGGTCCGTCGAATCGCTCTGCGCTGGTACGCGTTCCGATGTACACGCCGAACAAGGCGTCCTCTCGTCGCGTCGAGATCCGCAGCCCCGACTCGGCGTGCAACCCGTACCTCACCTTCGCCGTGCTGCTCGCGGCCGGACTGCGCGGGGTGGAGAAGGGGTACACGCTGCCGCCCGAGGCCGAGGAGGACGTGTGGTCGTTGACCTCCGCCGAACGCCGCGCCATGGGCTACCGGGAGCTGCCCAGCAGCCTCAACGAGGCGCTCGCCGCCATGGAGGGCTCCGAGCTGGTGGCCGAGGCGCTCGGCGAGCACGTCTTCGACTACTTCCTGCGCAACAAGCGTCGTGAGTGGGAGTCGTACCGTTCGCACGTGACGCCGTTCGAGCTCAAGACCTACCTGGGTCTGTAGGGCCGGCGCGACTGCGCGATTGTCGAGTGAACGGGGCTGTCGAGTAACGTCGACACGCCATGAACATGTCGGAATGCACCACCGTCCCGAGATTCGTCGACCCGCGGTTCGTCCACCCGACGTTCGCTGACGCCGACCCGGCGGTCGACTCGTACACCGTGGTGGAGGCTCGCCCGTGATTCCGCCCAGTTCCCGTTCCACCGTGCCCAGCCCCGGACGGCTCGGTCTCGTCGAGGCGTCTGCCCCGGCGAACCTGTCGCTGCTGGGCTGGACCGACGAGGACAGCACCGAGCTGCTGTGGTCGCTGTCGCGCTCGCCCGACGCCGATCTCGCGCTGCGCACTCTCGCGCGCCTCGCCGAGGATCTCGGTGACAACTGGTCCGACCTCGACGCCCGCCTGCGCACCGACAAGAGTCTGCGCGGCCGCATGTTCGCTCTCGCCGGATCGTCCAGCGCTCTCGGTGACCACCTGGTGTCCGAGCCGGAGAAGTGGCGCCTGCTCACCACCTGCACGGAGTCGTTGCCCACGGCCGACGAGCTGCGCGACTCGATGCTCGCGAGCGTCGGTGCCGTCGCGGAGACGGGCGACGACGCCCTCGGTCAGGTGTTCCGGGCCGAGCTGACCGGACCCAAGGCCATCATCGCGCTGCGCACGGCGTACCGCGACCACCTCATGATCCTGGCCGCCGCCGATCTCGCGGCGACCGTGGAGAACGAGCCCGTCGTGCCCTACGAGGTGGTCGGTCGTCAGCTGTCCGATCTGGCGGACGCGGCGCTCACCGCGGCACTGTCGGTGGCCGTCACCGTCACGTTCCCCGACGGGCCCTGCTCGGTCCGACTCGCGGTCATCGCGATGGGCAAGTGCGGTGCGCAGGAACTGAACTACGTGAGCGACGTAGACGTCGTCTTCGTCGCCGAACCCTCCAACTCCCTCGCCACCCGCATGGCCGGCGAGATGATGCGCATCGGCTCGTCCGCCTTCTTCGAGGTCGACGCCGCACTGCGTCCCGAGGGCAAGCAGGGCGAACTGGTCCGCACTCTCGACTCGCACCTGGCGTACTACCAGCGGTGGGCGAAGACCTGGGAGTTCCAGGCGTTGCTCAAGGCGCGCGCCATGACCGGTGACGCCGAGCTGGGCCAGGCCTACGTCGACGCGGTGACGCCGATGGTGTGGGTGGCCAGTGAGCGCGAGGACTTCGTCCCCGAGGTGCAGGCGATGCGCCGCCGCGTCGAGGAGATGGTGCCGGCCGAGCTGCGCGAGCGCGAGATCAAGCTGGGGCGCGGCAGCCTGCGTGACGTCGAGTTCGCCGTCCAGCTGCTGCAACTCGTGCACGGACGAGCCGACGACTCCCTCCACGAACGCGGTACCGTCGCCGCGCTGTCCGCTCTCGCCACCGGCGGCTACATCGGGCGTGACGACGCGGCCAACCTCACCGCGTCCTACGAGTTCCTCCGCCTCATCGAGCACCGGCTGCAGCTGCAGAAGCTGCAGCGCACGCACCTCCTGCCGCCGGACGACGACGACGAGGCGATGCGCTGGCTCGCCCGCGCCGCCCACATGCGTCCCGACGGCAACCACGACGCGACCGGCGTTCTGCGCCAGGAGATCCGTCGCAACGCGCAGCGGATCCGGCGGTTGCACGCTCGGCTGTTCTATCGCCCTCTGCTCGAATCGGTGGCCCGGCTGGACAGCGACTCGCTGCGCCTCAGTTCGGATTCCGCGATCCGGCAGCTCTCGGCGCTCGGCTACTCGGCTCCGCAGAACGCGCTCGGGCACCTGAGCGCACTCGTCGGCATGGGTGCGCGCAAGGGTCGCATCCAGTCACTGCTGCTGCCTACGCTGCTCGAATGGCTGGGCGACACACCGGATCCCGACGCGGGCCTGCTGGCCTACCGACGGCTGTCCGAGGAGGTCGCCGAGCAGTCCTGGTTCCTGCGGCTGGTCCGCGACGAGGGCCCGGTGGCGCAGCGCCTGATGCAGGTGCTCGGGTCGTCGGAGTACCTGCGCGGTGTGTTGGTCAACGCGCCGGAGGTCATCCGGCTCTTCGCCGACGGATCGACCGGCCCCAAACTGCTCGACGTCGATCCCACCGAGACGTACGGCGCCATCCTGAAGTCCTCTGCGCGCTACGACGATCCGGTACGCGCGGTCGCGGCGGCGCGGTCCCTGCGTCGCTACGAACTGGCGCGGGTCGCCTCGGCGGACATCCTCGGACTGCTCGAGGTCCCCGAGGTGTGCCGGGCGCTGTCCTCGGTGTGGGCAGCGGTCATCAACGCCGCCCTGGACGCGGCGGTCCGTGCGTCCGTCGCCGAGCGCGGCGGCACCGCTCCCGCGTCGATCGCCATCATCGGCATGGGTCGACTCGGTGGTGGTGAACTGGGCTACGGGTCCGACGCCGACGTGTTGTTCGTGTGCGAGCCGGCCGAGGGCGCCGACGACAGCGACGCCGTCAAGTGGGCCAACGCCATCGCCGATCGTGTCCGCAAGCTCCTGGGTTCGCCGAGCCAGGACCCGCCGCTGGAGGTGGACACCGGACTTCGTCCCGAGGGGCGCAACGGGCCTGTCGTGCGCACACTCTCGGCCTACGACGCGTACTACTCGCAGTGGGCGCAGCCGTGGGAGGTGCAGGCCCTGCTCCGCGCCCACCAGGTCGCCGGCGATCAGGACCTGGGAATCCGGTTCCTGCTCATGGCCGACCGCATCCGGTACCCCGAGGGCGGAGTCTCCGAGGACGCCGTCCGCGAGATCCGGCGCATCAAGGCCCGGGTCGACGCGGAGCGACTGCCCAAGGGAGCCGACCCGAAGACGCACACCAAGCTGGGGCGCGGGGGACTGGCCGACGTCGAGTGGACCGTGCAGTTGCTGCAACTGCGTCACGCCCACCGCATTCCGGCGCTGCACAACACGTCGACCCTGGAGTGCCTCGACGCGATCGGCGCCGCGGAGCTCATGAGCCCTGGCGACGTCGACCTCCTGCGCCAGGCGTGGCTCACGGCCACGAAGGCCCGTAACGCGCTGGTCCTGGTGCGCGGCAAGCCGACCGATCAGTTGCCGGCTCCCGGCAAGGTGCTGTCAGCCGTCGCGCAGGTGGCCGGCTGGCCCAGTGGCGACGCGGGGGAGTTCCTCGACAACTACCTGCGCGTCACCCGTCGGGCCAAGGCCGTGGTGGAACGCGCGTTCGGTTCCTGACCCGTACCGGTTCTGCACAGAGAACGACCCCGCTCGGCCGACTGTGCCGGGCGGGGTCGCCTTCTGTGCAGTAGGTGTACCTCGGGGTCAGTCGGCCCCGGCGGTGACGAAACCCTGCTGCACCATCCAGTCACGCGCCACCTCGGCGGGTTCCCGGCCGTCGACGTCGACCTGCTTGTTCAGCTCGGTGATGGCGTCGATGGTGAGCGCCGCGGACACCGGCGCGGTGATCTCCGCGATCTCCGGGTAGCGGTCGGCGATCTCCTGACGCAAGTTCACCGTCGCGTTGTAGCGCGGGAAGAACAGCTTGTCGTCCTCGACGACCACCAGGTCGAGACCCTTGATGCGGCCGTCGGTGGTGAACACCTCGCCGAACTTGCACTGCGAGCCGTCCGCCGTCGCCTGGTAGATGATGCCCGTCTGCAGGATCTGGCGGTTCACCGCGTTCGCGTCGAAGCCGTACGCCGCCGCCATGCCGGGGAAACCGTCCTGGCGGGAGTTGAACTCGGTCTCCACGCACACCGCCGCGGCGGCGGGATCACGCTGCACCAGGGCGGCGTAGTCGGACAGCGTCTTCACGCCGGTCTCCTGCGCCGTCTGCTGGTTCATCGCGAGTGCGTACGTGTTGTCCATCGGCGCCGGGTTGACCCAGACGATGCCGTTCGCCTTGTCCGCGTCCCGCACCGCGTCGTACTGCTCTGTCGCGTCGGGAATGGGAGTCTCGTTGCCGAGGTAGTTGATCCAGCCGGTGCCGGTGTACTCGTAGGTGACGTCGACCTGGCCGCTGATCATGGCCTGCCGCGTACTGTTGGATCCCGAGATGTTGGTCAGGTCGCGGACGTTCGCCCCCGCCGCCTCGAGCGCGAACTCCAGGATGTAGCCGAGGATGATCTGCTCGGTGAAGTCCTTGGAACCGACGGTGAGCTCGGCACCTTCGAGACCCGGCTGCGCCGTGATGCTTCCGGGTTCGACGGCCAGGGGCACCGCGCTGCCGGACTGCAGCCCGCAGCTGGTGAGGGCGAGGGTGGAGACCGCGCACAGTGCGATCAGGGTACGGCGCATCAGCGCAGTCCTTTCGGTCCGAGGAAGGCCTCGGCGAGAGCGCCCAACCAGTCGACGAGCAACGCCAACGCCACCGCGAGCACGGCGCCCACGACGAGGATGAGCGGCTGATTGAGCTTGTACCCGGTGTCGATGAGCACGCCGAGGCCGCCGGCGCCGACGAGGAAGCTCAGCGTGGCGGTACCGACCGCCAGCACGAGAGAGGTGCGCAGGCCGGCGAGGATGTACGGCACCGCGAGTGGGAACTCGATGCGCCACAGGATGCCGGAGCCCGACATGCCCTGTCCGCGTGCGGCATCGATGTAACTGGCGTCCACCTGCTGGAACCCCAGCATGGTGTTCCGCAGCACCGGCAGCAGCGAGTAGAACGCGATGGGCAGGACACCGACCCAGAACCCGGTGCTGCCGGTCGCCAGGAACAACAGCACCAGCAGGCCGACGGCAGGGGCAGCCTGGCCGATGTTCGCGATACCGATGAAGACGGGAGCGAGTCGTCGATAGCCGTTGCGAGTGAGGATGATTCCGAGGGGCACCGCGATCAGCACGACGAGTGCCGTCACGACGAACGTGATCAGGACGTGCTCGAGAACGCGCTGGGAGATCGTGGCGACGTTGATCGTCGCCGCCTGCGTCGCCGTGAGATCACGCGTGAGGGCGTAGACCAGCGTGACCACCACGAGGACGAGAACCAGTGCGGGCTGGACGACCAGACGGATCCGTTCGGCTCGCCGCGCTGCCCTGGCCGCGGACTTCGCATCGCCCTCTGCGTCGGCGGGATCGTCGACGACGGACGCCTCGACCGACGCCGTCACGACGACGCGCCCGAGACGGACGCCGCGCCCGCGTCGACCACGTCGTCGTGGTCGTGCGCGTGCTGCGAACGGATGGTCTTGATGGTGTCGATCAGTGCCTCGATGGTGACGGTGCCGACGTACTCGCCGCGCTTGCCCGTCACGGTCGCCGTCGCGTTGCCCTCGGCGAGCAGGGCCTCGAGCGCGTCCTGCAGCGTGGACTGGATCGACACGAGCTCACCGATCGGCACACCGACGTCGCGGAGGCTGCCCACGCCGGCGAGGTGACGACGGTCGGTCCACCGGATGGGCCGCTTGCGGGAGTCGAGGATGAGACCCCACGCCTCCGGATCGGTGCCGAGCGCCCGGTTCATCGTCTCGACGGGCTCGTCCTCACCGAAGGCGGGAACATCGCTGAGCTCGATGTCGCGCACACGCATGAGGGTGAGCTGCTTGAGAGCCGCACCGGCGCCGACGAAGCCGGCCACCGTCTCGTCGGCGGGATTGGCCAGCACGGCCTCGGGGGTGTCGTACTGCAGGATGCGGGACTGGTTGCCCAGGACGGCGATCCGGTCGCCCAGCTTGACGGCCTCGTCGAAGTCGTGTGTCACGAAGACGATCGTCTTGCCCAGCTCGGCCTGCAGGCGCATCAGCTCGTCCTGCAGGAGGCCGCGGGTGATGGGGTCGACGGCACCGAACGGCTCGTCCATCAACAGAACCGGGGGGTCGGCCGCCAGAGCGCGGGCCACACCCACGCGCTGCTGCTGCCCACCGGAGAGCTGGCGCGGGTAGCGCTCGCGGTACTGGCCCGGATCGAGTCCGACCAGATCGAGCATCTCGTCGGTGCGGTCGGAGATCTTCTTCTTGTTCCACCCGATGAGCCCGGGGACCATGCCGACGTTCTGCGCGATCGTCATGTGCGGGAACAGGCCGGCCTGCTGGATCGAGTAGCCGATGGTGCGCCGCAGCTCGTTCGGATCGATGGACAGCGCGTCCTTGCCGCCGATCGTGATCCGGCCGGACGTGGGCTCGATGAGGCGGTTGATCATCCGCATCGTCGTCGTCTTGCCGCAGCCCGACGGTCCCACCAACACGACGACCTCACCCGCGGGGATGGTGAGCGACACGTGGTCGACCGCGGCGGCCTTCTGGTTGGGGTAGGACTTCGTCACGTCCTCGAGGACGATCTCTGCTCCGGTGGTGGTGCGAGTCGTGTCAGTCACGGATACCCCTCGAGGTGGTGAGTTTGCCGATCAGGACGTAGATCCCGTCGAGGATCAGCGCCAGGATGACGATCAGGACGGTGCCGGTGAGGGCCTGGGGAACTGCGGTGGGGCTGCCGACGCGGGCCAGTCCGGAGAACAGGAGATTGCCGAGGCCGGGGCCCTTGGCGTACGCGGCGATGGCGAGAATGCCCATCGCCATCTGAGTGCTGACGCGCATCCCGGTGAGAATCGACGGCCACGCGAGAGGAATCTCGATGCGACGCAACACGGTGGCTCGGCTCATGCCGATACCGCGTGCCGCATCGCTGACCGCCGGATTCACCGCGTCGAGTCCGACCACCGTGTTCCGGATGATCGGCAGCAACGAGTACAGCACCAGCGCGGTGACGGTCGGCTTGACGCCGAGACCGAGAATGGGAATCAGCAGTCCCAGCAGCGCGAACGACGGGATGGTGAGCACCGTGCTCGCGAGAGCGGTGGCGACGGCGGAGCCGGCGGGACTGCGGTAGACGAGAACTCCGATGGCGACACCCAGGATGGTCGCGATGACGACACACTGGACGACGGCGGAGACGTGAAGATAGGAATCGATCGCGAGCTGCCTTCGGCGGCCGACGATGAAGTCCCACAGAGCATCCATCAGGTGCAGATCCTTCGCTCGGCAACAGGAGAGACGCGACTGTGGTGGTGCCACGACGTCCGGCGTCCGGGTGGATCGTCACCCGGAACACAGCGGACACCCGTATCTACCCCGAAAGTTCGGAGTTCAATCCAGCTTTCGGTCGAGTCGTGTCCGCATCGTTCCCGAATCGTCCCGGAAACGACGCGAGCCCGCGCCGGACAGGGTCCGGAGCGGGCTCGACGTGGTGGAACGTGACTCAGCAGTCGTAGTACAGCTGGAACTCGTACGGATGCGGACGGAGGTTCACCGGCGCGATCTCGTTCTCACGCTTGAGCGAGATCCAGGTCTCGATCAGGTCGGTGGTGAAGACGCCACCGGCGGTGAGGTACTCGTGGTCGGCCTCGAGGCGGTCGATCACGGCAGGCAGCGAGGTGGGTGCCTGCGGGATGTTCTTCGCTTCCTCGGGCGGGAGCTCGTAGAGGTCCTTGTCGACGGGAGCGAGCGGCTCGATCTTGTTCTTGATGCCGTCCAGGCCGGCCATCATCTGCGCGGCGAACGACAGGTACGGGTTACCGGACGCGTCGGGCGCGCGGAACTCGAGACGCTTGGCCTTCGGGTTGTTGCCCGTGGTGGGGATACGGACGGCGGCCGAGCGGTTACGGCCCGAGTACACCAGGTTGATGGGGGCCTCGTAGCCCGGCACCAGGCGGTGGTACGAGTTGATCGTCGGGTTCGTGAACGCCAGCAGCGACGGCGCGTGGTGCAGGATGCCGCCGATGTAGTGACGAGCGAGATCCGACAGACCCGCGTAGCCCTTCTCGTCGTAGAAGAGCGGCTTGCCGTCCTTCCAGAGCGACTGGTGGACGTGCATGCCCGAGCCGTTGTCACCGAAGAGCGGCTTCGGCATGAAGGTCGCGGACTTGCCGTGCTGCCAGCAGGTGTTCTTGACGATGTACTTGAACAGCTGCAGGTCGTCGGCTGCACGCAGCATGGTGTTGAACTTGTAGTTGATCTCCTGCTGACCGCCGGTGCCGACCTCGTGGTGGCCGCGCTCGAGCTCGAAGCCCGCGTTCTGCAGGTTGGTGGAGATGGCGTCGCGGATGTCGACGTAGTGGTCGTACGGCGCGACGGGGAAGTAGCCGCCCTTCGGGCGGACCTTGTAGCCGAGGTTGGGGGACCCGTCGGCCTCGGTCTCGGCGCCGGTGTTCCAGGCGCCGGAGCTCGAGTCGAGCTCGTAGAACGCGCCGTTCATCTGGGAGTCGTAGCGCACCGAGTCGAAGATGTAGAACTCGGCCTCGGGACCGAAGAACGCGGTGTCGGCGATGCCGGTGCTGGCGAGGTACTCCTCGGCCTTGCGCGCGACGTTGCGGGGGTCGCGGCTGTAGGACTCGCGGGTGTACGGATCGTGGACGAAGAAGTCCATGTTCAGCGTCTTGGCGTGACGGAACGGGTCGATCTGAGCGGTGCCGTAGTCGGGCAGCAGCATCATGTCCGACTCGTGGATCGACTGGAAGCCACGCACGGACGAGCCATCGAACGCGAGACCGTCTTCGAGGGTGTCCTTGGTGAACGCCTTCGCCGCGATCGAGAAGTGCTGCTGGATACCCGGGAGATCGGTGAAACGGATGTCGACGTACTCGACGCTCTCGTCCGCTATGTACTTGATGACCTCTTCGGCCGTGGTGAAATCCACGCTGGAACTCCTTCTTGTCGAGTGCTGGTCCGCGACGTCTGTGTGAGTGCGGCAGCTGCGCCACGCCGACGGTAGGGAAGTGGTGTTGCCTCACCGTCAAGTCCGTGTTTCGTCGGTGTTACGCGTCCCGTCGTCGCAGCTGCTGGCTGGTGGGAAGACCCTCCCGCCGGGGCGACACCTATCCTGGAGCAATGGCCCCGCACTCACACCAGTATGGAGAACACTCATGGCACGGATGACCGGATCGTGGCTCTCGGGCCCCGCCGCCGCGCTGCCCGACGGTGACCACGAGCAGCAGGCCTACCAGGGCGAGTACCTGGGACTTCCCAAGGTGGGGCCGGGTTCGCTCGCGCCGACACCGAGGCGTGTCGCGGCGTTGGCCATCGACTGGCTGATGTCGATGGGTGTGTCCGCGCTGTTCCTCGGCGGCAGTGTCGCCGGGGGCAACCTGTCGACCCTGACCCTGGGAGTGTGGTTCCTGCTCGGATTCGTGTCCGTGAGCTTGTTCTCCTTCACGCCCGGTCAGTTCTGCATGGGCATGCAGGTGGCGCGCATCGACGCTCCGGGCCGCGTGGGAGTCGTGCGCGCGCTGGTGCGTCAGGTCTTCATCGCCTTCGTGGTGCCCGCCGTCATCACCGACATCGACAGCCGCGGCATGCACGACCGCGCGACGGGCACCGCACTCCTCATGTCCCGGTAGTGGGGCTCACCCCTCGTGCGCCCTTTGCGCATCCCTGGGTACGCACAAGGCGCACGGGGCCGGAGGCCACTAGCGACGCTTGATGGTGCGCTGCACACCCTTCATCTTCGCGCCGCCCGGCATCGGTCCCTTGGGGAGTGCCGGGCCACCGCGGGCGCCCAGCGCCGAGAGCCGTGACTCGATGGTCTCCATGCGCTTGCTGTCGATGTTCTTCGGCAGCTTGGTCAGGTACTTCTGCAGCTGCGAGAGCGGCACCTGGCCCTCGTCGTTGCCGACGACGACGTCGTAGATCGGGGTGTCGCCGACGAGGCGTGCGGTCTTCTTCTTCTCCTGCGCCAGCAGTGCCTTCACGCGCTGCGGTGCGCCCTCGGCCACCAGGATGACGCCGGGACGACCGATGACGCGGTGCACGGCGTCCAGCTGCGTGGTGCCGGCGACGGCGGTCTTGACACGCCACCCGCCCTGCAGGTTGTCCAGTGCCCACGCGGCGGCGCCGGCCTGGCCCTCGGCCTTGCCGTACACCGACTTCTGCACGCGGCGACCGAAGATCACGAACGCGATGAGCACACCGATGAGGAGCCCGAACGGCAGCAGGAGCCACTCGATCCCGAAGATCAGCCCGATCAGGAAGAACAGCACCGCCATACCGACGACCGATCCGATCATCAGCGGCAGGAGGAGCTTGTCCTCCTTGCGCTGCATCTGGAAGGCCTGCCACAACTGGGAGCGCCGTTCCTTCGACGCCTGCTTGCGTGCTGCCTTCGCCGCGGCCTTCGCCTCTTTCGAGGCCTTGCCCTTGCCTGCTGTACCGCCGTTCGCCATGGCTCCCAGGATAGGCGCAGACGCAGCGCGACCCGCCATCCGGTAGGACGGCGGGCCGCGTGGTGTCGCTGGGGGTGTGGGGTCAGCGGGCTGCCAGGCGCGCCATCAGCGAGCTGGCTTCCTGGGACGCCTCGCCGCCGTGCTCGAGGTGGGACATGTTCTCGGAGATCGCACGGCCGTGGTGAGCCATGGCCTGCGCGTAGAGGCGACCCGCGCGGTACGAGGAGCGGACCAGGGGACCGGCGAGGACGCCGGCGTAGCCCATGGCCTCGGCGGCCTTGGAGTGCTCGACGAACTCCTCCGGCTTGGCCCACCGGTCGACCGGATGGTGCCGCGGCGACGGGCGCAGGTACTGGGTGATGGTGAGGATGTCGCAGCCGGCGTCGTGCAGGTCCTGCATCGCCTGCGTGACTTCCTCGTAGGTCTCGCCCATGCCCAGGATCAGGTTCGACTTGGTCACCAGGCCGGCGTCTCGCGCCGCGGTGATGACGTCGAGGCTGCGCTGGTAGCGGAACGCGGGACGGATGCGCTTGAAGATGCGCGGCACCGTCTCCACGTTGTGCGCGAGCACCTCGGGGCGCGAGGAGAAGACCTCGGCCAGTTGGTCGGGGTCGGCGTTGAAGTCGGGGATCAGCAGCTCGACACCGGTGTTGGGGTTGAGGCGCTTGATCTCACGGACGGTCTCGGCGTACAGCCAGGCGCCGCCGTCCTCGAGATCGTCGCGGGCGACACCCGTGATGGTGGAGTAGCGCAGACCCATCGCCTGCACCGACTCGGCCACGCGGCGCGGCTCGTCCCGATCGAGGTCGGCAGGTTTGCCGGTGTCGATCTGGCAGAAGTCGCAGCGACGGGTGCACTGCTCACCGCCGATGAGGAACGTGGCTTCGCGGTCTTCCCAGCATTCGTAGATGTTGGGACACCCGGCCTCTTCGCACACCGTGTGCAGTCCCTCGCGCTTGACGAGTCCCTTGAGTTCGGAGTACTCGGGGCCCATCTTCGCGCGGGTCTTGATCCACGACGGTTTGCGTTCGATCGGGGTCTCCGCGTTTCGGATCTCGAGGCGGAGAAGCTTGCGTCCGTTCGGAGCTTGTGCAGGAGAGTTCTCGGGTGCGACGGTCACCGCATCGATGCTACTCGCGGGGGGTCATCCGCCGAAGTTCACCGTGGTGAAGCGTGGCGTGGGTGCGACGGGCGTTCTGTTCAGATCGTGCACCGCCAACGGCAGGCGACCGTCGAGTGCGTCCAGGATGCGCTGCGTGACCGCCGGAGTGACCTCGTCGACGGTCACGTCGCGGCCGAGTTCGTCCGACAGTGTGGTGACGCCGGCGTCCGCGATACCGCACGGAACGATGGTGCCGAAGCCCTCCAGGGACGCATTGCAGTTCAGGGCGAAGCCGTGCAGAGCCACACCCCGCTGCACGCGGACCCCGATGGCAGCCACCTTGCGTTCGGGCTGCCGTCCCGGACCAGAATTTCGGGCTCCGCGCACCTCGCCGGCCGCGAGCCAGACGCCGGAACGGCCGTCGATACGCCCGACCTCGAGGCCCAGATCGGTGCACACGGCGATGAGTGCCTCCTCGATCAGCCGGACGTACCGAACGACGTCGACGGGCTCCGCGAGCCGCACGATGGGATAGCCGACCAGCTGCCCGGGGCCGTGCCAGGTGATCTTGCCGCCACGGTCGACGTCGATGACGGGGGTGCCGTCGCGCGGCCGATCCTCGGGAGCCGTACGCCGACCCGCGGTGAAGACGGCGGGATGCTCGAGAAGCAGCAACTCGTCGGCGCCGACGTTCTCGGCACGACGGCCGGCGACCTCGCGCTGGATCTCGAGAGCGTCGAGGTAATCGATCGTGCCGAGCGAACGCACGAGCATCGGCCGGGAGTCGGCGCGGGCGGAGCGGGTGATCATGACATCGAAGAGTACGCCGCCGGGTCAGCCGACGGTGTCCGCGAGCGCCTCTCCGATGGTGTTGTGCTCGAACGTGAATCCGTGCTTCTCGAGCACCGCGGGGATGGCTCGCGGATTGTGCAGGATGGCCTCGTTCGCGAACTCGCCGATGATCGCGGAGATCGCGAACCCGGGCACCATCCACGGTGCCGGGCGATGCACCGCTCGCGACATGGCGCTGTTGAACTGGGCGTTGGTCACCGGTGCGGGCCCCTGGAGGTTGACCGGTCCGGTGATGTCCTGATTCTCGAGGGTGAAGACGATCGCCCGGACCTCGTCCGTCAGTGAGATCCACGGGAAGTACTGGCGGCCGCTGCCGAGCCGACCGCCCAGCGCGAAGAGGTACAGCGGGCGGAGCTTCCCCATCATGCCGCCGTGCCGGGACAGGACGGCAGCGCTGCGCAGGAACACCACCCGGACGCCGTTCGAGGCCGCGAAGGACGTGGCGTCCTCCCAGTCGCGACACACCTCGGCGAGGAAGCCCGTACCGACCGGCGCCGTCTCGTCGACCACGGTGTCGCCGGTGTCACCGTAGAAGTTGATGCCGCTGGCGTTGACGAGCGTCGGCACCTTCGCCTCGACGACGGCGCGGGAGATCACCTCTGTGGGGACGATGCGACTGTCGCGGACGGCCTGCTTGTACGCGCCGGTCCACCGCTTGTCACCGATCCCGACACCGCACAGGTTCACCACGGCGTCGGCGCCCTTCAGCGCCTCCGGGTCGAGCGATCCGGCGGTGGGATCCCAGCCGATCTCGTCCGGTCCCGCGGGTGCACGGCGGACGAGGCGAAAGACGTCGTGCCCTCCGCTGCGCAACGCCGCCACGAGCGACGTGCCGATGAGTCCGGACGAACCTGCGATGACGATGCGCACGAGTGACTGCCTCCTGGGACGGCGACGGGGGCACCCACTGCGCGGTGTGCAGCGAGTGCCCCCTCGTTCGACAGGTCACAGATTCCCGGAGGTCGGGGCTGCGAAGTGTCGGGGACTTCCGAGATTACCGAAGAAGCGTCAGAGGCCGAGGTCGGCTTCGAACGCGCCCTCCTCGAGGCGGTGCTTGATGGTGGTCAGGAAGCGACCCGCATCGGCGCCGTCGACGAGACGGTGGTCGTAGGTGAGCGGCAGGAACGCCATGGAGCGGACACCGATGGACTCGCTGCCCGAGGCGTCGGTCACCACGACCGGGCGCTTGACGATGGCCCCGGTGCCCAACATGGCGGCCTGCGGCGGAACCAGGATCGGCGTGTCGAACAGGGCGCCCTGGCTGCCGATGTTGGTGATGGTGAACGTGCCACCGGACAGCTCGTCCGGCTTGAGGCCGTTCGACCGTGCCCGTGCCGCGATGTCCGCGATGGCGCGTGCGATGCCGGCCAGCGACAGGTCGCTCGCGTTGTGGATGACGGGGGAGAGGAGGCCCTGCTCGGTGTCCACCGCGATGCCCAGGTGCTCGGCGTCGTGGTACGTGATCTCCTTCTTCTCCTCGTCGATGCTCGCGTTCACGTTGGGGTGAACCTTGAGCGCCTCGACGACGGCCTTCGCGAAGAACGGCAGGAACGTCAGGTTGACGCCCTCGCGCTCCTTGAACGTGGCCTTGGCGCGGGTGCGCAGTGCTGCCACCTTGGTCAGGTCGACCTCGAACACCTGCGTGAGCTGCGCCGACGTCTGCAGCGACTCGCGGGTCTTCTTGGCGGTGATCTGCCGGATGCGGTTGATCTTCTGCGTCGAACCGCGCAGGTGCGCGAGTTCGGGCCGCACGCCGGCAGTGGACGGTGCCGAGGGCGTGGCGGACGCGGCGGGAGCTGCGGCAGCCGGAGCGGCCTTCTCCTCGGCCGGTGCCTTCTTCGCCTCGGCGGCGGCGAGGACGTCCTGCTTGCGGATGCGCCCACCCACGCCGGTTCCCGACACGGAGTTCAGGTCGACGTCGTTCTCCTGCGCGAGCTTGCGCACCAGGGGAGTGACGTACGGGCTGGAACCGCTTGCGTTCGAGTCACCTGCAGGCGCCTCGGACTCGGACTTCGAGGAGTTCTCGGACTTGCTCTCGGACTTCGGCTCCGGCGTGTAGACCTCGCCGGCGGGCTCGGGGTCGGCCTGCTTGGCGGGCTTCGCTTCGGCCTCGGGCTCCGGCTTCTTCTCCGGCTCGGGCTTCTTCTCGGGCTCCGGCTCGGGCTCGGGCGCGGGCTCCTTCTTCGCGGGAGCACCGGAACCGATGACGGCGAGCTGGCCGCCGACCTCGACGGTGTCGTCCTCCTCGGCGCTGATCTCGAGCAGAGTGCCGGCGACCGGGGACGGGATCTCGGTGTCGACCTTGTCGGTGGAGACCTCGAGGAGCGGCTCGTCCACGGCGACCTCGTCGCCGACGGCCTTGAGCCACCGGGTGACGGTGCCCTCCGTGACGGACTCGCCCAGTTCGGGCATCGTGACGGGAGTGCCGTCGCCGCCACCGGTGGAACCGCTGCTCGCACCGCCGTCGTCGTCGCTCTCGGGTGCGGGCGCGTCGGCCTCGCTCTCGCCCTCGACGGACGCCTGCTCGGCGGCGTCGGACGGGCCGGCGTCGGCTTCGTCGCTGCTCGAGTCGTCGCTGCTCGAGTCGTCGCCGTCGGACGGTGCCTCGTTCGCGTCACCGATGACACCGAGCTCACCGCCGATCTCGACGGTGTCGTCCTCCTGCGCGACGATCTTGGTCAGGACACCCGCTGCCGGAGACGGAATCTCCGTGTCCACCTTGTCGGTGGAGACTTCGAGCAAGGGTTCGTCGACTTCGACCGTGTCCCCCTCCTGTTTCAGCCACCGTGTGACAGTCCCCTCGGTGACGCTTTCACCGAGAGCTGGCATCTGGACGGAGAAGGTCATGTCTGTTGACTCCTCGACAAGTTGTAGTACGGGTGTAGCGGCTCGTGGTCGCTAGCGGGTGTGGTGTCTAGCCGGTCGCGGTACGTGGACCATTGTGGCCGCGTCGCACCGTTCTCGCGGCGAGTTGTGCCGGTAACGGGTGACGCGCACCGTGAGATGGTTCACGCGATGCCCGATCATCCTGTCACTTCGTGAGACGGTTCGCGCTCGGTGGGGTCGGCGTGCCGTCCGGATGATGGTGTGTACCGGATTGAGTGCATTTCGTGCACGCGAGAGTCGCGTGCACTGCTCGGCGGATGGAGGAGACACCGTGGGACTGTTCGACAGATTCAAGCGCCCGAGTCGATCCCGAGGCGGAGCGTCGTCGTCCGACAGAGCGCATCTCGCCGACTGGACGGCCGCCCGCATCGGCGTCGAGGCCTACGTCGAACCGGAGACGACGGTCACTCCGATCACCGTGGTGCTGGTCGCGAACGACGGTGAGTGGACCCGCCGCGCGGTGGGCGGCGAGAAGGGCGCGCGCAAGCTGGGCGAGGACCTGAAGATCCCGGTCTACGACGTGCGCAAGACCGGGTATCCGCAGCGGATGCGGGACCACGACGCCCGACAGAAGATCATCCGGAGGCGCGAGCAGGGAGCCTGAGCTCCCCGCTCGCGCGAGCGGGTCAGCCCTGCTCGGCGATGTCCTCGAGCACCGAGATCATGGTGCGAACCGGGACACCGGTGCCGCCCTTGCTCGTGTAGCCGTGCGGCCCGCCGGTGTTGAAGGCCGGCCCGGCCACGTCGATGTGCGCCCACTGGACGCCCTCGGCGACGAACTCCTTCAGGTAGAGCCCGGCCGCGAGCATGCCGCCCCACCGGTGGTTGGTGACGTTGGCGAGGTCGGCGACGCGGGAGTCGAGATCGGGTCGCAGTTCGGCCGGCAGCGGCATCGCCCAGGCGTTCTCGCCGATGCGCTGCGAGATGGCGGCGACGCGGTCGCGGAACACCTCGGTGCCCATGACACCCGGGGTGCGCGTGCCGAGGGCGACCATCTGCGCTCCGGTGAGGGTCGCGGTGTCGATGAGATAGTCCGGCTCGTCCTCGCAGGCGCGCACGATGGCGTCGGCGAGAATGAGGCGGCCCTCGGCGTCGGTGTTGATGACCTCGACCGTGGTGCCGCCGTACTGGGTCAGCACGTCGCCGGGACGCTGCGCCGTGGACGACGGCATGTTCTCGGCCATCGGCACCGTCGCGGTGACGTCGATCGGCAGCTTCAACTTGGCCGCCAGCACCACCGTCGCGACCACGGCGGCCGCGCCGGCCATGTCCGAGGTCATGTTCTCCATGCCCGCCGCGGGCTTGATCGAGATGCCGCCGGTGTCGAACGTGATGCCCTTGCCGACGAGTGCGACGGTGGGGGACTTCTTCTTTCCGCCGGACCAGGACAGCCGGACCAGACGCGGCGGGCGGGACGAGCCCTTGCCGACGCCGACGATGCCGCCGTAGCCCCCGCGCTCGAGTGCCTTCTCGTCGAGCACCTGCACGGTGAGGCCGGCCTCGGTCCCGAGGGCACGGGCGCGCTCGGCGAACTCGGCCGGGAAGAGGTGGCTCGGGGGCGTGTTGACGAGGTCACGCGCGGTGGCGACCGCCTCGGCGACGGCCTCGGAGCGCGCGAGTTCGGCGCGAGCCTGCTTGTCGCGCGGCGATCCGACGAGCAGATCCACCCGCGTGATCGGTGTCGCGTCGTCCTTGGGCGCCGACTTCTGCTTGTACTCGCTGAACTGGTAGGCGCCGAGGTAGAGGCCCTCGGCGGCGGCGGCGAGGCCGACGGCGGACAGGGTCGTCGCGACGTGGCCGATGCCGGTGAGCGCGCGCGCCGCCGATCCGGCCGCACGACGCAGCACGTCGTCGGTGCGCTCGGCGGCGGTGCCCAGACCGACGGCGAGAACGCTGGCGGCGGGCAGGGACGAGGGTGCGGGAACGCGGGTGACCTGATCGGCCCGGCCGGTGGCGCCGAGGGCCGTGACCGCGGCGAGGACGTCTGCGGCGGCGTTCCCGAGGAAGTCCTCGCCGACGATGCGGACACCGTCGTCGGTCTTCTCGAGTCCGACGACGACGACCTCGACGGCCTTGTCGATGGTTCCGGCGAGGACCAGTTCGGGTCCGAGTGTGCGCTGCGACTGACTGCTCACGTGCTGCTGCTCCTGATGGTCGGGGACGGTCGGTGAGGGTGGAGCGACGCAGTCGATCGTATGCCGACCCCGACATCGGGCTCGTCTGAGTTAGCGTTCCCCACCATGAGCGAAGAGTTGTTGCACGGTCCGGTCCACGAGGCGCACGTCGCCCTCGGAGCCACGTTCGCCCCCTTCGGCGGGTGGACGATGCCGGTGTCGTACGCGGGCACCGTCTCCGAGCACACGTCGACGCGCACCACCGCGGGGTTGTTCGACGTGAGTCACCTGGGCAAGGCGGTCGTCTCCGGTCCCGGCGCCGCGGCGTACGTCGACTCGGTGCTGACCAACGCGCTCGACCGCATCGGGCCCGGCCAGGCGCAGTACACGTTGTGCTGCACCGAGAACGGCGGAGTGGTCGACGACCTCATCGCCTACCTCGTGTCCGACGACGAGGTGTTCCTCGTGCCCAACGCGGCCAACACCGCCGCCGTGGTCGAGGTGCTCGCGCAGGGTGCCCCGGCCGGCATCGAGGTCCGCTCGGCCCATCGGGAGTACGGCGTCCTCGCCGTGCAGGGACCGCGGTCGGCCGACGTCCTCGCCGCCGTCGGGCTGCCGTCCTCCCTCGATTACATGGCGTTCGAGGACGTCGCGTTCGGATCCGGCTCGGTACGGGTCTGTCGCACCGGCTACACGGGGGAGCACGGGTACGAGCTGCTGCCGCAGTGGGACACGGCCGCGTCGCTGTTCGAGGCGCTGCTGGGCGCGGTGCGCGAGGTGGGCGGCGAGCCCGCCGGTCTCGGAGCGCGCGACACGCTGCGCACCGAGATGGGCTACCCGCTGCACGGGCACGAGCTGTCCGTCGACATCAGTCCGCTGGAAGCGCGCTGCGGCTGGGCGGTGGGTTGGAAGAAGGACGAGTTCCGCGGACGCGACGCCCTCGTGGCGCAGAAGGAGGCGGGCGCACCCCGCACCCTCGTCGGCCTCCGCGCCGTCGGACGCGGTGTGCTGCGTCCGGATCTGACCGTCCTGCGCCCCGGGAATTCGGTCGGCACCGGAGAACCGGTCGGTGCGACCACGTCCGGCACCTTCTCGCCGACCCTCAAGGTGGGCATCGCGCTCGCGTTGCTCGACACCGCGGCGGGCGTCGCCGTCGGTGACGCGGTCGACGTGGACGTGCGTGGTCGGGCGATCGCGTGCGAGGTGGTCAGGCCGCCGTTCGTCGAGGCGCACGTGCGGTGAGATGCCACACCACGCTGCTTTAGAGTGTTCGGCATGACTGGCCTGGAATTCACGCGTCACGAGCACCCGTCGCCCGCCACCGCGGAAGCGCGGGCAGCGGTGTTGCAGGCGCCCGGGTTCGGCGTGCACTTCACCGATCACATGGTGGCCATCGACTACGACGCCGGCACCGGGTGGCACGACGCGGTGGTGACGCCCTACGCGCCGTTCCCGATGGATCCCGCGGCCATGGTTCTGCACTACGGCCAGGCCATCTTCGAAGGTCTCAAGGTCTACCGCCAGCCCGACGGCAGTCTCGCGTCGTTCCGCCCCGGCGCGAACGCGGAGCGCCTGCAGAGCTCGGCCGCGCGGTTGGCGATGCCGGCCCTGCCGGTGGAGCTGTTCCGCGAGTCCATCGAGCAGCTGCTCGCCGTCGACCACGAGTGGGTGCCCGTCGCCGGCGGCGAGGACGCGCTTTACTTGCGGCCGTTCATGTTCGCCACCGAGGCGGGGCTGGGCGTGCGCCCGTCGTCCTCCTACCGCTACCTCCTCATCGCCTCGCCCGCCGGCGCGTACTTCCCGCGCGGGGTCAAGCCGGTCAGCGTGTGGCTCTCCACCGAGTACGTGCGCGCCGCGCCGGGCGGCACCGGCGCCGCGAAGTTCGCGGGCAACTACGCGGCCTCGTTGCTGGCCCAGGCGCAGGCCGCGGACCAGGGCTGCGACCAGGTCGTGTGGCTCGACGCGCTCGAGCGCCGCTACGTCGAGGAGATGGGCGGGATGAACCTGTTCTTCGTCTTCGGCTCCGGACCCGACGCGCGGTTGGTCACGCCGTCCCTGTCCGGCTCGCTGCTGCCCGGCATCACGCGTGACTCGCTGCTGGCGCTCGCCACGGACGCGGGCTTCGCCGTGGAGGAGCGCAAGATCTCCACGGACGAGTGGCAGAAGAAGGCGGAGTCGGGCGAGATCACCGAGGTCTTCGCGTGCGGCACCGCAGCCGTGATCACCCCAGTCGGCAGCGTGAAGTCGGCCGAGGGCGACTTCCGTATCGGTACCGGAGAGCCCGGCGAGGTCACCATGGCGCTGCGCGACACACTCACCGGAATCCAGCGCGGCACCTTCGCCGACACCCACGGCTGGATGAGCACGCTGCGCGACTGATCGCTCAGCCGACGAGGCAGAGCACGAGCACCACGGCGGTGGTCAGCTCGATGCTCGCCCCGAGCACGTCACCGACGAGACCGCCGAATCGCCGAACGCAGTGCCGGGCGAGCAGAGTGACGGCAGCGAGTGCCACCGCGACGGCTGCCACTCCCTGCAGCGGGACGCCGGGGACGGCGAGCAGCCCGGCGGCGAGTGCCACGAGGACCCACAGGGTGACCACGGCGGGTGACTGCGACGCCGCGACGAGTGAGCCGAAGCCACTGCCGGTGGCGGCGGGCACCGAGCGGCGGCACACGATCACGACGGCGCACCGGGACACGACGGCAGCGACCACGATCGCGAGAGCGTCTCCCCGAGAGACGAGTTCGCCCATGGCCACCGCCTGCACGCCGAGAATCAGAACGAGGGTCGCGGCCCCGAACGGTCCGGTGGACCCGGACTTCATGATCGCCAGCGCACGCTCGGCCGGGCCGTAGGACCCGAGTCCGTCCGCGGTGTCCGCGAGCCCGTCGAGATGCATTCCGCGGGTCAGCAGCGCCAGGGTGCCGACGCCCAGCAGTCCCGCGAGCGTCGGCGGCAGGTCGGCTGCGGCGCACGACCACACCACCAGTGCGGCCGCGCCGCCGAGCGCCAGGCCCACGAGTGGGACGATCCCGATCGCGCGGCGTGCGTCGTCGCGATCGACGGCGTCCGGACCACGCACCGGCAGCACCGTCAGCCAGGAGAACGCCAGGCGCACCGGGTCCAGGAACATCAGGGCCGCGTGCTCACTCCGGCATCGGAGAACGTCGCCATGTCGGCGAGTGTCGCGACGGCACCGGACAGGATCGGTAGCGCGACCATCGCCCCCGAGCCCTCGCCGAGACGCATCGACAGGTCGAGCAGGGGATCGAGTCGCAGGTGTGCGAGCGCCAAGGCGTGTGCCGGTTCCGTCGACCGATGGCCGGCCAGCCACCACGACGAGGCGCCGACCGAGAGATCGTTCGCGACCAGTGCCGCCGCCGTGACGACGACGCCGTCGAGCAGCACCGGTGTGCGACGCACCGCGGCCTGCACCAGGAAGCCGGTCATCGCGGCGAGATCGGCGCCGCCGACGGTGCGCAGCAGTGCGATCGGGTCGCGGGTGACGGGACGCGCACGCCGCAGGGCGTCACGGATCGCGGCGGTCTTGCGGATCCACCCCGCGTCGTCGATGCCGGTACCGCGGCCGACCGCCGCCACCGGTTCGGTGTTGGTGACGGCAGCGATCAGCACGGTGGCGGGGGTGGTGTTGCCGATGCCCATGTCGCCGGCGATCAACAGGTCGGCGCCGCCGTCGACCTCCTCGTCGGCGATGTCGCGGCCCGCTGTCAGGGCGGCGATCACCTCGTCCTGCGACAGTGCGTCCTCGCGGTCGATCGACCCGCTGGAGCGACGCACCTTGTGCGACGACACGGAGTCGTCGGTGTCCGCGTCGACCGCGATGTCCACCACTCGCACGGTCGCACCGGACACCGTCGCCAACGCGTTGATCGCGGCGCCGCCGGCGGCGATGTTCGCGACCATCTGCGCCGTCACCTCGGGCGGGTACGCGGAGACCCCACCGTTGGCGATGCCGTGATCGCCGGCGAAGACCACGGCGCGAGCCCGAGCGAACCGATGCGGAGGGCTCACGCCCTGGCACGACGCGACCCACACGGCGAGGTCCTCGAGACGGCCGAGCGAGTCCGCGGGCTTGGTCAACGACGACTGCCTGGCTCTCGCCTCGCGGGCGATCTCGGCGTCGGGTGGATCCACCGGACGGAACAGTGCGGAACTCTCGGTCACCACGTGCCTCTCGATCGGTCGGTGGGTCGGTCACTCGGTCGGCTGAGGGGGACGAACAACCCGGCCACCACCAACGTCACCGCGTCACACACCTGCGCGAGACGGGCGTTCGCGGCACCGATCTCGTCGCGGAAGAGTCTGCCCGCCCGCGACTCCGGGATCACGCCCAGACCCACCTCGGGGGAGACGAGCACCAGCGGACCCTCGAACCGGTCGACGGCCGTCACCAGGTCGTCGACCGCCCCCACCACCGTGCCCCGCGGCGAGTCCCACGCGCGCAGATCGTCCAGCGCGCCGGTGAGCCAGGTCCCCAGGTCGTCGACCAGTGTGGGCACGTCGTCCCGCAGGGCCTCGGACAGTGCCGCGTACGAGGTGATCTCGACCGTGGACCAGTGCTCCGGCCGCGTCCGTCGATGCGTGTCGATGCGGGCGTCCCAATCGGCGTCCGCACTGTTCCGCCGCCCGGTGGCCACGTACCGGACCTCGGCGTGACCGGCCAGCAACGACTCCGCATGGCCGGACTTGCCGGATCGGGCACCTCCGAGGATGAGCGTGCGCGTCACCGCGGGTGCGCTCAGACCGCGTCGCCGGGGCCGACGCGAGGCTTGGGGGCACGCATCTTGCGGACCTGCGACGCGCGGACGAACGAGTACCAGCCGAGCTTGAAGCCGCCGTCCGGAGTCTCGGGGAAACGGTCCTGCACCTTGTTGTTGACGCGGCGGCCGAGCAGATAGCCGTCGATACCCATGAAGATCATCATGATGAACAGCGCGAGCGTGACGATCGACTGCACCTCGGGGCTCAGGAACAGTGCCACGAGAAGGATCAGGGCCATCGGCATGAAGAGCCCGACGAAGTTGCGACGCGAGTCGACCAGGTCACGCGCGTAGGCGCGGACGGGGCCCTTGTCGCGGGGGAGGAGGAACTTGTCCTCGCCGGCCATCATGCGGGCACGCTGGTCCGCGGCCTTCGCGCGACGCTCGGCCGAGGCGGCCTTGCGCTCGTCCTTGCTGCCCCGCGTCGCCTTGCGTCGCGCCCGGGCCTCCTTGGCCGTCAGCGGCGCCGGTGCGACCGGGCCACGGCGGCGGCCCTCGGCCTCACGCCGTGAGGGCGTCGGACGCCCCTTGCCGAGGCTGACGTTGCCGCGGGTCTGCGCCGTGCTCTCGTCCAGGCTCGTCGACTCGTGGTCGACGGGGGTCTGGGTGTCGGACTTCTCACTCGACTTACCGAAGGGCAGCTTCACCCCCACAGGTTATTCGACGTTCACCCCCACGCGAACACCGCAGTCGTGGGCTCTCACGACAGGCGCTCCTCGTTAGAGTGTTCCGATGCGCGTTCTCATCGCCCCCGATTCCTTCGGAGACACCCTGACCGCGGCCGAAGCAGCCGACGCCATCGCGGCGGGGTGGTCGAGCGCGCGCGACGACGAGCTGATCCTCGCGCCCCAGTCCGACGGCGGACCCGGGTTCGTCGACGCACTCGCGGCCGACGGCGGCGAGGTGATCGAGTCGACCGTGTCCGGACCCCTCGGCGACGTCGTGACCGCGCGCTGGTTGCTCGACGGCGCGACCGCCTACGTGGAGGTCGCGCAGACCGTCGGTCTCGGACTGCTCGGTCGTTCGCCGGATCCGGAGTCGGCCGTCGCGGCGTCCAGCAGGGGAGTGGGGCAGATCGTCGCGGAGGCGCTGACCCGTGGTGCGACCACCGTGGTGGTCGGTCTCGGTGGCAGCAGCTCGACCGACGGCGGCGCGGGCATGATCGAGGCTCTCGGGGGACCCGACGCGGCGGTCGCGGCTCTCGCGGACGTCGACCTCGTCGCGGCCACGGACGTCGACAATCCGTTGCTGGGTCCGGCCGGTGCGGCCGCGGTGTTCGGACCGCAGAAGGGTGCGGACGCGGACACCGTGCGTGTCCTGGAGGAGCGGAACGCCGACTGGTGCGTCGAGCTCGATCGCGTCGCCGAGCGCGCGGTGGCGGACCTGCCGGGGGCGGGTGCGGCCGGCGGCCTGGGCGCCGCGTTGCTCGCGCTGGGAGCGACCCGCACGTCCGGGGCCGATCTGGTGGCCGAGCGCACCCGTCGCCACGAGGTGATGCCGACGGTCGACGTGGTGCTGACGGGCGAGGGGAAGTTCGACTCGCAGTCGTTGCGCGGAAAGGTGGTGACCGCTCTCGCGGGGTCGGCTCGCGAGCACGGTGTGCGCACGGTGGTCCTCGCCGGTCAGGTGCGTCTGGGCGAGGACGACATGCGCGCGGCGGGCATCGAGTCGGCGCACTCGGTGACCGATTTCGCCGGATCGGTCGACCTCGCCATGTCGGACGCGCGTGCCCAGCTGACCGGACTCGCCGCGGACGTCGCCCGCACCGGCTCGTGGGCGTGACCGCCCCGGCGATCGTGTGGAATAGCGGGGTCGGGAGTACCGTTGACTGTGTTCGCCGGCGTTGTCGCCGAGAGGGCACGAACGATAGGGAGAACCCATGACTGTGCAGAACGACGTCGCCACCAGTGACGTGACCACCACCGACACCGAGACGCACGCCGTCCTGATGACCGAAGCGGCCTCGTCCAAGGCCAAGGCACTGCTGGATCAGGAAGGCCGCGACGACCTGGCGCTGCGCATCGCGGTTCAGCCCGGCGGGTGCGCAGGGCTGCGCTACCAGCTGTTCTTCGACGACCGCTCGCTCGACGGCGACCTGGTCAAGGACTTCGGCGGCGTCACGCTCGCCGTGGACCGGATGAGCGCGCCGTACGTCGAGGGCGCGTCGATCGACTTCGTCGACACCATCGAGAAGCAGGGCTTCACGATCGACAACCCCAACGCCACGGGTTCGTGCGCGTGCGGTGACTCCTTCAACTGAGTCCCGAGTAGTCTCCCGCCGTCCCCGGCACCCTGCGTGGGTGCCGGGGACGACGTGTGTCCGGGGTGCGTCGTCCCGGGGCGTCCGTCTGATGGGGTTCACCCACTCGTCACCCGGGTAAGGTTCACAGCAGTTCTCCTCCACCTGCTGCGAAAGGCCCTCGGACGTGACCATTGCGGTGTCCGGCTCCATTGCTACCGACCATCTGATGCGGTTTCCCGGTCGGTTCGCCGACCAGTTCCTCGCCGATCAGCTGGCACACGTCTCGCTGAGCTTCCTCGTCGACGACCTCGTCATCCGCAAGGGCGGGGTGGGCGGCAACATCGCCTACGCCATGGGTGTTCTGGGCGGCGCACCGCTGCTCGTCGGCTCGGTCGGTCCCGACTTCGCCGAGTATCAGACGTGGCTCGAGGACAACGGCGTCGACTGCTCCGCCGTCACCCTCTCCGAGACGGCTCACACCGCGCGTTTCGTCTGCACCACCGACGAGGACATGGCACAGATCGCCTCGTTCTACCCCGGCGCGATGACCGAGGCCGGCGACATCTCCGTCCACACCGTGGCCGAGGGTCGCGACCTGGAACTCGTCCTGGTCGGCGCCAACGACCCGGCCGCGATGATGCGCCACACGGCGGAGTGCCGCGAACTGGGCATCCCTTTCGCCGCGGATCCGTCGCAGCAGCTCGCACGCCTCGACGGAACGCAGGCCACCGAGCTCATCCAGGGTGCCGAGTACCTGTTCACCAACGAGTACGAGTGGGGCCTCCTCCGTCAGAAGACCGGGCTGACCGAACGCCAGATCCGCGACACCGTCGGCCTGCGCGTGACCACGCTCGGCAAGAACGGCGTCGAGATCGTCGGCGCCGACGGCACGGACATTCGCGTCTCCGTGGTCCCGGAGACCAGCAAGGTCGACCCCACCGGTGTCGGTGACGCGTTCCGCGCCGGCTTCCTCGTCGGCCGCGCCAACGGGCTGGGCCTCGAGCGCGCCGCCCAGCTCGGATCGTTCATCGCGGTGCTCGTGCTCGAGACCACCGGCACCCAGGAATGGACGCTCGTCCGTGACGACGCGATCAAGCGCCTCACCGACGCGTACGGCGACGAGGCCGCGGCCGAGATCGCCGCGATCCTCCCGCAGTAGTTCGCGTCTGCCGGCTAGAGCCGAACCGGGTACGTGGGTTCGGCGATGGCCGGCACGATGCGCTTCTCGACGAAGATGCCGTGCCACACCATGAAGATGAGCACGGTCCACAACCGGCGGCTGTGATCGCTGCGTCCCTCGCGGTGGTCGTTCAGCATGCGGGTGATCGCGGCCTTGTCGAGCAGGTGATCGGTCTGGGAATCGGCGATCTGCTGGTGCGCCCAGTCGAAGAGCTCGGTGCCCCGCAGCCAATGCCGAAGCGGCACAGGGAAACCCAGCTTCGCGCGGTTGAGTACATGATCGGGCACGATGCCGTCGAGTGCTTTGCGTAGCGCGTACTTCGTCGTCGACTTCGTGATCTTCTGCTCCAGCGGCAACTGCTCCGCCACCCGGAACACCTCGTTGTCGAGGAACGGCACGCGCAACTCCAACGAGTTGGCCATCGTGATCTTGTCGGCCTTCACCAGG
Organism: Rhodococcus sp. BP-316; assembly: GCF_019836105.1. Classification (NCBI taxonomy): domain Bacteria; kingdom Bacillati; phylum Actinomycetota; class Actinomycetes; order Mycobacteriales; family Nocardiaceae; genus Rhodococcus; species Rhodococcus sp. BP-316. Next base: position 43,666 of record NZ_JABUEE010000004.1, on the reverse strand, counting down.
ATGTCGCCGCGCAGCCACGTGAACAGGTCCAGATGCTGCATCCGCGCCACCGGGTCCCAGCCGGCGGACTGCGCGTAGATCGGCGCCGTCACGTCCTGATGGGTCCACTCGGGCCGGAACTCGCGCAACACCGACCGCAGCTGCGCATCGTTGAAACTGCGCGCATTGCCGTAGTAGCGCTCCTCCAGGCTCATCGACCCGCGGTGCAGGAGACTCTTGCCGCGGGTGCCCTCCGGGATGCGCTCACTCAGTCGACCGGCGGCGCGTCGCAGGGAGGGTGGCAGCTTCTCGAACGGTGCGAGCGACAACGGCTCCCGGTAGATGGTGTAGCCGCCGAACAACTCGTCCGCACCCTCGCCCGACAGCACCACCTTGACGTGCTTCCGTGCTTCCTTGGCGACGAAGTAGAGCGGCACCAGCGCCGGGTCCGCCACCGGATCGTCGAGATACCAGACGATCTCGGGGATCGCCGCGGCGAACTCCTCGGGCCCGACGACCTTGATGACGTGCTTGGCGCCGATCGCAGCGGCCGACTCGGCCGCGACGTCCACCTCGGAGTAGCCCTCACGCTCGAAACCGGTGGTGAAGGTGACCAGATCCGGGTTGTGCCGCATGGCGAGCGCGGCGATCGCCGTGGAGTCGATGCCGCCGGACAGGAACGAGCCGACGGTGACGTCGGCACGCATGTGCTTGGCGACGGAGTCCTCGAGCGCCTCGGCGATCTTGCGGTAGCGCGCCGCCTCGGTGCCCGACGGGACGGGACGCACCGGGAACGTCGGCCGGAAGTAGCGAGTGACGGTCGGCTCGGAGCCGGGAGTCAGGCGAGCGGTGCAGCCGGACTCCAGGCGACGAATGCCCGCGTGGAGCGTCTCGGGTTCCGGCACGTACTGCAGCACCGTGTAGTGCTCCAGGGCGCGGGGGTCGAGCTCGTCGGACACGCCCAACGACTCGAGGAGTTCGAGAATGCTCTTCTTCTCGCTCGCGAACGCGGTGCCCGCGGCGCCCGTCGAGTAGAACAGCGGCTTGATGCCGAACGGGTCACGCGCGAGGAACAGTTCCCGCTTCTCGGTGTCCCACAGCGCGAAGGCGAACATGCCCCGCAGGCGTCGAACGGCGTCGTCGCCCCAGAAGTGGAACGCGGCGAGAATGGCCTCGCCGTCACCCTCGGTGGCGAACGTCGCGCCGTGCTCGCGTGCCAACGTCTCGCGCAGTTCGAGGTAGTTGTAGATCTCGCCGTTGAACACCAGCGCGTAGCGCTCCGGACTCTCCGCGGGGCCCCAGCGGAGCGGCTGGTGCGAGTGCTCGATGTCGATGATCGAGAGCCGGTTGAAGCCCAGCGCCAGATCGTCGTCGTGCCACGTTCCCGGCTCGTCCGGCCCGCGGTGTCGCATGCAGTGCGACGCGTGGCCGACGGCATCGACGACATCTTCCGCGGATGCGTTCGACGTCAGCAGTCCCAGCAGTCCACACACGGTCGGTACGCCTCGTTTCGTTCGGGTGTCGGCCCGGTAGCGGGCCTGGTCACAGGCGTCGCCGGGACCTCGACGGCCCGACGCGCATCGGTCCGAGTATGCCGCAGTGCGGCGGGAACGCCGAAGTGACCGGCCGGGCCCGGTGTCGCCGCCCAACTCGCACCCGACCCGACACGAGAACCGAGCCCGCTTTGGTCTACGCTGCGTAGTACACGAGTACCTCGTGCGTGTGAGCGACTTCGGTGGCTCGTCCGGACGGTTCTCGTACTCTCCATCTGGCAATCAGGAAGGCGTGATCGTGGCGCAGCGTGGTGGTGGATCCGGTCGTCGGACGACACGACGAGTCGGATTGGTGGCCTCTCTTGCAGTGGCCGCCGTGGTGCTGTCGGGCTGCGGCATCGACAATTCCGTACTTCGATTCGGATGGCCGTCGGGCGTCACGCCGCAGGCCGAGCGGATGCGCGAGCTGTGGACGTGGTCCGTCATCGCGGCGCTCATCATGGGCGTCATCGTGTGGGGCCTGACCTTCTGGACGGTGGCGTTCCACCGCAAGAAGAAGGACTCGCCGGAGTTCCCGCGCCAGACCGCGTACAACGTCCCGCTCGAGCTGTTCTACACGGCCGTGCCGTTCGTCATCATCGCCGTCCTCTTCTACTTCACGGTCGTCGTGCAGAACTACGTCCAGGAGAAGCAGGACAACCCCGACGTGGTCGTGGACGTCACCGCGTTCCAGTGGAACTGGAAGTTCGGCTACCGCACCGTCGACCTCAAGGACGGGCAGCCGCTGTACGACGGCACCGACCAGGAGCGCGAGCAGGCAGCAGAGGAGGCCGGCACCCCCGAGGGTGAGGAGCCTGGCCCGCTGTTCGGCCGCGAGAAGTCCGACCAGTCGTACCTGCACTACAACGAGGTCGAGACAGTCGGCTCCAGCTCCGAGGTCCCGATTCTCGTGCTGCCCACCGGCAAGCGCATCGAGTTCGAGATCGCGTCCTCCGACGTCATCCACTCGTTCTGGGTTCCCGAGTTCCTGTTCAAGCGCGACGTCATGCCGAACCCGGACGAGAACAACTCCGACAACGTGTTCCAGATCAGCGAGATCGAGCGTGAGGGTGCCTTCGTCGGGCGCTGCGCCGAGATGTGCGGCACGTACCACGCGATGATGAACTTCGAGGTTCGCGCGGTCAGCCCCGAGGCCTTCGAGAACTACATGGCGGCGCGTCGCGACGGCCAGACCAACGCTCAGGCGCTGGAGTCCATCGGCGAAGAGCCTCGCGCGACCTCCACCTCGCCGTTCAACACCGACCGCACCGTCAAGGCTGCGACCGTGGCAGAAGGAAACTGACATCCCATGAAGATCGAAGCGAAACTCTTCGAGATCCTGACCGGGTTCTTCATCCTCGTCGGAATCCTCTACGGCGTGTTCACCGGCTTCTCGCGGACCGGCATCGAGTGGGCCGGCCTCACCGCCATCGCCCTCTCGGCGGGCCTGACGCTGATCGTCGGAACGTACTTCCGGTTCGTCGCTCGTCGACTGGACACCCGTCCCGAGGACTACGACGACGCGGAGATCGCCGACGGTTCAGGCGACCTGGGCTTCTTCAGCCCCGGTAGCTTCTGGCCCATCATCCTCGCCGGATGCGCCGCCTTCATGGCACTGGCGTTCGCGTTCTACGAGCCCTGGATGCTCGCGGTCGGCGCCCTCGCCATCATCGCCGCCGCAGCCGGACTGGTCTTCGAGTACCACGTGGGACCCGAGAAGCACTGACACAGCTCCACCCCGAACGCCCCCGGCCTGTGGTCGGGGGCGTTCGGCGTCGGTGAGGTGGGATTGCGCCCTCCTGGTGGGCTTCTCGCACCTCCGGTGTTCCCGCACCCACGCTGCGCCGTCGCACGTCGCCTTGCCGAGCAACACGCATGCGTGACGCGAGGAAGGGTGCGGGAACTGGTGCCCTGCCGGCCGCTCGCGCGATGATGACGACGTGTTCGAGAACTTCGACGAATCGATGATCGAGGTCGAGGCCGCGTCGATCCTCACCCGGCACTGCGGCGCGGGCGATCTCCCCGTGCTGTTGCTGCACGGGCACCCGCGTACGTCGGCGACGTGGCACCGTGTCGCCCCACTGCTGGTCGACGCAGGACATACGGTCGTCTGCCCGGACATGCGCGGGTACGGCCGCTCGCAGGGCCCGGCGCCGACACCCGACCACTCCGCACACTCGAAGCGGGCGATGGCCTCGGACATGGTGCAGGTGATGGCCGCACTCGGGCACCGACGCTTCGCCGTGGTCGGTCACGACCGTGGAAGTTACGTGGCCCTGCGCCTGGCCCTGGATCACCCGGGCCTCGTGACCGCGCTGTCCCTGCTCGACTGCATCCCCATCAGCGAGCACCTCGACCGGGCGGACAGTCGATTCGCGACCCGATGGTGGCACTGGTTCTTCTACGCCCAGCCAGACCTCCCCGAGCGCGCCATCACTGCCGATCCCTCTTCGTGGTACCGCGGCGATCCGGCCCTCATGGGAGTGGAGAACCACCGTGAGTGGCTGACGGCGATCCACGATCCCGATGTCGTACGCGCGATGCTCGAGGACTACCGAGCAGGACTCACTGTCGACGCCGACCACGAACGCGCCGACCGAGCGCAGGGGAGGACGTTGGCCGTGCCGGTGCAGGTGCTGTGGTCCACACGGGACGACCTCGAGGAGTTGTACGGTGACCCGTTGACCATCTGGCGTGCATGGGCGCCGGGCGTCGTCGGGCACGGCATCGATTCGGGACACCACATGGCCGAGGAGGCCCCGCACCACCTCGTCGACGCGCTGTTGCCGTTCCTCGCCTCGGCGGGGCGGTGGGATTCAGTGCAGTAGCCCGCGCTCCACACGGTCCAGTGCACCGGATCTGCTGGGGCGGGGTGTTCTTGTGCAGTGATCCGCGGTGAGCGCGGATCACTGCACACAGGAGTGGTGGGTGGCATCCCGATCCACCGGCGCGGGTCTCGGACTGCGCTGACACCCCGCCTCGCCGAGCGACGACGGGTGCGGGAACGAGCGGTGGGGGAGGGGACAGACGAGAAGAGGCGCCACCCGAGTGGGTGGCGCCTCTTCAACCGTTCAGCGGGTCGCTCAGTGCCCGTTGGACTCCGGTCCGTGACCGTTGCCGTTGGACGAGCCGTTGCCGTTCGAGTGGCCGTTGGACGAGCCGTTGCCGTTCGAGTGCCCGTTGCCGTTCGAGTGCCCGTTGCCCTGCGACAGGATCTTCGCCTGGTAGGTGCGGAGCATGGTGAGCTGATCGTGCTCACCCTCGTGCGACAGACGCTCGTGCAGCCGGTGCTCCTCGTCCGAGTCCGGAGTGAAGATGCTGCCCGAGCCGGGCTTGCCGGCGGAACCGAGCTTGTTCATCTTCTTCGGGATCGCAGCACCCTGGTACTCGAGCGGGATCGGGTGGCCGTGATCGTCGACCGGGCCGAGGGGCTGGTGGATCTCGACGTAAGCGCCGTGGGGCAGGCGCTTGATGACGCCCGTCTCGATGCCGTGCTCGAGCACCTGGCGATCGCTGCGCTGGAGACCGATGCAGAAGCGGTAGGTCAGCAGGTAGACGATCGGAGGCAGGACCACGAGGCCGATGCGGCCGATCCAGGTCATCGCGTTCAGGGAGATCGAGAACTTGTACGCGATGATGTCGTTGACGCAGCTGAGCGTCAGGACCACGTAGAAGGCGATCGCCATGGCGCCGACCGCGGTACGCACCGGAACGTCGCGGGGACGCTGCAGCAGGTTGTGGTGAGCGTCGTCCTTGGTGAAGCGCTTCTCGATCCAGGGGTACGCGATCATGATCGCGAACACCGCACCCATGATGACGGCGACCCAGAAGACGGCCGGGATCATGTAGTTGCCGATGTAGAGCTCCCACGCGGGCCACAGTCGAGCCAGGCCGTCCGTCCACATCATGTAGAAGTCGGGCTGCGAGCCGGCCGAGACCTGCGACGGGTTGTACGGGCCCAGGGCCCACACCGGGTTGATCTGCAGTACGCCACCCATGACCGCGAGGACACCGAAGGTCATGGCGAAGAAGGCGCCGGACTTGACCGCGAAGACCGGGAGGATGCGGACACCCACCACGTTGGTCTCGGTGCGGCCGGGGCCGGGGAACTGCGTGTGCTTCTGGTACCAGACGAGCGCGAGGTGAGCTGCGATGAGCGCCAGGATGATGGCGGGCAGGAGCAGCACGTGCGCGACGTACAGGCGCGGGATGATCAGCGTGCCGGGGAAGTCACCGTTGAAGATCAGCCAGTGCATCCACGTTCCGATGACCGGGATGGAGATCGTGATGCCCGAGAACGCGGCGCGCAGCCCGGTACCGGACAGCAGGTCGTCGGGGAGCGAGTAGCCGAAGAAGCCCTCGAACATCGCCAGGATGAGCAGCAGCGAGCCGATGACCCAGTTCGCCTCACGCGGGCGACGGAACGCACCGGTGAAGAAGATGCGCATCATGTGCACGATGATCGAGCAGGCGAACAGCAGAGCTGCCCAGTGGTGGATCTGGCGGATGAACAGACCGCCACGCACCTCGAAGGACAGGTCCAGCGTGGTGGCGTACGCCTTGGTCATCTCGACACCGCGCAGGGGAGCGTAGGCGCCCTGGTAGGTGGTCTCCGTCATGGAGGGGTCGTAGAAGAGGGTCAGGTACGTACCGGACAGCAGCAGGATGACGAAGCTGTACAGCGCGATCTCGCCCAGCAGGAACGACCAGTGGGTGGGGAAGACCTTGTTGATCTGACGACGCATACCCGCTGAGAGGTGATAGCGGGAGTCGACGTCCTCGGCTTGCTTCGCAGCGAGCGTGGCGATGGATGGACTCATCGTGAACCTTCCGATGACGACGCAGCAGAAGCGCTCTCCTGCTCGTGTACTCCGGCCGGACGTTCCCAGTAGGCGGGTCCGAGCGGCTCGATGAAATCGCCCGCGGCGACGAGGTAGCCCTCGTCGTTGACCGTGATGGGCAGCTGCGGAAGAGCGCGGGCGGCCGGTCCGAAGATCGGCTTGGCGTACTCCAACGCGTCGAATTGCGACTGGTGGCACGGGCACAGGATCCGGTTGGTCTGCTGCTCGTACAACGATGTGGGGCACCCGAGGTGGGTGCAGATCTTCGAGTAGGCGAAGTAGTCGCCGTAGTTGAAGCTCTCCTGGCCCTTCCGCTTGATGGTGCGGTCGGCGTCCTCGGTGCGCAGACGGATGAGCATGACCGCGTTGCGGATGCCCTTCAGTGCGTGCGAGAGCTCCTCCTCGTTTCCACGCTCCGACTCACGGAACGGGAAGACGGTCTCCATGGCGCCGGCGTCGAGATCCTCCGGGCGGACGAGAACGATGTCGTCGACGCGTCCGGTGTAGCGACGCAGGTAGACGGTCTCGCCCTCGTAGTTCGGCGTCCAACCCGAGACCCAGAGCGAGGACTCGTCGCCCTCGGCCCACGGGTTCTTGATCAGACCGCCGAGCGGGAGGATCGACATGACGCCGAGCGCGCCGCCGCCGAAGACGAGGCTGCGCTTGATCATCTTGCGTCGACCCAGCGTGGAGGTGTCGAAGGAATCGCTGAGCTCGGCGACGACCGTCTTCTTGTCCACCTCGCTCGATCCACCGTCGTGGCGGTCCTGGATGGACACCTCTTCGGGGATGAACTTCTTGGTGAACTGCACGGCGCCGACGCCGACACCGATGATCGCGAGACCCATGGTGAGACCGATGAGCGGTGTGTACAGGCTGTACAGCCCGTAGCTGTCCTCGCCCATGCCGGCGTACTGCCACGGCCAGAACAGGTAGATGGCGATGAAGGCCACGGCCGACACACCCGCCAGGAAGAACCAGAGGCTGACGCTGCGCTCGGCGCGCTTCTCGGCCTTGGTTCCGGGGACGGGCCAGCGTGCGCGACGGAACGCCACGTCCACGTGATCGAGGTTGGTGCCGAGTGCGACGAGCTCGTCGCGGCTCATGGCGGCCAGTTCCTCGTCCGTGTACTTGCGGTCCGGGTCGAAGCCCTCGGGGAACTTGTTCGGATCGCCGGGCACGCCGTCGTCCTTGCGGTTGTCGTCGCTCATGACCTCACTCCGATCCACAGTGCTGCTGCGACGACCGCTCCGATGCCGACCACCCAGATGGCGATGGCTTCCGTACCGGGGCCGAAGCCGCCGAGTCCGTATCCACCGGGAGGCTGCGTCTCGGAGGAGGACTTGACGTACGCGATGATGTCTTTCTTCTCTTCGGGCGTGAGCTGGCGGTCCGAGAACTTGGGCATGTTCTGCGGGCCGGTGACCATCGCCTGGTAGATCTGCTGCTCGTTCGCCGGGTCGAGTGTGGGTGCGTACTTGCCCGAGGACAGCGCGCCGCCGCGACCGGTGAAGTTGTGGCAGGACGCGCAGTTGAGGCGGAAGAGCTCGCTGCCGCGGGCGATGTCGCCGCCACGGAGTGAGTCCTGCGCGATCTCACCGTTGTCGGTGCGCACCACCGTGGGTCCGCCGCCGTTGGCCTGGATGTAGGCGCCGAGAGCGTCGACCTGCGACTGGTTGTACTTCGGGGGCTTCCGCTCGGCCTGGGCCTCGTTGCGCGCCATCGGCATGCGACCGGAAGAGACCTGGAAGTAGACGGCTGCTTCGCCGACGCCGATGAGGGACGGTCCGCGGTCCTGGACACCCTGGAGGTTGGCGCCGTGGCACGTCACGCAGGACGTGTCGTAGATCTGCTGGCCTTCGCGCACCATGGCCGCGCTGTCTTCCTGCGCGGTGGCGACCTGGGCGTCGGGGGTGAGGGCGGCGGCGAGGAAGCCCGCGCCGACGAGACCCATGAACAGCGCCATGGCGCCACTGACCCGGCGACGGGTACGACGCTTGCGACGCGCCTTGGTCGCCGAGGCGTCCGGCGTACCGGCGGACACGACAGTGCCGTCGTCGTCGGGAGTGGCGGGGGGAGAGGAACTCATCTGTATCCCTTGTCGTGTCGGGACGGCTTGTCGGATGCGACCGATGAGGCTGTCATCGGGTATTCGACGCCTGCTCGGTCAGCGGATGAAGTAGATCGTCGCGAACAGCGCGATCCAGACGATGTCGACGAAGTGCCAGTAGTACGACACGACGATGGCGGCGGTGGCCTGAGCCGGCGTGAACTTGCTGACCAGGGTGCGGGCGATCAGGAAGACGAAGGCGATCAGACCGCCGATCACGTGCAGGCCGTGGAAGCCGGTGGTGATGTAGAAGACGGAGCCGTAGACGCTGCTCGAGATCGAGGTGCCCTCGTGGACGAGGTGGTAGTACTCGTAGCCCTGGCCGGCGACGAAGAACGCGCCCATGGCCAGAGTGATCGTGTACCAGCGACGCAGTCCGAACACGTCGCCACGCTCGGCGGCGAACACGCCCAGCTGGCAGGTGAAGGACGATGCGATGAGCACCGCGGTCACGGGGACGGCCAGCGTCAGGTTGAGCTCGGTCGGCTCTGGCGGCCACTGGCCGGGAGCGGCCTGAGCCCGCGCGACGAAGTACATCGCGAAGAGGCCGGCAAAGAACATCAACTCGCTGGACAGCCACACGATGGTGCCCACGCTGACCATGTTCGGTCGGTTCAGCGAGTGGACACGCTGGGTGATGGCGGATCCCGAAGTACCTACTGCGCTCGTCACATCGAGAAGTATGACTCGTCGTAGTACGGATGGCATAGCCGGGGCGGTATTGGCGAGTCGAGCATCGTTCGCGCGCGCGTGACACAGAATGCCTCCTCGTGGTCCGGTCGGCCCGTCTTCCTGGACTTTCTGTTCAATAGTACTCGTCTGTGCACGTCGGACCGGGTTCCGTCGACCCCCGCGCCCGTGATGTATCCCGCACGCCGGAGTCTCGACCCGAGCTTCAGACTCGATGCCTCCCGAGCGACTCCGGGACCGGTTCCAGCGGCATCTGGCACTGTCGTGACATGACTTCGGGCTCTGGTCGTGGGCGGACACGGTGGTGGCAGCGGCTGTTCGGCCGGGCGGCTCCGGAGCCCCTCGACCCCACTCGCACCGACCTCGTCGTGGTCGCGTCGTGCTTCGACAACGTGGAGGCGTGCTCGACGACCCTCGAGCGCGCGGCGCACACGGACCCCCTCTGGTCCGCGGACGACGACGTGGTGTTGCGCCACCACCTGCTCCTCCCCGCCGATCAGATCGCCGACGCGGTGTCGGTGGCGGCGCAGGACGGATACAGCGAGGCGACCGCAGGTCCCATGGCGCAGACTCCCGGGCATCTGCCCGGCGGTGTCTCCGACGCGACCGTCCTGGTGCTGCAGCGGGTGCAGGTGCTCGACGCGCTGCACTGCTCGCAGGAACGGTCACGGATGGCGGGGTTGGCCCAACGGCGCGACGGGGTGGTACTGGGCTGGGACGCCCTCCAACCGGCTGCCGAGGACGCATCGCCGGAGCACTAGGCTTCCCGCTCATGAGCGCTGGGGATGGCACGCGTACATGGGCACAGGTCCTCGGGGCCCTGGCATCACGCCAGGACCTGACGGGTGCCGACACGGCGTGGGCGATGGACGAGATCATGTCGGACAACGCCACCGCGGCCCAGATCGCTGCCTTCGGTGTCGCCCTCAAGATGAAGGGCCCCACGTCGGACGAACTGCGCGGACTGGCCGACTCGATGCTCGGCCACGCCAAGCGCGTGCCCGTGGACGACGACGTCGTCGACATCGTCGGTACGGGCGGCGATCGGTCCCACACGGTGAACATCTCGACGATGGCGTCGGTGGTCGTGGCGGCCGCGGGAATCCGGGTGGTCAAGCACGGCAACCGGGCCGCCTCGTCCAAGAGCGGCGGAGCCGACGTGTTGGAAGCGCTGGGCGTGCGTATCGACCAGGGGCCGGAGCGGGTCGCGGCGAGTGTCGCCGAGCTGGGCATCGGGTTCTGCTTCGCGCCCGTGTTCCACCCGGCGCTGCGCTTCGCTGCGGCGCCTCGCAAGGAGATCGGCATCCCCACGGCCTTCAACGTCCTCGGGCCGCTGACGAACCCTGCGAGTCCGCGCGCCGGTCTGGTGGGATGCGCGTTCGACGATCTGATCGACGTCGTCGCGGGCGTGTTCGCGGCGCGCGGCAACTCCGTCCTCGTGGTGCGCGGCGACGACGGGCTGGACGAGATCACCACGTCGACGACCACCTCGGTGCGCATCGTCCGGAACGGTGTCGTCGACCACGCGGTGCTCGATCCACGCGATCTCGGTATCGAGCGGGTGTCCCTCGACGCCCTCCGAGGCGGGGACGCCGCACACAACGCGGACGTGGCGCGTCGGGTGTTCGGCGGCGAACGAGGCCCCGTGCGGGACGCGGTGCTGCTCAATGCAGCAGGTGCCATCGCGGCGTTCCGCGGCGTCGACGGTTCGCTCGAGGACGCGATGGCCGGTGCGTTGACGACGGCAGCCGCCGCGGTGGACGAGGGAGCCGCTCAGACGCTGCTGACGCGATGGGCGGCGTTCACGTCGGCCTGAGTCACTCGCCGATGGAGAAGCCCGCGTCGACGTCGGCGCTCGAGTAGGACTTGAACGCGATGTGCGTGTCTGTCCGCACCACGCCGGTGACGCGGTTGACGCGCTCGGTGATCACCTCGGCGATCTCCTCGTGCGTACGCACCTTGACCACGGCGATCAGGTCTACGTCGCCGGCGCACGAGTACACCTCGGACACACCCGGTACGTCGGCGACGGCACGCGCGGTCTCCGGAATGGAGTGCACCTCGGCGTGGATCAGAACGATGGCGGTGATCATGGTGAACCTTCCGAACTGTCGTGAGAGGGCGAACTGCGGGTCAGCCTAGTTCTCGGCCGTGCGGTCATCCCCAGGCCATCGTGCGTTCCTTCTCGCGGCGTCCGACGTCGCGCACGGCGGCGCACCACTGTGCCCATCGCCCCGCTCCGTGCGCCGGTTCGCACCATCCGTCCGTGGTGTCGACGATGCGGACGCCACCCGACTCGAGCCACCGCGCGATCAGCGCCACCTCCTCCGGCGTGGCACCGCGTAGGGGAGTGGCGTCCGGCACGACGGTCTCCGCACCGGCGACGAGTGCTTCCACCACGGGCATGGGCGCGACGCCGCGGCGGGAACGACCGGCACTGGCGAGACGTCCGTGCCGGACGACGACGAACTCCCACCCGCCGTCGTCGGCGCGGCGGGCGGCGATCAACTGCTCGATGGCCGCGAGTGCCTGCAGCCGCTGCACCGACCGCAGGGCCGTCAACAGGGTGGCCGCGCGGTCGCGCAGGCGGGCCGCGGACTCGAAGAGCAGATCCTCGGACAGTGCGTCGATCCGGGCGGCGACGGCATCGAGCACCGCTGCGTCGGCACCCTCGGTGAGAGCACGGAAGGCGACGGGCGCGTCGGCGTACTCCTCGGGAGTGAGCGGGCTCGCCGTCGCCGCCGTGCATCCACCGACGGCCTCGGTGGAACAGTCGTGCACCGCCGAGGCGGCGATGCGGTGGGTGCAGGAGCGCAGCCGGGTGTGCTCGGCGACGAGAGCGGCGGCCTCGGCGGCCGCCCCGCGAACGGAGAACGGTCCGAGCGCGCCGGGCGCCGGTGTCCGGACGATGGAGATGCGCGGGAACGCCTCGCTCGTCAGGGTCAGCCACCAGCCCTTGCGGGGGTACTTCGATCGACGGTTGTACGGGGGCGTGTGCGCACTGATGAGCCTCAGTTCGCGCACGCCCGCCTCGATGGCATGGCTGCACTCGACGTGGTCGACCCGGGTCGCGAGGGCGACCATCTCCTTCATGCGTCCGCGGGTCTCGGATCCCGTGAAGTAGTTCCGGACGCGGCGGTGGAGGTTGCGCGAGGTGCCGACGTAGAGCACCTCGTCGGACGGTCCGCGGAAGAGATAGACACCGGGGGCGTGCGGAAGGCCCGCCGCGAGCGTGCGTTTGGCGCGGTGCGCCGAGGACACCGTCGGCAGGTAGTCGACGAGTTCGGCGTAGCTGTGGACGCCCTGGTTGCCCACCCGTTCGATCAGCCGGTGCAGCACGTCGACCGTGGCCCGTGCGTCGTCGAGAGCCCGGTGGGTGGGCCTGGTGGACACCTGGAAGAGGGTGGCGAGCGAGGACAGCTTGACCGAGGGCGCCTCGTCACGGGTGAGCACCCGCCGGGCGAGCGTGACGGTGCACAGCACCCGGAACGACGGCCACGCCAGATCCATTCGCGTCGCCGCCGCGCGGAGGAACGCGGTGTCGAAGCGCGCGTTGTGCGCCACCAGCACGCTGCCGCGGGCGAACTCGACGAAGGTGGGAAGGACCCGCTCGATCCGAGGGGCGTCGAGAAGCATCGCACCGGTGATGCCCGTCAACGCGACGATGGCGGGCGGAATGGACCGGCCCGGGTCCACGAGCGTCGCCATCTCACCGATCACCCGGCCGCCGCGAACCTTGACGGCACCGATCTCGGTGATCGCGTCCTCGCCCGGTCGGCCTCCGGTGGTCTCGAGGTCCACCACCACGAAGGTCGTGTCCCGCAACGACTGGTCCAGTTCGTCGAATGCGAGCTGCACACCGCGTGCATGCCCCGACACCACAGTCGCCCCATCAGTCACGTGCGTCACCGTAGGTGGTCCCACCGACAGGAACCCGGTCCGTCCACGACGAGCACGCCGTGTCGGTGCACGTCGTTAGCGTCCGTTTCCGAGGCGTGATCGAGCGTCGGATCGGGTGTGATCCGGGCTGAACATCACGGCGAGAGACCGTGAACCACAATGAGACGGAGATCACATGATTGTCGATTGCGGCGAGTGCACCGTGCGCGGAGACGCGTGTTCGGACTGTGTCGTCTCGGTGTTGCTGGGGGTGCCGGGCATGCCCGCGGCGTCGGCCGGCGGCCCGCGTGACACCCCCTTCGCCACGCGCAGAATGCGTCTCGAGCAGGACGAACAGGAGGCGATGGCCGTTCTGGCGGAAAGCGGGTTGGTGCCCCGGTTGCGGTTGGTAGGCAGAGAAATTCCCTCACCGCAGGAGACCGGCCACGACCGACCCGCTGCGGGGCCGGAGCACGCCGCGGGGTGAGTCGGACCGTGATCGTTTCGCGACACGAGTCGGCTGGGCTCGACATCGGGGATGCCGTTTCGTAATCTTTCCGAGACATTGCGGAGTCGAGCAGAGCCACCAGGGACTGCGCCGCAAGGTCACCGCCTAATCGGCCACCTCTTCCGGGTGGTCGTACCGGGAACCCACCGTTACACCGGGGTGAATCCCGTCGCAGTCGCACCAGCGGCTCGTCGGGTAGGGCTGATCTTCCCAGCCCGAACCCGTCAGCTAACTCGGTCGGCGGATATCAGGAAGAAACGGAGCACATCTTTTCGTGGCGAAACACCGCAAACCCAGCACTGCCTCGCGGCCGGTCCGCAACGTTCTCGTCGCCAGCGCGCTCACCGCAGGCGCTGTCGCCATCCCCGCCGCCCCCGCCTTCGCGGCACCGGTGGAGATCCCCGGTATCGGCACCTTCGAGGTCCCGGACCAGATCCTGAGCCAGCTTCCCCCCATGCCGCAGGTCCCCGCGCTTCCCGGCCCGGCCGCACCGCAGTCCAGCGCCGCGCAGGTCGCCGTGCAGGCAGCCGAGAGCAAGGTCGGCGCACCGTACGTCTACGGAGCCGCAGGCCCCAGTGCGTTCGACTGCTCCGGTCTCATGAAGTGGGCGTACCAGCAGGCCGGTATCGAGCTTCCCCGCACGAGCTACGACCAGGCCGCGGCCGGCGTGCCCGTCTCGCAGGCGGATCTGAAGCCCGGCGACGTCGTGTCCTTCTACGGCGGCTCGCACTCCGGCATGTACGTGGGCAACGGCAACGTCGTCCACGCGTCCACCGAGAGCCAGCCCGTCAAGATCGCTCCGCTGTCGTCGATGCCCTTCGACGGCGCACGTCGCTACGCCTGACGCAGCGACACCTTCGCTCGACACCCTGACGCCGCACGAAACCGATCGCCCGGTCGGTTCTGTGCGGCGTCAGTCGGTGAATCCGCCGTTTTCGACGGGTTCTCGGGCTTCGTGGACAGAATCATCGTTCGCGTCGTAATCTTTCCGTGACGTCCTCGGCCATCATCCGCGCCGCCGAGCGACCCGGACTCGTCCAGATCGGAGAACCGTTCATCGTGCCGTCATCGGTCCACCCCCGCGTTCGTCCCACTTCTCGTACGAGACTGCGTGGACTGGTGATCGTGAGTGCGATGACAGCGGCGATCGCCGTCCTCCCCGCCGGTCCCGCCGGCGCCGACCCGGTTCCCGGCGCGTCCGCCTCCGAGGCGGTCACGAAGCTCACCGATCTCTCGCGCGAGTCAGAGCAGACCACCGAGGCGATGCACAACGCCCAGATCGAGCTCGACGCGAAGCTCGCCGCCCAGCAGGAGGCGGACGCTCGACACGACGCGGACCGTGCCGCTCTCGACGCGGCCACGGCGCAGATCGACACGGTGCGGCCCGCCGTCGACAAGATCGCCCGTGCCAACTACCAGGGCGCTCGGACGAACCGGCTCTTCGCGGTCATGGTCAGTGATTCCCCGCAGCAGTTGCTCGACCAGATGTCCGCTCTCGACATCATCTCCACCGACGCGGCCGCCACCGTCGGCACCTTCCGGGAGGCCAGCGACGCCGCAGCGGCAGCCGAGGCGGCGTCACAGCAGTCCGCCGACGCGGCCCGGGTGGCCACGGAGCAGGCGAAGGCTGTCAGCGACGACCTGCAGGGCAAGCAGAGCCGTCTGCAGAGCGAGATCGCAGATGTCGTCGCCGCGTTCGGTTCGCTGTCCGACACGGAGAAGCAGGGGCTGGCCGGCGCCGCGTTCCCGCCGGGCTTCGATCCCTCCGCCATCCTCGGCGCCCTCCCGCCGGGATCGCAGGCCGGAGCACTGTCGGCCGCGTTCACGCAGATCGGCAAGCCGTACGTGTGGGGTGCGACCGGCCCGGACGGGTACGACTGCTCGGGCCTCGTGGTGTGGGCCTACAAGCAGATCGGTAAGACTCTCCCGCGGTCGAGTCAGGCGCAGGCCGCCGGCGGCACCCCCGTCGACAAGGCGAACCTCCAGCCCGGCGACGTGGTCCTGTTCTATCCCGACGCATCGCACGTGGGTCTCTACGCCGGTAACGGCAACGTGGTCCATGCATCGACCTTCGGTGTTCCCGTTCGTGTCGAGTCGATGGCATCGTGGCCCTTCTACGGCGCTCGCCGCTACTGACGGTCCGCGCCCTGGCGGCGCTGGGCCTGGTTCTCTCCCTTCTGGTGGCGTGTTCGCCGTCGGCACCCGACGAGCAGACGCCCACGACGACTGCGGGCCCGGACGCCCGCACCGTCGGTGTCACGGCACTGCTCGACTCATGGACGGCCGCACTCCGCTCCGACGACGAGGCCGCGCTGCGCGAGTTGATCGACTCCGACGCTGACCCGGGATTCGCTGATCGCGAGATCGCCCGCGCGCAGGCGCTGCGCGGTCTGCCGCTGTCCGACTTCGGCTACGAGCTCACTCCGGGTCCCGAGACTCCGGTGCCGGTCGATCGGGCGGATGCACTCGCGGCCACCGAGGTGTGGGCGCCGAACGTCGCACTGCGCTACGCCTGGGCCGACGCCGACATCGGTTCCACGAGTCGCGACATCGCACTCGTCGTCGCTCGTCGGGGCGACACGTGGCGTCTGGTCTCCGATGCCGACCTGCCGCAGTACGGGCGCACCACGTGGCGTGGCCCGTGGGACTTCGGGCCGGTGGTCACGGAGCGAGTCGCCACCGGGTCGACCACGTCGCTCGTCGTGGGTCACGAGGCGCAGCGCGCCTTCATCGACGACCTCGCGGCAGAGCTGCCCTCCGCGGTGGCGGCCGTGACCGAGTTCGCCGGGCTCGGATGGTCTCGCCGCGCGGTCCTGACGGTCACCGGTTCCGATGCCGAGTTCATCAGCGCGGCAGACGGATTCACGTCCACCGATGTCGCGGCCTCGACGATCGCGGATCCGGTCCGCGGGGGCCTGGTCACCGGCCAGCGCATCGTCTTCGGCCCGACTGCGCCGGACCGGCTCACCGACTCGACCCGCCGCACCGTGCTGCGCCACGAGCTCACCCACGTGGCCATGCGCGCGGTCACCGGGGAGGACGCGCCCCTGTGGATGCTCGAGGGTTTCGCCGACTACTCGGGCTATCGAGGCTCGGGACTGTCCTTCGACGAGATCGCGCCCACCCTCGCGGCCGTGGTCCGCGCGGCGGGACCGCCCAGGGTCCTCCCGGAGGACTCGGACTTCGCCGCAGGTGGCAGTCGCGGATCGATCGCGTACGAGTCCGCCTGGTCGGTGGCCTCGTTCGTCGCCGACCGGTTCGGGGAGCCGGTGCTCCGGCAGCTGTACGACCGTTTCGCGGCCGGACCGACCGATCCCACCGTGACCGACTCGGTCTTCTCGGCCACGCTGGGCTTCGGCACCGTCGACTTCCTCGCGCAGTGGGGGCAGTGGGTGGCGGAACAGGCCGCCGGGCAGAGCTGACGGCGGTCTCCGTCTACGGTGGTCCCATGCGTCGAACGCTGCTGGTGACCAATGACTTTCCTCCGCGGCGCGGCGGCATCCAGTCGTATCTGCACACCTTCGCCCAGCTGTTGCCCGCGGACGAACTGGTGGTCTACGCACCGCGGTGGCGTGGCGACTCCCACGTGCGGTTCGACGCGGAGCAGCCCTTCGAGGTGGTGCGGCACCCGACGACGTTGATGCTTCCGACACCGGCCGTTGCCCGTCGGGCGGCCAGGCTGGTGGCCGACCGACAGTGCGACTCGGTGTGGTTCGGGGCCGCTGCTCCGCTCGCCGTGCTCGGACCGCACCTGCGCCGTGCCGGAGCCGAGCGCGTCGTGGCCTCCACCCACGGTCACGAGGTGGGCTGGTCGATGCTGCCGGCGGCGCGGCAGGTGCTCGGTCGTATCGGCTCGACGACGGACGTCGTCACCTTCGTCAGCCGTTACACGCGCGGCCGATTCGCCGCGGCCTTCGGGGCGGACGCGGCCCTCGAACACGTGCCGCCGGGGGTCGACTCGACCGTGTTCGCGCCCGACACGTCGGCACGGGAGACACTGCGCGCGCGCTACGGCCTGGGTGATCGGCCGACCGTCCTGTGCCTGTCGCGGTTGGTGCCGCGCAAGGGACAGGACATGCTGATCCGGGCGCTACCGGGGATTCGCGCGGAGATCGACGGGGCCGTGTTGGTCGTCGTCGGCGGCGGTCCGTACGGCGACACCCTGCGGGCTCTGGCGCAGTCGTGCGGGGTGGCGGATCACGTCGTGTTCACGGGGTCGGTGCCGGCCGAGGAACTGGCGGCACACCACACCCTCGCCGACGTGTTCGCCATGCCGTGTCGCACCCGCGGTGCCGGTCTGGACGTCGAGGGCCTGGGCATCGTGTTCCTCGAGGCGTCCGCGTCCGGCGTGCCGGTGGTCGCGGGCCGGTCGGGTGGAGCGCCGGAGACCGTCGTCGAGGGCGTCACCGGCACAACCGTCGACGGCACCTCGGTCGACGACGTCCGGCGCGCCGTCGTGGACGTGCTGTCCGATCGTGACCGCGCCGCGGCGATGGGGGCCGCGGGACGCGAGTTCGTCTCCACCGAGTGGCGGTGGGACGACCTCGCCGCCCGACTGGCTCACTTGCTGTAGATGGCCTCGATGTCGCTCGCGTAGGACTTCTGGACCACGGCGCGCTTGAGCTTCATCGTCGGGGTCAGCTCGCCGCCCTCCTCGGTGAAGTCCGCCGGCAGGATCCGGTACTTCTTGATGGACTCCGCGTGCGAGACCGTCTTGTTGGCTTCGGCCACGGCAGCATCGATCTCCGCGACGAGGTCGGGATCCTTCGTCAGGTCGGCGACGGTGGCGCCCTCGTCCTTGCCGTTGCGCTGCTTCCAGCCGGGGAATGCGTCGGGGTCGATGGTGATGAGCGCGCCGATGAACGGCTTCTGGTCACCGACGACCATGGCCTGACCGATGAGCGCACTGGCCCGCAGCGAGTCCTCGAGGCCGGCGGGTGAGACGTTCTTGCCACCCGCCGTCACGATGATCTCCTTCTTGCGCCCGGTGATGGCGATGAAGCCGTCCTCGTCCACGGCGCCGAGATCGCCGGTGTGGAACCACCCGTCGGTCAGCGCCTCGGCGGTGGCGTCGTCGTTCTTCCAGTAGCCCTCGAAGACCACGCCGCCCTTGAGCAGGATCTCGCCGTCGTCGGCGATGCGGACGGCGTTGCCCGGCAACGGCTTTCCGACGGTGCCGATGCGCTGTTCGTCCGGCGTGTTGACCGCCGCCGCGGCGGTGGTCTCGGTCAGGCCGTAACCCTCGTAGATGGTCACACCGATGCCGCGGTAGAAGTGCGCGAGGCGCTCACCCAGCGGGGCGCCGCCCGAGATGGCGAGTTCGCACTGCCCACCGAGCGCTGCGCGAAGCTTGCCGTAGACCAGACGGTCGAACAGAGCGTGCTTGGCGCGCAGCACGATCGACGGGCCACCGGTGTCCCGCGCCGCGCTGTAGGCGACGGCGGTGTCGGCGGCCGCGTCGAAGATCTTGCCCTTGCCGTCGCCGTGAGCCTTCTGACGCGCGGTGTTGTACACCTTCTCGAACACGCGCGGGACGCTGAGGATGAAGTGCGGTCGGAACGAGCCGAAGTTGTCGACGAGGTGCGGGATGTCGTGGGTGTGCCCGAGTGTCGCGCCCTGGTCGAAGGCGGCGATGGACACCGCACGTGCCAGCACGTGGGCCATCGGCAGGAACATCAGGGTGGTGCGTCCCTCGGTGAGCATGCGGCCGATGGAACTGGCGGCGATACCGCGGGACTCGGCGATCAGGTTGGAGTGCGTGAGCACGCAGCCCTTCGGCCGTCCCGTGGTGCCGGAGGTGAAGACGAGCGTCGCCGGGTCCGAGGAGCGCAGCGCCGCGACGCGGTCGGCCACCGTCGCGTCGGTGATCTGGGCACCGGCGTCGGTGAGGACGTCGATGGCGCCGGGCCGCTCGGCGGAGGCGTCGATCTGCAGGACCGTCGCGACACCCGGCAGCACGGGAAGGATGTCGGTGAGGATGTTCGTGTGGGCCACCGTCTCGGCGATCATCGCAGCGGCGCCCGAGTTCTCGAGGATCCACCGCACCTGGTCCGACGACGACGTCTCGTACACCGGAACGGTGACGGCGCCGGCGGACCAGATCGCGTAGTCGAGCAGGGGCCACTCGTAGCGGGTCGACGACATGAGGGCGACCCGGTCGCCCTGCTTGACGCCGGATGCGATGAGCCCCTTGGCCACTGCGCGAACCTGGGCCGCGAAGTCCGCTGCGCGGACGTCCGACCACCCGTCGCGGGTGGCGCGGCGGTACACCACGACGTCGGGCCGAGTCTTCTCGTGCGCGAACACGGCGTCGACCACCGACGCGTCGTCCTCGATGGTGAATGGTGCCGGGACGGTGAACTCGCGCACGGATTCCTCCGATGTCGTAGCGGTTTCGGACGAGGCTTCACAGTAATCCTGTCCATTCCCCGGATGTCACCGGCACGTGCTCGTCGACCGAGGTCGTCGACGCCGTCGACGAGGGCACGTGGGATTCTGGTCCGCATGAGCAGTGTGCAGGTCGCCGACCAGACGTTCGTCGCGGCGCGGGCCGAGGACGTCGCGGCGCTCGTGTCGGACACCCGTCGATGGCGGGCCTGGTTCCCGGGTCTCACCGTCACGGTCCAGGAGGACCGGGCCGAGAAGGGTGTCCGATGGGTCGTCGCGGGACAGCTCCGGGGAACCATGGAGGTGTGGCTCGAGCCGATGCTCGACGGCGTCGTACTCCACTACTTCCTGCACGCGGAGCCGACCAACGGAGTGCAGGAACCGTCCACCCACCGCCGACGAGTACTGGGCAAGCAGATGTCGTTCGAGATCAAGGCGCTCCTCGAGGCCGGGCGGGCGGCGGGAGAACCGCCGGTCCCGGGGCTTCGGTCCTGACTCGCGGGTACTCGCGGCGACAGGAACCGACCCCGCCGTTCGGGCGGTGCCACCGGACGGTCGATCATGTGGGTACACGGACGCCGATCAGGTGACGGCACGCGGCGCGGAGGGAACGAGTTCCATGGCAGACAAGACCACGAAATCGATCGTCGTCGGAGCGGCGCCGGACGAGGTGATGGCGGTCATCGCCGATTTCCCCAGGTATCCGGAATGGGTCACCGCGGCCAAGTCGGTCGAGATCCTCGAGGAGGGGGAGTCCGGCCGGGCTCGCCGGGTCCGGTTCGTGCTCGACGCGGGCATGGTCAAGGACACCTACGAGCTCGAGTACGACTGGCGGCCGGACGGCACCGCGGTGTCGTGGACGCTCGTCGCGGGGGAGATGCAGAAGTCCCAGGTCGGGTCCTATGTGCTCACCGAGAAAGGTGCCGGAAGCACCGAGGTGACCTACGAACTGACGGTCGATCTCGCCATTCCCATGATCGGCTTGTTCAAGCGCAAGGCGGAGAAGGTCATCACCGACACCGCGTTGAAGGAATTGAAGAAGCGAGTCGAAGGCTGAGCGATCGCGTTCCCGAGACCGCCGCGCGGATCACGTTCGTCGTCGGAGCCGGCGGTGCGGGCAAGTCCACCGTCGCCGCGGCCCTGGCCGTCGACGCACACCGCGCCGGTCGGCGTGTGCTTCTCGCGTCGGTCGACGGCGCGGATCCGTCGGACCTGGTGCCCGACGTCGCAGTCGAGGTGCTGCGCATCGACCCCTCGGCCGTTCTCGAATCGCAGTACCGCCTGCTGACCACGGCTCTGGCGATGGCCGGACGCCACGACCACGGCGCCGGTCCGACGCTGCCGGATCCCGAGGAGCTGACGTCGCTGCCGGGCGCCGAGCCGCTCACCGCGCTGCTCGAGGTGGTGCGCGTCGCCGACAGCGGCGAGTGGGACGACGTGATCGTCGACTGCCCCGGACCGATGTCCTGGCGGGAGATCGTCGCGACCCCCGGAGCTGTCGCGGGGTACGTCGAACGCATCTGGCCACGTCATGCCCGCGTCGTGGCCTCGACGGGCCAGGACGTCCGCGCGGCCGTCCTGGTGGAGCTCGTCGATCGTGTCGTGGCGGCGGCGACGTCGGTCACCGCCGTGCTCGAGGACGACGGACGGACCTCTGCGGTCGTCGTCTCGCGTCCGACCGCGCGGTCCTTCGCAACGGCGCGAGAGCTGGTGGCAGTCACCAGTTTCCACGGCGTCCGCGTCGCTCGTGTGGTGGCCGTGGGGGTGATCCCGGACCTCGGGGCCGGGGCGCCGTCGTCCGTGCTGGGCACGCATCCCGGCGTGTTCTGGATGGACCGGGCGCACGCGGAGCATCGCGCGGCGCTGGCGGAGTTCCGCGGCGCTGTGGGCGACCTCCGCGTCGACGTCGTGTCGGCCCAGCCCACCGAGCCGGTAGGGTCGACTGCTCTGGGGGCCGTCGCGGCCGACCTGAACGGGCAGGTGGCGGCCGGACACGGCGGCGCGCTGCCCGCGCTGTCGCCGCGGGTGCGGCACGAGTCCGGGCAGGGCCTGGACTCGGTGTACGTGATGGACGTCCCGCTGCCGTTCGTCGACACGGACTCGGTGGCGGTGGGTCGGGTGGAGGACGACGTGATCGTGAGTGCGCAGGGCAGTCGACGACGACTGCGGTTGGCGTCTGTGCTGCGTCGGTGCGTGGTCACCGGTGCCGGCGTCGACGAGGGCGTGCTGTCCGTGACCTTCGCCCCCGACCCGGCGCTGTGGCCGGAGAACCTGCAGAAGGCGGACGTACCGGGGGAGTCCGGCGATGGATGAGGGCCGGCGGGACCTGGCGGCCGAGCTCCGGGTTCTGGCCGAGTTGCTCATCGACCGGGTCGAGCCGGTGCTGCGCCGCCTCGACACCGAGGACGCGCCCGAGTGGCAGGGCTGCTCCTGGTGCCCGTTCTGCGCTCTCGCCGCTGCCCTGCGCGGGGAACGCCACGATCTGCTGACGCTGGTCACCGGTGAGATGGATGGTCTGATCGACGTGCTCCGGGACTTCCTGCAGACCCACGGTTCGGGGCGACACACGCCCGGCGCCGCGGAACGAGCCGACGCGCCGGAGGGCGCTGCGCCACCCGTCGTTCGCCCCGCGAGCTACCAGCCGATTACGGTGACCAGGACGCGTGAACCCGACCCGGCACGCAGACCCGATCGCGACCAGTGACACCGGTCGCCCGCCACCACGTGAGGATGCCGCAGACGTGAGCGCCCAGTCCCGGTCCAGCCGGCCTCTGACCATCGGCATCGACGTGGGCGGCACCAGCATCCGCGCGTCGGTGGTCGACGTCGACGGCCAGGTGCTCGACTCCACCCAGGCGCCCACGCCGCAGTCCTCCCGCGCACTCGAGAACGGCATCGACCGGGCTGTGCGTGAACTCGCGAGCCGCCACGACATCGCGGCCGTCGGTCTCGCCGTCGCCGGGTTCATCAACTCCGACCGCACCGTCGTGCGCTTCGCCCCCCACCTGCCGTGGGTGAACCGCCCGGTCGCGCGAGAGATGACGGAACGCCTCGGCATCCCGGTCATCCTCGAGCACGACGCCAACGCCGCCGCGTGGGCGGAACACCGCTTCGGTGCGGCCGCGGGCGGTGGGAACGTCGTCATGATCGCGATCGGCACCGGCATCGGCGCCGCACTCCTCATCGACGGCAAGCTCTACCGCGGCAGCTACGGCATCGCGCCGGAACTCGGCCACCTGCAGGTGGTTCCCGACGGGCGTCAGTGCGCGTGCGGCAAGCGCGGCTGCTGGGAGCGCTACTGCAGCGGTACCGCGTTGGTGGACACGGCGATCGAGCTCCTCGCCGCCAACCCGCGGGGATCGACGGTGCTCGCGCGTGAGGCCTTCCTCGATCCCGGATCCCTCACCGGTCGACGTATCGCCAACGCCGCGCAGGACGGTGACCTGGTGGCCATCGAGACGATGTCCGAGTTCGCACGGTGGCTCGGCATCGGTCTGGCGCTGGTGTCGGACGTCTACGACCCCGACCGCATGGTCATCGCCGGCGGCGTCGCCACGTCGTCCGCGCTGTTCCTGGACACCGCCCGTGAGCACTACGCCGCGCAGATCACGGGCGCCGGCCACCGGCCCCTCGCCCGGATACGCGGAACCCAGTTGGGGGAGGCCGCGGGCATGATCGGCGCGGCCGAGCTGGCGCGCGTCGAGGTGGGCGCGGCACGCGCCTGACCGCCTCGGCGGAGGGATTCGTGTCCGGCCGATGGCCGGGTGATGACGGCGGTGTGAGATGTGTCCGAGCTGACGCTCGAACTGTGGCTGGTGTCATAAAGCCCCGGTACAGTTACGCCCACGAGATGTCCGAGCGGGCCGCGGGCATCGCGGTGCGGGTCGCGGGTACTTCGAGAAAGGCATGTCGGGCATGTGGTACTGGATATTCAAGTACGTCCTTCTCGGGCCGGTGTTGCAGGTGATGGGCCGTCCTCGCGTGGAGGGCCTGGAGAACATCCCCGACGACGGGCCGGTGATTCTCGCCAGCAACCACCAGGCGGTGTTCGATTCGTTCTACGCGTGCCTGGTCGTGCCGCGTCGCATCACGTTCCTCGCGAAGAGCGAGTACTTCACCGGCAAGGGCCTCAAGGGCCGCTTCCAGAAGTGGTTCTTCTCGTCGGCGGGACAGGTCCCGATCGATCGCACCGGTGCCTCCGCCGCGCAGGACGCGCTCGACGCGGGACTGCGCGTGCTGGCGAAGAACAAGGTGCTGGGTATCTACCCGGAGGGCACGCGCTCGCCGGACGATCGGCTCTACAAGGGCAAGACGGGTATGGCGCGTCTGGCTCTCGAGAGCGGCGTCCCGGTGATTCCGGTCGCGATGATCGGCACCGCGAAGATGAATCCCATCGGCTCGCGGATTCCGCGCCCCACCAAGCTCGGCGTGAAGTTCGGTAAGCCACTGGACTTCTCGCGGTACGAGGGCATGGCCGGCAACCGGTTCGTCGAGCGCGCCGTCACCGACGAGGTGATGTACGAGCTCATGAAGCTCAGTGGTCAGCAGTACGTCGACGTGTACGCGGCGAGCATGAAGAAGACGCCCGCCCCCGTGGTGGATCCGGCTCCGTCGACCGAGGCCGCGCGCATCCCCGACACCCGCGCGGGCTGAGTCAGACCGCCTCGGCGGTCACCCCGGGGCGTTCGGGACTGCGTCGATCGCGCAGCGGCACCGCCGCCACCGCGATCACGAACACCAGTCCCCACCACACGTAGGACGAGGCCTGGATCTGGTCCCACAGGGGCCAGCCCAGGCCGTTCCATCGTCCGGGCGCGAGGCGCCAGTGCGACGGATAGTGCAGCAGCACTGCGCCGATCACGGCGAGGGCCACCAGTGCGGGGGCGCGCCGCGTCACGCCGACGTGCACCAGGACCATCAGCATCGGCACCGTCCACACCCAGTGATGCGACCACGACACCGGTGAGACCAGCAGGCCCAGAGCGGCATTGACGCACAGGGCCAGCAGGTACTCGTGTGCCGCCAGAGCGCGTCGCATCGCGACGAGGGCCACCAGCCCCACGACGGCGCTGCACACGATCCAGACGATCGTCCGCGGGCCGTCCGCGAGACCCAGCCGCGCGAGCATCCCGGTGAGGGACTGGTTCGAGATGTACCCCGGCCCGCCGATGCGGTCGGAGTCGAGCAGCACCTCGGTCCAGTACTGCACCGAGTCGCGGAACGTCGCGACGAATCCGAGTGCCGTGAACCCGAGGAACGACAGGCCGGTGACCACGGCCGCCCGGTACTGCCTGCGCAGCAGGAAGTAGAGGACGAACACCGCCGGCGTGAGCTTGATGGCCGTGACGAAGCCGATGAGCAGACCGCGCGGCCACGGGGTGCGCTTCAGCAGGACGTCGAGGACGACGAGGCACATCAACACGACGTTGATCTGCCCGTAGTCGAGGGTGGACCACACCGGTTCGAGCGCGAACGCGATCGCGGTGATGCCGCCCGTGACCCACGCCGTCGTCCCGGCGGACAGGTGCACCAGACAGCGCAGGCACACCGCCACCGTGACGGCGAGCAGGATCATCGTCATCGCCGTCATGATCAACGAGGCCGCCGGCAGCGGGAGGACCGCCATCGGCGCGAAGGACACCGCGGCCATCGGGGGATAGGTGAACGGCAGCGGGATGTTCACCGAGGTGCGCGGCAGGACTCCGTAGAGATTCACGCCGTCGAGCAGAGCCCGGCCACCGATGCGGTACACGTCGAGGTCGAGCCGGTAGATCGCACCCCACTCCCGCAGCGGGGGCAGACCGACCACGTTGAACGCGATGCCCGCCACGAGCCCGACGCACACCGCGACCTTCGCGATCACGGCGACCGGTCGGGGCAGCGACGCCCCCGGCCCGGTGTAGGGAGGGGCGGACGGCAGAGTCCACGTCATGGTCGGGGTGGATCCTTTCGGTGACCTAGGCTCGCAGACGTGCGTTATTTCTACGACTGCGAGTTCATCGAGGACGGCCGCACGATCGATCTGGTGTCCATCGGGATCGTGGCGGAGGACGGGCGTGAATATTACGCCGTGTCCACGGAGTTCGATCCCGAGCGCGCGGGCACCTGGGTCCGCCGCAACGTCCTGCCGAAGCTCCCGCCGTTCTCGTCGCCGCTCTGGCGCTCGCGCAGCCGCATCCGCGACGACATTCTCGAGTTCGTGTCGGCGCCGCACGGCACCGTCGGACCGACCGTCGAGATGTGGGCCTGGGTGGCGGCGTACGACCACGTCGCGCTGTGCCAGCTGTGGGGTTCGATGACGGCGCTCCCGCGGATCATGCCGCGGTACACGCGGGAGTTGAAGCAGTACTGGGAGGAGCACGGGTCGCCCGCGCTGCCGCCGGTGCCGGACGACTCGCACGACGCGCTCGCCGATGCCCGGCACAATCTCGCGAAGTTCCGGGCCGTCGAGGCCGCGAGAGCGTGGTCCGGTCGGGAGTGACACACCGCTGGTCCCGGCCGTCGGAGCGGGCGACTACTCTGTACGCGTGAACTGGACTGTCGACGTTCCGATCGAACGCTTGCCCGAGCTTCCCCCGCTGCCCGAGTCGATGCGCGAGCAACTCGACGTGGCGCTGGCCAAGCCGGCGGCGCAGCAGCCCAGCTGGCCCGCCGATCAGGCGGAGGCCATGCGCAAGGTCCTCGAGAGCGTGCCGCCCATCACGGTCGCCAGCGAGGTCGAGGCGCTGTCGGAGAAGCTCGCGTCCGTCGCCCGCGGCGAGGCGTTCCTGCTGCAGGGCGGCGACTGCGCCGAGACCTTCGTCGACAACACCGAGCCCCACATCAAGGGCAACATCCGCACGCTGCTGCAGATGGCCGTCGTGCTCACCTACGGCGCGTCGATGCCCGTGGTGAAGGTCGCGCGCATCGCCGGCCAGTACGCCAAGCCCCGCTCCTCCGACGTGGACGCCCTGGGCCTGAAGTCCTACCGCGGCGACATGGTCAACTCCCTCGTGGCCGACGACGCCGTCCGCCAGCACGACCCGTCGCGCCTGGTCCGCGCCTACGCCAACGCCAGCGCCGCGATGAACCTGGTGCGCGCGCTCACCGGCGCCGGCATGGCCGACCTGCACAAGGTGCACGACTGGAACCGCGAGTTCGTGCAGAACTCGCCGGCCGGTGCCCGGTACGAGCAGCTCGCCTCCGAGATCGACAACGGTCTCAAGTTCATGGACGCGTGCGGCGTCACGGATCCGAACCTGCACCAGGCCACCATCTACGCCTCTCATGAGGCGCTCGTGCTCGATTACGAGCGCGCGATGCTGCGTCTGGACAACGACGACGAGCACGCCAAGCTCTACGACCTGTCGGCACACTTCCTGTGGATCGGCGACCGCACGCGGCAGCTGGACGGCGCGCACATCGCGTTCGCCGAGCTGGTCTCCAATCCCATCGGACTGAAGATCGGTCCCAGCACGACGCCAGAGATGGCCGTCGAGTACGTCGAGCGGCTCGACCCGACCAACAAGCCCGGCCGGCTGACGCTGATCTCGCGCATGGGCAACGGCAAGGTGCGGGACCTGCTGCCGCCCATCATCGAGAAGGTGCAGGCCACCGGTCACCAGGTCATCTGGCAGTGCGACCCCATGCACGGCAACACGCACGAGGCGTCCACCGGCTACAAGACGCGCCACTTCGATCGCATCGTCGACGAGGTCCAGGGCTTCTTCGAGGTGCACAACGAGCTCGGGACGCACCCGGGTGGCATCCACGTCGAGCTCACCGGTGAGAACGTCACCGAGTGCCTCGGCGGCGCCCAGGACATCTCGGACCTCGATCTGTCCGGACGGTACGAGACGGCCTGCGACCCGCGACTGAACACGCAGCAGTCCCTCGAGCTGGCCTTCCTCGTCGCGGAGATGCTGCGCGGCTGATCGCCGGAGCAGAACTCAGGGCAGCGCGGTCAGAGTGACCGTGCTGCCCTTCTGCACTCGGTCGCCCTGACCGGGCGACTGGGCGATGACGAGCGAGCGATCCGTCTGCGCGACCTGGCGCACCACCACGGTGAGCCCCAGGCGTTCGAGTTCCGACCGCGCCGAGCCGACGGTACGTCCGAGCATCGAGGGCACCTCCACGGCCGTCGACACCCGCAGCGTGACGGTCGATCCCGCGGTCACGGACGTGCCGCTCGCCGGGTCGGTCCCGATGACACGGCCACCGTCGACGTCCTCGTCGAAGACGGAGTCCACCGTCGCCACGGTGATGCCGACCCGATCGAGTTCTGCGCGCGCCTGCTGCTCCGTCTCGCCCCGGACGTCGGGAACGTCGACGGGGGGAGCGCCCTTGCTGGTCACCACCCGGACCTCGCTGCCCACCGGCAGGACCGTCCCGGGCGCGGGGTCGAGTGCGGCGACCGCACCGACGGGTGCGGCGCTGCTGAAGGCGTCACCGCCGTCCACGGGGACGAACGTCCGCTCCCGCAGTGCCGCCTCCACCGTGGTCGAGTCCGCGTTCCCGAGGGCCGGAACGGTGGGCCTGCCCTGAGAAACGAGAAGGGTCACGGTCTCGCCCCGGGCGATCCGTGACCCTGCGGGAGGATCGGTTCCGAGTAATCGGTCCACGGGATCGCTGTCGGTGTAGCGGCCCTCGACGGTCGCCGAGAGATCGGCCGCCTCGATGGCGGAGACGGCGGTGGATCGGTCGAGCCCGTCGATGGCCGGCACCGCGGTGAAGCGGCCGGACCCGGCCCACCAGCCGACGGTGCCGAGCAGGACCGCCACGATCACGACGATCGCGAGCCACGTGAGTGCGACTCGACGCGACCTGCGCTTGTCCGCGTCGAAGTCCGGGAACGCGAAGGCTTTCCGGTCCACCGGCTCGGCGGCGGTGGACCGCGGTTCGTCGGCGCCGCGGGGAGTCGCGGTGGTCACCATCCGCGTGTGCTGAACGCCGCCGGTGGACGGCTGCCCGCGGTCGGAGGCGGCGGAGAAGTCGTCCGCGGGGACCGACACGATCTCCGTCTCCGGAGTACGCGGAGCCTGCGGAGCGTAGGGGCGCGGAGCGTTCAGCGTCTCGGCGCTCAGATGCTCGGCCGACCGCGACGGGGACGGCACCCGGTAGTGGGGCAGAGCGAGGGTCCTGGTGACCGAGCGCACCGCGTCGCCCATCGTGCCGGCGTCGCCGAACCGCTCCTCGGGCCGCCGCGCCGTCGCGTCGCGCACCAGTGCGTCGAAGTGGGGCGGCACCCCTGCGATCACCGAGCTCGGCGGCGGAACGTCGTTCTCGATGCGCTGGTACGCGATCGAGAGAGAGGTGTCTCCCTGGAACGGCGTGCGTCCGGTCAGCAGTTCGAAGAGCAGGATGCCCGCCGAGTACACGTCGCTGCGCGCGTCGGCCGATCCGGTGGTCACCTGCTCGGGGGAGAGGTAGGCGGCAGTGCCGAGGATGACGCTGTTGGACGTCGTCGTCGACGCGGCCACGGCGCGCACCAGACCGAAGTCGGCGATCTTGACCTCGCCCGCGTCGGAGATCAGCACGTTCTCCGGTTTGACGTCGCGGTGCACGAGGCCACCGCGGTGCGCGACCGCGAGTCCGTCGAGTACGGGTTGGAGAACGGCGGCGACGGCGTGCGGGGGCATGGGACCGCGTTCGCGGAGCAACTCGCGCAGAGTGCCGCCCTCGACCAGTTCCATGACCAGGAAGGCGTGCTGACCGTCGCGACCGTGATCGTGGACGGCGACCAGACCCGGGTGGCTGAGCCGGGCGACAGCGCGCGCCTCGAACTCGAAGCGACGCACGAACTCGGGGTCGGCGGCGAACTGGGGATCCATGATCTTGATGGCCACGGGCCGGTCCAGACGCAGGTCCAGACCCCGGTAGACCGTGGACATACCGCCGCGGGCGATCGGCGCGTCGACGCGGTAACGACGGTCCAGCAGCGCGCCGAGCAGCGACGGACCTGACGTTGTCACCTGCGTCCACTCTCCTGTCGTGTTCTCGCATCGATCGATGCCGATCATTCGATGGTAGCCAGTGTGACGGATGAGGTAGCAGTCACGTGTGCGGGAACACGGCGCGGGAGGCGGGCGTCGGCGAATTGTCCTGGCGGCGGGCCGTGACTACCTTTGACCGCGTGAGTGCCATTCCCTACTGCGACGACGTCCTGCCTGCCGACGAGGCCGTGATCGCGATTCCCGACGCCGCCGAGATCATGGGCGTCCCCGTGACGAAGCTCTACCAGATGGTGCGTGAGCACAAGCTGATCGCGGTGCGCCGCGATCGAGTGGTCTCGATCCCCGCGAAGTTCGTCGGCGAGGACGGCGAGCCGATCAAGTACCTCGCCGGTGCGATCGCGGTTCTGCTCGACGGCGGCTACAACCACCCGTCGATTCTGCGGTGGCTCTTCACCCCGGACGACAGTCTGCCGGGCATGCCGGCCGACGTGCTGCGCGGCGACCACGCCCGCGAGATCATCCGCCGCGCCCAGGCCATGGCCTTCTAGCGCTCGATCGGATCAGGCGGCGCGTGACCCGGGCCGCGGGAGCCGTTCTCCGGCTCTGACGAGAAGACCTCGACCGGCCGCGGTCGCGGCGACACGAGCGCGCCGAGGAGTGCCCACGCGAGAGCGGACGGACAACGACCGGTAACCGTCGTTCTCCACGGCTTCGAGGATGTCCTGGTACAGCGCGAACGCGACCCGGATGCCCTCGCGCGCCCGCGGTTCCAGCAGAGCGATGCCGGGCTCGGCGGTGCGGTAGAGCGCGCGGGTGGTGGCGATGATGTCGGCCAGAGCGCGGCGGACCCTCGGATCGACGGAGTCCGTACGGCGGCACCACCACAGCAGGTCCTCGTCGACGCCGTAGGCGGTGAGCACGTCGCCGGGCAGATAGATGCGGTCGCGCGCGAGATCCTCGCCCGCGTCGCGAACGAAGTTCGTGACCTGGAAAGCCTCGCCGAGAGCGGACGCCGTCGGGCGGGCCTCCTCGACCGGACACACGGTGCCGAGGATGGGGAGCATCTGCAGCCCGATCACGGCGGCGGAGCCGTACATGTACGTCGACAACTCGTCCATGGTGGCGTAGCGATCCTTGTAGATCGCCGAGTGCGGTACGTCCATGAGCATCGACGTCATGAAGGCTGTGAAGTACTCGGACGGGATGTCGTAGCGACGTGCGGTGTCGAACAGGGCCGCCAGGATCAGCTCGTTGCGCCGGTCGGGTCCGGGCGGGACCGACGTCGGCGGGGCGATGGTCGAGCCGAGACCCTCGTTCAGTCGCTCCTCGATGCGGGTGAGCAGCGCCAGGTCGAGTGCGACCGCCGTGTCGTCGCCGCGCTCGGCGATCATGTCGACGTCGATGATGTCGTCGACCATGCGTGCGAACGCGTACAGCGCGTGCACCGCGGGCCGACGGTCGGTCGGCAGCAGGCGGGTGGCGAGGAAGTACGTCTTACCGTGTTCGGCTGCCACGTCCCGGCACAGCGCGTAGGCCTCGGGAAGATCGGTCACTCGGTCAACTCCTGGCTGGGCTGGTCCGGACGGGGCTGGTCCGGGCGGGCGGTCTCGGCGCGGACGCGCGGGGCCGGGACGAACGTGTTCTCGTGCTCCGGGTGTGTGACGGCCCGCAGGCGGAGGGGATCGACCGTCCGGAGCGACAGCGCGGCGACCACTGCGGCGAACGTCGCCAGTACGACGTGCGGGAACGTGTAGAGACCGATGGACCCGTCCGGCTGGAACACCAACATGAGCCAGGCGGAGAGGCCCACCAGCACGGTCAGAGTGGTCGCCGACATGGTGAGACCCGCGGCGACGGCGAGTGGCCACGAGTAGTACCAGGGGAGAGCGGCCGGGGACAGGATCACGATGGCCACCAGCGACACGAGGATGCCCAGCAGTGCGCCGCGCTCCGAGTGGCGCGATCGCCACCACGCCGCGGCCAGGATCGCGGCCAGAGCCACCGCGCACAGCATCCTGGTCACCTCGAGCACGGGGCCGAGCCGAGCGCCCGTGAACCACCCGGTGAAGACCGTGACCAGGTGGGCGAGGATGGTCGGCAGCGAGAGCCAGTTGATGATCTTGGCCGAGCCCGAGAGCGCCGTCAGCCAGCCGATGCCGACGCCGGCCACCAGTGACGCGACGACGAACACCGCGACGAACACGGCGAAACCGATACCTGCGGTCTTCGCGAACACCAGCAGGACGTGCTGGCGTCGCGGCGGGTCACCACGCTCGGCCCGCGCCTCGTTCTCGGTGCGGAGCCGGTCGCGCTCGTGGAGCATCCAGATCCACACCAGGAAGGGCAGCGCGATGCCCGCGGTGGCCTTGATCGCCACGGCGACCGCGACGAGCCCCATCCCGGCGACGTGGTGCCGGTCGAGGACGGCGGCGATGCCGGCCGTCATGAGACCGACCATGAGCATCTCGTTGTGGACGCCGCCGATCAGGTGGATCAGGACCAGGGGATTGAGCACGGCGAGCCACAGGGCCACGGCAGGATCCGCGCCGAAGTGTCGGGCGATGCGGGGAACTGCCCACATGGTGAGGGCGAGCCCCGGCAGCATGGTCAGGCGCAGGAGCATCGTCCCGGCGATCACGTTGTCGCCCGTGAGCGAGGTGATGCCCTCGCCCAGCAGGAGGAACAGCGGGCCGTAGGGCGCGGTGGTGGTGGTCCAGACGTTGCTCACGTTGTCCAGCAGCACACCGGGATTGGCGACGGGACCGACGGCGTACGGGTCGAACCCGTCCCGGAGGAGGGCGCCCTGTGCGAGGTAGGAGTACGCGTCGCGGCTGAACATCGGGACCGCGAGCAGGAGCGGCGCGATCCAGAGCGGCACCACCCAGCGCAGCTGCCGCACCGTGGTCCGGTGACCGAGAGTGGCGCGTCCGAGACGGACCCACGCGGCGATCATGAGCAGCACGCCGATCCACACCATGACGGTCGACAACACGAGTCCGTGCCCGAAGCGGAGCCAGGACAGGTGCATCGCCTCGAGCAGCGGGTCACGACGGCGCACGGCACCCGAGCCGAAACCGCCGAAAGTGATGAGCGCGGACCCGGCCAGACCCACCAACGTGGCGCGGCCGGCGCGTCCCCCGAAGAACCGTCGTGTCGATCGCCACGACGACTCGTCGGTGGCGTCCGCGGCCCGGAGTGGGGAGGACGTCGTCATGTTCCTCCCCGGAAGACGCGACATGCCGGCGACCGTGCGGAAGCCGGGCTGAACTCACGTGAGTTTAGAGGCTCCGGACC
Organism: Rhodococcus sp. BP-316; assembly: GCF_019836105.1. Classification (NCBI taxonomy): domain Bacteria; kingdom Bacillati; phylum Actinomycetota; class Actinomycetes; order Mycobacteriales; family Nocardiaceae; genus Rhodococcus; species Rhodococcus sp. BP-316. The sequence continues at coordinate 10,514 of NZ_JABUEE010000004.1, read as the reverse complement.
GGAAGACGAACCGGCCCGCCGTCAGACGGCCACACGGGCCGAGCGACGCACGGACGGATCGATGCGTTCGGCGGCCAGTCGACCCGAGATCAACACCGTCGGCACACCCACTCCGGGGGTGGTCCCACACCCGGCGAGGACGACGTTGTCGATGCCCTTGACCAGGTTGCGGCGCCGGAACGGGCCGGTCTGGCGGAAGATGTGCGACGCCGAGAACGGGGTTCCCGCGACCATCCCCTGCGCGAGCCAGGTGGCCGGCGTGTCGATGTGGTCGATCTCGAGGTGCTCGGACACGCCCGTGTAGCCGCGGCGATCCATCTCGAGCAGGATCTCCCGCACGTAGGGGTCGGTGATGGCGGACCAGTCCAACGGAGCGCTGTCGAGATTGGGGCAGGGCGCGAGGATCGAGATGGGCTCCTGCTCGACGCCGTCGTGCGTGACGCGCAGAGCCGGATCGGTCAGCGAGGTCCGGGTGATGAGCAACGACGGGTCCGACATGAGTGTGCCGCGCCCGCGCGAGGCGGTGAGCTCCTCGAACGTCTCGTTCCAGTTGTGCCCGAAGTCGATGACGTGGTGCGAGCGGGACGACCACCGCGCGGTGACGTCCACCGGCACGCGGCCGTGCACCACGACACAGGACGGTGACGCCCGGATCTTGCGGCGCACGGTGATGCCGGCGGTGGCGAGAAGGCGATCCGTCACCAGGAGATCCGGCGTGAGGATCAGGGAGTCGCACGTGTGCCGCTCGCCGTTCTCGGTCACCACCGCGCGAGCGCGGGTCCCGCCCTTCTCGATGGCGGCCACGCCGGTGGAGAGCAGCAGCGTGCCGCCCGCACTCACGAACGCGTCGGCCATCGCGTTCGCGATCGACTGCATTCCGCCGTCCGGGAACGACACACCCAACGACGTGTCCATGTGCGAGATCGCGGAGTAGACCCCGAGAGCTTTGGCGGGCGCGACCCCGGCGTAGAGAGCCTGGAAGGTGAAGATACGGCGCAGTCGCGGGTCGTCGATGAGCTTGTCGATCCGCTTTCCGAGTTTTCCGAACCCCCCGAGGCGCAGCAGGGTCAGCGTGTTCGCTCGTGCCGTGCGCTCGCCCACGAGGTCGAGCGGTGAGTCGAAGTTGTCGTCGATGTAGCGGTCGAACTCCGCGTCGAACATCGATCCGATCCACGCGCGGAGCGTGCGGTAGCGCCGAGCCTCGTCCGGCCCGCACTTCTCGCCGACCTCCGCGATCATCCGCTCGGGATCGGAGTGCACGTCGATGGTGGTGCCGTCGGCGAAACGGGTGTGGTACGCCGGATGCAACGGTGTCAGACGCAGGGGAGGCGTGGTGGACTCGCGGGTCGCACCCACCGCGGCGAGCGCCTGATCGATCAGGTCGGGCATCGTGAGAACGCTCGCGCCCGTGTCGATGCGGTAGCCCGGCGCCGCGACGGAACCCACCCGGCCGCCGACGGTGTCGGACCTCTCGATCACGGTGACCTCGCGACCGGTGCCGCGGAGGTGGAGCGCCGCGGCGAGGCCGGACAGACCGGCGCCCACGACGATCACGTGATCGGTGGGTCCGGACACGGTGGCATGCGTCATGAGGTTCTCCTGGTGGCGGTGTAGGCCATGGCCGTGAGCCGCCTCTTGGCGTCCTCGGTGACATCGGACGCGTTCAGCGCCGCCAGGGCGCTGTCGGTCAGTGTGGTGATGCGGCGCTCGACGTCGTCGACGGCACCGAGATCGATCATGTGCGCACGCAGGTCGTCGACGGCAGCCTCGGAGAGGTCGGTGCCGATTCCCGCGCGCAGAGCTGCCGCGGTGGCGGGATCGCGTTCGTCCGCCGCGTCCAGGGCTGCGGCGAGGAGCACCGTCCGCTTGCCCTCACGCAGATCGTCGCCGGACGGCTTGCCGGTCACGGACGGATCCCCGAACACTCCCAGCAGGTCGTCCCGCAGCTGGAAGGCGATGCCGATGTCCGCACCGAACGTGCTGTAGACCTCCAGCAGGTCGGGGCCGGCGCCGGCGAGCGTGCCGCCGATGAGGAGAGGGCGTTCCACCGTGTAGGCCGCCGTCTTGTAGCGGTCGATCTGGAGCGCGGCCTCGACGGAATCGTCTCCACTGGCCTCCACGGCGATGTCGAGCAGCTGCCCGCCGAGCACCTCGGTGCGCATCGCGGACCACACCGGAGCGAGGCGTGCCGACGTGGCGGAGTCCAGTGCCGCCGCGCGGACGAGATCGTCGGCCCAGCAGAGCGCGATGTCGCCCAGCAGGATCGCGACCGACTCGCCGAACTTGTCCGAGTTCCCGCGCCACCCGGCCGCGCGGTGCCGTTCGGCGAAGGTGACATGGACGGTGGGGAATCCGCGACGGGTCGAGGACGCGTCGATGATGTCGTCGTGCACCAGCGCACACGCCTGGACGAATTCGAGGGCGGAGCACACGTCGAGGACGGCGTCGGCCTCGGCGGCGTGCGGATCGCCGCCCGCACCCAGGAAGCCCGTCCACGCGAAGGCGGGGCGGATCCGCTTGCCGCCGCGGAAGACGAAGGAGGTGAGCTCTGCCACGGCGTCGGTGTAGACGGGACCGACCGAGTCGACCGTGGCCTGCTGCGTCGCGACGAAATCGCGCAGGGACGTCTCGACCGCATCGACGAACGTCCCCAGGGGCCACTGATCACGGTCGTCCGCGGCGGACTCCACGTCGAGCGGTCGGTGGGCGGCGGGGCTGTGCGGTGCGGCGGACAGAGTTTCCTCCGGTGTTCGGTGCGGCGGACGGAGTCCGCGGGCAGTCGGTCGGGATGCGATCGGGTCGCGGGCGCAGCGTCCTGGCACCCCCGACTCTATCCGGGTATTCGGACACGGCGCCGGTGCGGACGACCTGGGGGCCCGAGCAGGTCGGCGCGGGAATCTATGCTGTGAGGCGTGACAGACGAATCCTCCCGCGCGCGGGTCAGCCGCACTCCGTCGGTGATCGACCGGTTGAATTCCGCGGCGCACGGGAGTGTTCCGTTCTCCGTCGAGTTCTCGCCTCCTCGCGACGAGGCCGCCGAGGACCGCCTGTGGCGTGCCGTGCGCACCTTCGAGCAGATGCATCCCGCCTTCGTGTCCATGACGTACGGGGCGGGCGGATCCACGCGTGATCGCACGGTGCGGGTCACCGGCGAGCTGGCGGAGGTCACCAACCTGCTGCCCGTGGCCCACCTCACGGCCGTGGGGCACAGCCGCACCGAGCTGCGCGCGATGGTCGGGGCCTACGCGGACCGCGGCATCTCCAACATTCTCGTGTTGCGCGGCGACCCTCCCGGCGATCCGCTGGGTCCGTGGGAGAAGCATCCGGACGGCGTCGAGTACGCGGAGGAACTGGTGCGGTTGGTCTGCGAGCTGGGCGACTTCCACGTCGGTGTCGCGTCGTTCCCCGAGGGACACCACCGCGCGCCCGATCTCGACCACGACACCCGCCATCTGGTCGCGAAATTGCGTGCGGGCGCCGAGTACTCGATCACCCAGATGTTCTTCGACGTCGAGGACTATCTCCGCCTGCGTGACCGTGTCGCCGCGTTCGATCCGGAGCAGGGCGCCAAGCCGATCATCCCCGAGATCATGCCCATCACGTCGCTGCGCAGCGTCAAGCGTGCGATGGAGCTGTCGGGATCTGCGCTGCCCGCATCCGTCGAGGAGCGCCTGTCCGCCGCGGCCGGGTCCGACCCGGACGAGAACCGGGCCGCCGTGCGCGCGGTGGGCATCGAGATCGCCACCGAGATGGGGGAGCGACTGATCGCCGAGGGCGCCCCCGGCCTGCACTTCATCACGCTGAACTTTGCGAAGGCCACCAGTGAGGTCGTCGGCAATCTCGGGCTCGCCCGCCCGGTTCCGGAGGGCACGGGTGGGATCGGTACCGGATCAGTGCCGGGTGGCCAGAACGCGCGACTTCCACACGAGAGTGCCCTGGCGGCGTCCCCGGTCCGATGAGGCCAGCAGCGCCGAGCCCGCCGCGATGGACAGTGGGTGCAGCGCCGAGGTGACGACGTCGCGGGCCAGCGAGTCGTCGCTGCCCTCCGCGCGCCGCGCAGCGATGCGCGACACCCATCCCGCCAGGTACCCGGCGACTCCCCACCGGCGGGTCGATCCGCGCGCGGTCATCGCGATCGGTGGCAGGACCCATACGGCTGTGGCGATCGCCGAGACGGCGAGAGTGCTTGCAGCGCCGCCGAACTGGGACCAGAGCCACTTCGCGTGACCGGCACGCACCTGCGCGGCGTCGGTGTACATGCGGCACGTCGCGACGCGCCCGCCGTACGCCACTGCCGTCGGGAGACCGCGGGAGCGGACGTGCCGCACCAGCGTCAGATCGTCGGCCACCGCGAAGCGTGTGCACTCGTGTCCGCCGACCACGCGGTAGGACGGTGCGTCGAGCACGAGGAACTGCCCGTTGGCCACGCCCATCGACGGCCGACGGCCTCGATTGGCGGCCCGGACGAGGAGGGTCACCGACCACGACCACGACAGCAGAGGCTGGACGACCCGCTCGATCGTCGTCACCGCCGTCTCCGCGGGCCACGGGCAGAGCATGGCCACGTCGTGCTCGCGGAGAACGGACGCGGCGGCGTCCAGTGCATCAGGATGCAATCGCACGTCCGCGTCGAGGAAGACGACGAGGGTCGGATCGGTGGTCGCGAGCGCGCGGCGGCCGAGGTCGAGGCAGGCGAGGGACTTGCCCATTCCCGGCGCGTCGGCCGGCTCGGTCGTGCGGCCCGCCAGGATCCGGAAACGCGGATCGTCACCCACGACGGCCCGGGCGACGTCCGCGGTCCCGTCGGACGAGTCGTCGTCCAGCACGAGCACGGTCATCGCGGACCGGGAGCGCTGAGCCATCAGATCCCGCAGCAGGTCGGGGAGACGGTCTGCCTCGTCACGGGCAGGAATGCAGACCGTGATGCGCTCACCGGCCCGCACCGTCGCCGCGGACGAGGGCAGCACGCGGGGTGCTGTCGCTGCGTTGATCAGGGCGATGCCCGCGGTGGCGATCGAGGCGAGAGAGCCGACTCGGACCGCGTTCCGGGCTCGGCGCCGGGCGGTCACCGGCGGCCGGCCGACTCCGCATCGCGTCGGCGTCCGCCGGAAGCGTCGCGGGCGACGTAGGCCATGCCGCCGACGATGGCCGCGATACCCACGGTGACACCGAAGACGATGCCGGCCCACCCGGCGAAGCTGCGCGTGTTCGGATCCGAGTAGCGCACCTCGGCGCGCAGGGTGCTGCGCTCGCCGGCGGGGAGCTTCCAGGACACCACGTTGTCGCCCTCGCGGGCGCCGTTGGTGGTGGTGACACGAGCGGGGAAGGCGATGGTGAACTGCACGTCGCTGCCCTCGGCTGGTACGGAGCTCAGATCGACCTGGCCGGCGAGAGTGACGAGGTCACCCGCGCGGACCAGGGACAGCTGGTAGAGGCCGACCGACTGGTCGGACAGTGCCGCGAGCTGCTGCACGTCACCGAACGTGAGGTCGCTGAACAGCGCCTCGCTGCCGACGTACCCGTCCGAGTCGTACGGCTGCACCCGGATCTTGCTGCCCAGGCTGTCGGGGACCTCCATGCCCGGTCCGGTGTCACCCTCGGCCGTCGGCACCGTCGCGGCGACGATGCGGCCGGACACCCTGTCGTTCGAGGACACGCCCATGGACACCTGTGCCCGGAGGCACCCGGCCAGCAGCGGAACCGTCAGCAGGGCGAGCACGAGGACGGAGACCACGCGGCGCGGTACGGAAACGCGCGGCGACGTGCGAGGAGCAGCGGGGTGGGGCACAGCGGTCATCGTGCCAGGCCGCCGCGACACCGTCAGTGAACGGGTCGGTCAGCGCGGCGTGGCGCGTCGCGAGCGATGTCCGACCGGGGTCGGGACAGGGCGAGGAGGAAGGGGACACCGACGACGCCCATGGCGACGAGGCCGTACAGAGCGGACCAACCGAGGTCCGGCAGGAAGACCGCATGGGCGAGAGCGGAGCCGAGCCACGTCCACACGAACAGTCCCCACGGCACCAGCGGGCTCACCGTGGGCGTGCGCATCGGTGACCGCCCCAGGACCTCCATGGCGACGGCCATGAGCGCCGCGACGAGCAGCCATCCCACATAGTTGGTCCACGGGATGCCGTCGAGCCCGGGCAGGGGAGCGAAGGGACTGCACCAGGTCCACTGACCGTCGGCCACCATCTGAGGGTCGAGATACAGATCCCACCCCACGACGCCGACGGTGGTGAGTCCCACGCGGGTGGGCACCGGTCGGCGCATCCGCTGCGCGACGACGGTGGCGGCGCACCACACCGGGTACAGGCCGGCCGTCCAGGCGAACGGAACCACCACCGGCACGTGGGCCAGGGAGGGTCCGATGCGGTCCTGCGCGTACTCGTAGCACCCGAAGGGCATGCCGGTTCGCGTGCCGATGATCTCGGCCGTCAGGCCGATCCCGGCGGTGAGCAGCACCATGAGCGTGGCCCACCCGGCCCCGCGTGCGCTCGCCGCGTGCGTGACGCAGGCGGCGGCGAGCAGAGCGACGACACAGAACGTCACGGCGTCCTTGACGCCGCCCGAGACGAGCGGGTAACTGATCTGCGCGAGGACGGCCGCGACGGCGAAGCCCACCGCGACGGGTGTGGCTCGCCCCGACGCGCGGAGAGTGTCTCCCGACCTCATCGGCGGCCCGGGAGAGCGGCGCCCAGACGCGACGCCACGCGCTTCAGAGGACTGCCCGCGCGTTCGGCGATCGCGAGCCGGGCGGCACTGCGGCCGCTGGATCCGGAGACACCGCCGCCGGGGTGCATCGAGGCGCCGGTCAGGAAGAACGACGGGGCTCCGGGCACGGTCATGTCCGCGAGCGCCGGCATGGGGCGCCACATCATCATCTGGTGCAGTGACATCTCGACGTGCATCACGTTGCCCCCGACGAGCCCGAGTTCCTGTTCGAGGTCCCACGGGGACTGGGTGTGCCGCTGCAGGATGCTGTCGGCGAAGCCGGGGGCGTACTTGTCCACCTCGGCGACGATCCGATCACCCTCCAGTTCCGCCACCTCGGGGCTGCCGCCTCGCCAGCTCCGACCGTCGGCCAGTCGGTACGGGTGCCACTGCGACCACAGCGAGACCTGGTGTTCGCCGGGCTTCGCGATCGATGGGTCGACCGCGCTGAAGCTCATGGCCAGCACCACCGGCGCCGGCGGGAGATCGCCTGCCGATGCCGCTCCGTGCGCCCGACGGAGCTGGGCCCGGTCGTGTACCAGCAGTTGCAGTCCGCGGCTGGACGACTCGACGCCGGGAGCGCCGGGATACTGCGGCAACGACGACGTCGATGCGCGGACCACCATGCCGATGCCCGGCCCCACGTCGATCTGCCGTCGCCACGACTCCGTCGTCGCCGTGTCGAAACCGCCGGCGTCGAGGAGGTCGAGCGTGGTCAGGATGTGGCACCCGGCGATGACCGTGCGTGCGCGCACCTCCTCGCCACTCGCGGTGCGGACCGACCATCCGTCTCCGACACGCGTGACCGACACGACGGCGTCACCGAGGGTGACGGTGCCTCCGTCGGCCTCGATCTTCGTCTGCAGCGCGACGCTCAGCGCGCCACTGCCGCCGACGGCGCGGCCGGGCGGGGTCGTGTGCATCAGAGCGTTGAAGGCCACCATCGGGGCCGTGCCGGGCTCGGACATCGGCGGACCGGACTGGGCGCCGAACCACGCGAGAGCCGCTTTCAGGCGCTCGCTGTCGAACCACCGGTTCAGAAGCGAGTCGCCCGACGCGAGGAACTCGCGTGACAGGGCCGCCGCACCGTCGCTCGCGTCCATGCCCCAGAAGGAGGACAGCAGAGCCCTCCCGGTGGGCGGACTCCCGAACGACGTCATGACACGTGCGCTGCGGGGCCCCCACAGTGCGACGAACGCGCGGTACGCGTCCGCGTCCTTGCGTCCGCACGCCGCCTCGATCGAGGCACAGGTGGCGTCCAGGTCCACGGAGAACACGATGCCCGGCTCGTCGGTGCCGGGCGGAGGCGGCGCGAACGCCCACGGGTCGCAGTCGAGATAGCGCAGGCCGTGATCGGCGAGACGCAACTCCTCGATGATGCCGGTCTGCCGGATCATGATGTGCGCGGACGAGCCCCGATCCACCTTGTGGCCGGGGAAGCGCTCGACCGTGGAGGCCGCGCCTCCGACGACGGTGTCTCGTTCGAGGACGCGGACGGACCATCCGGCATCGGTCAGGTAGGCGGCGGAGACGAGTGCGTTGTGACCCGATCCGACGACGGCGGCATCGATCACGTGGTCGGCCCCTCTTCTGTGGTGGTGTCGAGACCGAGTCCGGTCCCGGGTGTCAGGGGTAATTCGCGGCCGAGCACCGCGAAGGGTCGGGCGTCCCCGGCGAAGTGGAATCGGCGCACGACGTCCTGGAACCCCGTCCGCCGGTAGAGACGCCATGCTCGATTGTCCTCGCCGGTGACCTCGGGGGTGGAGAGCAGCACGGAACTCTCCCGGCGGCCCGCCATGAGGGCGAGCAGGAGCCGTTCGCCGAGACGGTGCCCCTGAGCCTCGGGGGAGACGTGCAGCTCGGTCAACTCGACGTAGTCCGAGAGGACCCGCTCGGCGTTCTCGGCGGACCACCCCGCTCGTCGCATTCCGTCGCGGACCTGCTGATGCCACCACTGATGTGGCGCTCCGCGATAGCAGTAGGCGATCGCCACCAGGTGGTCGTCGTGTGAGACTCCTCCCACCGCGCCCCACCCCGGCCGCAGGATGTGCTCCGCCCACATCGGCGCCCGATGCAACTCGGTTCCGCGCGGGTAGCCCATCGCGGCGACGTAGACGGACAGGGCTTCGGTCAACCGTCGGCGCATGTCCTGCGGGGTGAGTTCGATCAGACGAATGCCCTCGTCGGAGGGGCCGCCTCGGGCGTCGTGAACGGTACTCACCTCGATCCCTCGCATCGTGTCGGACGTCCGCGCTACAGTGAAGTCATCGAACACGCGTTCGAACGAATCGACCTCGGGTCGATCGGCCCGACATCGGGTCGATCGCGCGAGACGGTCCGGAGAACATGTCCGACCTCCATGCTTACATCGCGCTCGATCGGCCCGCTCAGGGGAGTAACCGACAGGCCGACGGTGTTGAGAAGGACGTGGGACGCCGATCGGTTCACGTGTCGGAGAGGGAGGCAGCGCAATGGCTCGGAGCACGGGTGGTCACACTGCGGCACGCCGCAGCTCTGCAGACCGCACGGAGGGTGGTGAGACGATGACGAACGGCACGGTGGTCTCGTTCGACGCCTCCGCGGCGCCGTCGCGCACGCACGCCCGCGCCCGCATGTTGCTGCGTCGTGCGGACGCCATTCTCGGTGACGCGGCCGGTGCACCGTCGGCGGCCGACATGTTCCTCGAGTCCTACGTCGCCGCGTTGCGCGGTGCCGGCGCCCTGCTCGACGCGGTCGATCCGGTGCCCAAGCGTGGGGCGTCCCGCAGCGCCTGGGTGCGCATGCGGACGGCTGCGCCGGAGTTCACGGAGTGGGCGTCGTACTTCGCCGCGTATTCCACGCTGCGTGCGTCCATCGAGGCGGGCTCGGCCGATCGGCTCGACGCGGCCGAGGCGGACGAGTTCTTCTCGCAGGTAGGACGCTTTCTGCACCGCGTCGAGGACCGTGTGACCTCGCGGTCCGACGCGGTCGCGGTGCCCGCGTAGACCTGGTCGCCACCACGGAGCGACTTTTTCTCGCATACTGGTGGTGCAGGTAGGTGGCTCGCCGCCGATTCTGCTCGTATCATCGACAACAGGTAGCCGGACCGATCGGCTACCTCTCACTTCTGGCAAAGAAGTGAGAGCCACCATCCAGTGCCGGGGGAGGTACCGTGCCACTCTCCGAGCACGAGCAGCGCATGCTCGACCAGATCGAGAGCGCTCTCTATGCCGAGGACCCCAAGTTCGCGTCGACCGTGCGCGGCGGACGGATTCGAGCCGCATCCACGCGGCGTCGTTTTCAGGCCGTCGCTCTGTTCGTGATCGGCCTCATTCTGCTCATTGCAGGCGTGGCCCTCCCGTTCAAGCCCGGTGGATTCCCGATCATCAGTCTCGTCGGCTTCGTGTTCATGTTCGGCTCCGGCGTTCTGCTCTTGCTGCGCAAGCCCACCGCGCCCCAGTCCGAGCAGTCCGAGGGCGACAACCCGCCGGCACCGGGAGGCGGCCCGCGCCGTTCCGGTTCCGCACCGCGCCGAGGTCCTCGCAAGGGATTCTCCTCGCGGATGGAGGATCGTTTCAAGCGACGGTTCGACCAGGAATGAGAGAGACCGGAGCGGTCACATCGATCGCTCCGATTCTCGCGTGAGGGGCAGCACGCCTCTCACACCGATGCTGTGACACATCAGCGCGGCACCCACCACGGGTGCCGCGCTGATGCCGTTCAGGGACCCGTGGGTGTCGATCCCCCCACCGCGCCCCACCGAGGGTGGTCTCTGTCTCTTATACACATCTGACGCTGCCGACGAATAGCCTTGTGTAGATCTC